>CAKUWD010000001.1 GCA_934699065.1 uncultured Treponema sp.
GCTAACAACTAGCAACTAACCCTCATTCCCACTATAATATAACCATGTTTGATTTCCTTGCATCAATGCTCAAAATTGCAAAAATACCCTTCACAGAAAATGAAGCTCTTGCTCCTAAATCTACATTTAAAGTTGGTGGAACTGCACGTCTTTTCATTACGCCGCAAACTCATGAGCAGCTGGAAACAACAATAAGTGCTGTACGTTCAGCAGAGCTTCCCTACTTTGTAACAGGAGGAGCCAGTAACGTTGTTTACCCCGACGGCATATACGAAGGCGCAATCATTTCTACACAAGGAATCAAAGAAATAATTTACGATCCAGATGAAATTACTTCTGATGGTTCAGTTCTTGTTACCTGCCAGTGTGGTGTACCAATGGCAGCTTTTGTAGATTTCTGTACCCGCAAAAATCTTACAGGTGCAGAACAGTTTGCAGGACTCCCGGGAACAGTAGGCGGAGCAGTTTATATGAATGCACGCTGCTTTGACCGTTCAATAAGCGACATACTTTATTCTACAACCCACCTTCAATACAAAGGCAATAAAGCACAACAAATTGAACTCCCCTTTGATTCAAAAGACTGGGATTATAAAAAATCACCTTTTCAGTCTACAAAAGACAAAAATCAACTTTACATTACACAGGCAACCTTCCGTCTCACACCAGCCGGCGCTTCAGCCCACGACCGCATAACAGCAGATTGCAAAAAATACATTGCCGAACGCGTAAATAAAGGACACTTCAAATACCCGAGCGCCGGCAGCGTTTTCAAGAACAACCACTCCTTCGGCGCACCTTCCGGCAAGCTTATAGATGACTGCGGACTCAAAGGCCTGACCTGCGGCGGTGCTCAGATCGCTCCATTCCACGGCAACTTTATTATAAACACCGGCAGCGCCACTGCCGCCGATATCAAATCTCTTGTCACACAAGCGCAAAAAGCCGTTTACGAAAAATTCGGCTTCAATCTGGAGCCCGAAATCATTTTTATTTAAACACTTTTTTCACTTTAACTAAACTTAATTTCCGTCGATAATTAAATATACAATTATACAATTAAACATACATTGACAAACCTAGATTGTAAATCTATACTTATATATTGAATATATTTAGGAGAGTAAGCTCTTGCTGCAGTTACAAATAGTTAGTTTCAGAAAAGGTTCATATCTCGTCGTAGAAGGAAAAGAAAACACAGACCACTTCTACATCATACAAAAAGGTAACGTACAGTGCTTCAAAGCTTCAGGCTCAGGGCTTGCTCCTACAGTATACGGTCCTGGAGACTTCGTTGGTGTAGTTCCATGTATGTCAGATCATCTTCAGATCGAAACTGCCATTGCCTCAACAGATGTTATGGCAATTTCCGTTCGCAAAGATCAGTATCCGGAACTTATTTCTCAGAACACACCTGTAGCTCTTAAAATCATCAAAACTTTTGCAAACCGAATGCGCGTAATGAACGAAATGCTTACAAAAGCAACTCTTCATTCTGTAGTTCAGGATACACACGAGCAGATTTTCAAGGTAGCAAATTTTTATGAAAAGAATGCATTACCTGATGTTGCTGTTTTTGCCTACTATCAGTATTTAAAAACAAAACCTGAAGGTCCAAACGCAGATCTTGCTAAACAGAAATTTGTAGCCCTTAAACCAAAAACCCATGCAGTATATTTTGAACCTACAGCAGAAGCATCACGTCAGTACCCAAAAGACACAATGATATTCTCTGAGGCTCAGAACGGTTCTGATATGTTCATCATTCAGCGCGGTGAAGTTTCAATCACTAAAGTTGTAAACGGTAACGAAGTAACACTTGCAGTGCTTAAAAAAGGTGATATGTTTGGTGAAATGGCACTTATCGAAAATAAGCCGCGTTCAGCAAATGCAATCGCCCACAGTGACTGTACACTTATGGTTATCAACCGTTCCAACTTTAATCAGATGGTTGCAACACAGCCTCAGCTGGTAGCCAAGCTTACAACAACTCTTGCAGATCGTCTCTGGTCTATGTACCGTCAACTTGATAATGCATCTCTTCAGGAACCACTTGCAAAAATGCTTGATATGCTTTCTCTTCAGCTTGAAAAACAGCGCGTAAAAATTGGTCTTTCAAAAGTTTCAATGCAGACTGAGTTTACTCCAAAAGACCTTGCAAATATGTGTGGACTTGCAAGTCAGTATCAGGCAAAGGCAATTTACGATTTCGAAAACTACGACCAGATTCGCATAGAAAACGGTAAAGTATTCATAAAAGATGCTTCTGAAGTTATGAAAGCAGCAGCATTCTATCGTAAACAAAATAATATAAAAAAATAATTATCTTCCGATAATTAAACTATGATTTCTTTAAAGAAAAAAATCTTTATTCTCACTTTATTTACAGTTTTTATGAATTTTCTCACAGCAGAAAGCCTTCCTCATGGCTATAAAAATATAGAACTGGGAATGAGTCTTGATGAAACTAAAGAAAACCTTGTAAAAGATCCCGATTTTGGATATCACGGAGACCGTGATGTTTCACTTATCCCAAACTCAAGTAAAACTTTAATTGAAACAGATGCAGAACATGGACTTGGTTCCAATTTTCTTCAAAGATGCTGGTTTCAGTTTTCTTTCGATGAACTTTACATCATTACAATCAATGTAAACCCAGAAAAAATGGATTATTACAGCATTTTTACTAAACTGGTTGAAAAATACGGAGAACCCGACACTTTTAGTCCACAGGCAGCAATCTGGAAAGATGACGATGTTACAATGAGTCTGGAAAAACCTCTAACCTTAAAATATATAGACAATAAGATTTTTGAACAGACCCAAAATTATTCCAATATTCAAAAATCCCCAACAGAAATAACCCGCGAAATGTTCCTGGATGGATTATAATAAATGAAAAAAACAATTCTTATTATCACAACAATCCTTCTTCTTTCCCCATTTCTTTCATGTAAGACAAAAAAATTACCTGTGAAAGATATTCAGATTGTGAGACAGGATGGCACAAAAATCACTGTCTCGGCAGAAATTGCAGAAAAACCTGACGACCGTAATCACGGCTTTATGGAAAGAAAAAACATACCAGATGGAACCGGAATGTTATTTGTATTTGAAAACGATCAGATTCTTTCTTTCTGGATGAAAAATACACCACACCCGCTTTCAATTGCTTACATAGATTCAAAAGGTAGAATCCGTAATATTTTTGATATGACACCTTACAGTACTGCTTCTATCATTAGTACAGTTTCTGTACGTTACGCACTTGAAGTTCCGCAAGGCTGGTACAAAAAAAACGGCATCACCGAAGGCGACACCTGTGTGTGCCCACTAGTGGGCCTTGGTCAATAGCAAAGCGTTAAAAAAATTGCGAAAGCAATTTTTAGCTTTACCACCTAATTCTCTGTAGATTCCAATTTTAACAGTTCATTTGCTGCAATCTTATCTTTTGGATCAAATTCAAGTACTGTAGTAAAGTAATTTCTTGCTTCCTGCTTATTCCCCTGTGCTAATGCAAGATAACCTAAATTTGAAATAACCTTTGTACTTTCAGGTTCAAGCTCAAATGCCTTCATAAGACATTTTTTTGCTTCATCAAAATCATGCTCCTGAACATAACAAAGTGACAGCTCATTATATGTATCAGAATTAGTATCTCCTCCACATTTAAGAGCTTCAAGAAAAGCCTGTTTTGCCTCAGAATATCTTTCCAAACGGCGCAAACCCCATCCAAGCATAAACCAGCCGTTCCAAACCTTAGAATTACTCTGCAAAAAGTCACGGATCTGCTCAAGGCCTTTTTCTTCCTGTCCGCTTGAAATCAAATCATAAGCAGCCTTAAAAGACTCATCATCCATATTCTGATTATTGATATTGTTTATAATTTCCTGAGCGCGTTCCTTTTTGTAAACACCATTTTCGCCCATTTCTTCGTCACTTGTCTCACATGTAAGTGCAAGATAAGTTTCAAAAGAATCTTTTGCTTCACGATATTTATGCTGCTTCATATAATAAAAGCCAACATTAAAATATACATCCGGAAGTGGTGGCTCCGCATTCATTGCCTGTTCATAATATGAATAAGCATCTGCATCATAAGCATCAGCATCATCAAAAAGACCTGAATTTCTATAAGAATCAGCCCTCTGATCAAGGAACAATGCCATATTAAGCATAATTGCTACATCATCAGGATCAAAACCAATAAGAGCGCGGAATATTTCTTCTGCAAGATCATAATCTTCATTCTTAGTTTTAAGAATAGCTGCTTCACACAATTCCTTTTTAAGATTTGGTTTTACCTTTTTGAGAATTGAACGATAATAATCCAGATGTGCATTTTTAGAATCGTAAGCAAGAATTGTAAGCATTCCGGCTAAAATCTGTTCAGGTTCAATCTCCTGCGGATTAAAATTGCCAGATGCCTCACTTACTTTCTTCTGAACTGGAAGCGGAATAGTCGGATCAATTTCAAAAGAATTACATGAAGTTAGTTCGAGTTTTGGAATGTTAATATAATAAATAGATTCCAATGGATTTGAAGGATTCATAATTTACCACTTATAAAAAAATTAGTTTGTTGTATTAGAAACAGATGACTGTACTCTAGCCTGAGCCTGAGCTGCAGCCTGGCCTGGTATAGGTCTTCCACCAATAGTTGCAACCTGTGCCTGAAGTTTATGTTCCATTGCTTCTTTTTGTGCAGCAGCAGTTTCTGCCGCCTTCTGTTCAGCGGCAGCTTTTTTTGCAGCTGCTTCAGCTTCTGCTTTTTCAGCCGCAGCCTTATTATTGATCTGATTCTGAATCAGTTGTTTCTGATAAGAAGTAATATAACTGTTTATATGAAACTTATAAGTCATAGGAATTTCATCTGGAATGAATTCTATATGAACAATAGAAATATCCTTACGACCAGGCAAGAAATCAGAATTCTTTATTACTCCCTGCAGAGAGATTTTTTCATTTGTGTCAATAAAGAATAATCGCAAATCTACTGCCTTATTCTCAAGGAACTTTGGAATTCCAACAAGCATAGCTTTAGCTCCACCAAAAGACAAATCCTTAAGGATACACTTTCTTGGAACTCCCGCAATGAAAATATAAGATTCTTCTTTAGGTATATTCAAAAGACGTAAAGAATTTTCATTAATTGCAATTCTTTCTTCTTTACGATTCTGGAAATTTTCATTTACTTCTATGAATTCCCCGATTCGTAAAATTAAATCATCCGGCGGACGCTGAGTAAAGCTTAATGTGAGCATTGCAAGTTCATTAGAACCCTGGAATGGTTTAATTTCAAGTACACTACAATTTACTGAAAATTGAATTGGCTCATTATTCTGATCAAAAAAACAATAACGAATACTTATAGGAGCCGTTCTATTCTTCTGAATTGTTGTATAAATTCCACTTGAGGTACCAATAATAACCTTAGCCTGCTGTAAAGAAGAAGAGTTAATAATGCAAGGCCACTGCCCACCATTACTTTTGAGATAAATCTGTCTTGGATCTATACGAAGAGACTTAAGATTTGCTTTTGTAAAAACAATTTCCTTATCACGATAATAATCATAATATCTGGAAATGTGATGACTAGTTGCTACGCTCATTGACTATTAATTATATTTCAACTTCCCGTTTCTTTCAAGGCAATAAAACAAAAAAACCGTCACCCACAGATGACGGTTTACAAAGTTTGTAAAAACAGAACTTACTCAGCAGCTTCAGCTGGAGTTTCGTCTGCAGCAGGAGCCTCAGCAGCAGCTTCTTCTGCAGCTGGCTTTGCTTTTCTTGCTTCTACGCGAGCTTCATTCTTGAGCTTAGCGTTGCAGAACTTACAAACATTTACAGTCTGACCATTAATTTCCTTTTCCCAAAGAACTTTAATATCTGTTTTTCCACAGATAGCACAAGTTCCTCTTCCGTGTGCAGGTAATGATCGAATTCCAGATCCACGATGGTTCTTTGACATATCGAACTCCTTTAGTTAGCTGGAGCTTCTTCTTTCTTTTCAGAAGCTTTCTTTGCAGGTGCTTTCTTAGCAGCAGGCTTTTTTGCCTTTGATGCATCAGCCTTCTTAGCAGGCTTTTTCTCTTCAGACTTTTCAGCGTCAAGCTTATAGTCAACCAACTCAAGAATTACAACATCTGCAGCATCACCCTGACGATATCCAAGCTTAAGAACACGTGTATAACCACCGTTTCTTTCCTTCATGCGAGGACCAATCTCTGTGAAAAGCTTATTCAAGATCTTTTCATCCTGAATAAACTTTGCAGCTTCACGACGATTGTGTACAGTATCTTCTTTTGCTCTTGTAATGAGCTTTTCAGCAGATTTTCTTACTTCAAGAGCCTTTGATTTAGTTGTAGTAATACGCTCATATCTGAAGAGCGAAGTTACCATATTGCGTGACATAGCACGACGATGTGCTGTTGTACGTGAAAGCGGATTAAAACCATTTCTATGATTCATCTGTTTCTTCCTTCTGCTTTATAATATTGGCAGCATTCTTCAGATGACTGTAATCTGTCATACCAAGTGTAAGGTTCCATTCCTGGAGCTTTTCCTTGATTTCCTGCAGACTCTTCTTTCCAAAGTTTCTTGTCTTTGCAATGTCATCTTCAGTCTTCTTTGTTAATTCGCCGATTGTACGAATATTTGCATTCTTCAAACAATTTGATGAACGAACTGAAAGTTCAAGTTCCTCAACGGACATGTTAAGAACCTTGCTGATAATTTTATCACCTTCATCACCGTCATCACCACCAGAAATTTCGCTGTCATTAAAGTTGATGAAAATCGAAAAATGATCTTTTGCAATTTTTGCAGCTTCACCAAGCGCATTTACAGGTGTAATTGTTCCATCAGTCCAAATTTCAAGAACAAGCTTGTCGTAGTCATTTCTCTGACCTACACGACATGGCTCAATAGAATATTTTACCTTTGGAACGGGAGTAAAAATGGCATCCATAGGAATTGTACCAACAACTTCTATGTAATGTTCATTCGTTTCAGCAGGTACGTATCCTCTACCAAGGTCAACCTGAATTTCAATATCAAGCTGAGCGCCTTCCATCATTGTAAAGATAACCTGATCTTTAGTCTTGATTTCAAGCTGTCCGTCCTTCGCAAAATCATCACTCTTTACTACGCCAGGACCTTTGAACTCGTACTGAATAGTGTCTGATTCAACGTCTTCCGGCAAGCATAACCGTATCATCTTAAGACTATTGATGATTTCAAGTGTATCTTCAGCTACATTTGGAATTGCTTCAAATTCGCTTGAAATTACATGTGAAATACCACTTTCATCATAAGATGTAATACGGATAGAGGTAATTGCATAACCTTGGATAGATGACAACAATACTCTTCTTAAAGTGTTTCCAACTGTTGTACCAAAACCTGTTTCAAACGGGTAGGCATAAAACTTTTGGTAATTAGGATTGGTACTATCAATCGGTTCAAATGAAATACCTTTAGGTTTTTTGAAACCTTTAAGCAAGTTTTTGCGAGCCATCTAAACTCCTCTTTATTATTTAGAATAATATTCAACAATAAGGTTCTCTTTAACTGCATAGTCAATGTCTGAACGTGCAGCCAAGCTTACAACCTTTCCAGTAAATTTTTCAGCATCTACTTCAAGCCAGCCAGGAACAACTTTGTTATCGCTATTTGCAAGAACAATTGTTTTAATTCCAGCAGAAGCTCTGCTTTCTTCTTTGACAGAAATTACATCGCCTACCTTTACAAGGTAAGAAGGAATATCAACCTTCTTTCCATTTACAGTAATGTGACCATGACTTACCATCTGTCTAGCCTGCTGACGAGTCTTAGCGAATCCCATTCTATAGATAACATTATCAAGACGAGATTCAAGAATCTGCAGCAAAACTTCACCAGTTACGCCAGTCTTTTTTGTAGCCATTACATAGTACTTGCGGAACTGCTTTTCGAGAACACCATAAATGAAGCGAAGCTTCTGCTTTTCTGTAAGCTGAAGACCGTATTCAGACTTCTTAGCGCGTCTAACTTCTTTCTGATTTCTCTTAGATTCCTTTGTATAACCCATTACAACAGGATTGATACCCAAGGCTTTACATCTCTTTAAGAGAGGCTGTGTGCTTTTACCCATAACGTATTCTCCTTAAGATTTACATGCGTCGAGTCTTACGAGGACGACAGCCATTGTGAGGAATTGGAGTAACATCAGAAATAGACTTTACTCTCAAGCCCATAGCACCAATAGAACGGATAGCATTTTCACGACCCATTCCTGGTCCCTTTACATACACGTGAACTTCACGCAAACCGTAACTAGCAGCCTTCTGAAGTGCTGTTTCAGCAACTGACTGAGCAGCAAATGGAGTAGATTTCTTTGCTCCACGGAATCCAAGTCCGCCTGAAGATGCCCAAGAAAGAGCATTTCCCTTCATATCTGTTACAGTTACGATAGTATTATTGAACGTAGCCTGGATATAAACATTTCCTTCGTATACGCTCTTTTTTTCCTTTCGTTTCTTAACGGTAGCCATTATCTATCCTCCGCCTTATGCTTTCTTCTTGTTAGCAACAGTCTTCTTCTTACCCTTACGAGTACGTGCATTTGTACGAGTTCTCTGACCGCGTACTGGAAGACCATGCTTGTGACGAAGACCACGATAGCAACCAATATCCATCAAGCGCTTCAAATTAAGACCGATTTCAGAACGGAGACGTCCTTCAGTCTTGTATTCAGCATCCATGATTTCACGAATTCTTGCCAATTCATCCTGTGTAAGATCATTTGCCATTTTTGTAGGCTCAATCTTAGCTTTCTCGCAGATTTCTGCAGCTGATGAACGACCAATACCATAAATATAAGTTAAAGCAACAACTGTGTGCTTATTAGGGATATCAACTCCCGCAATTCGAGCCATCTGTTTCTCCTTAAGCCTTAGCCCTGTCTCTGCTTATGTTTTGGGTTTGAACAAATGATACGAATAATACCATTTCTTTTAATAACCTTACACTTGTCACAGATAGGTTTTACACTGGTTCGTACTTTCATATAAAAGCCCCCATGAGAATATTTTACCGAATCATAAGCACCTCGCAATGAGAGCAATTCGGTAAAAGATAATATATCACATATTCCCAGTTCTTTTCTACTGCTAATTCACGAAATTCTTAGATTTTTTTCTAGAGACTTCGTGATCTGATTTTGCCCTTCTTTGTAAGTCCTTCATGGTGATGCATCTTAAGAAGCGCTTCAACCTGACTCATTGTATCAAGATCAACACCAATCAAAATGATAAGTGAAGTTCCTCCCATAAGCTGACTGATTGACTGTGGGAATCCAAACCAGCTCTGAATGAGGGTTGGAATAATAGCAATCAAAGCAAGGAACAATGCACCAGGTAATATAAGTCTATTCAATATTTTTGCAAGATACTCTTCTGTTTTATCTGTGCGTACATTCGGAATGGAGCCGCCGTTTTCACGAATGTTCTTTGCGATTTCAGTAGGGTTCAGGGTTACCTGAGTGTAGAAGTATGCAAAGAAGATAATAAGAGTAACAAGCAATATATTATACCAAATTCCGTTAGGAGTAAGAACTCTTGCGACAGAACCAAGCCATCTTGCAGAATTTTCTCCCTTTGCGACTGACTGAACAAACATCAAAGGCATTGTAAGAATTGAGTTTGCAAAAATCAAAGGAATAACATTTGAAGGGTTTACTTTGAAAGGAATATATGTGCTCTGTCCGCCATACATTTTTCTTCCTACAACACGTTTTGCATAGTGTACAGGAATCTTTCTCTGACCTGATTCTTCAAAAATTACCAGTCCGATAATTGCAATGAACATGATGATTACAAGGATAACAAACACAAGCTGAATCTCGCCTGCTTTTACTTTCTGTGAAAGCTCAACAATTGCATTAGGTAAGCGGGCTACGATACCTGCAAAGATCATCATTGAAATACCATTTCCAATACCACGAGCTGTAATCTGGTCGCCTAACCAAACAGTAACCATAGAACCAGTTGTAACAGTTACAAGGAAAAGAGCCTTAAAAGCCATCTTATTCTCGAGAACGATACAACCAGGGATACTGTTTGCATAAACAGACATACCCCAGGCCTGGATAACACAGACAATGATTGTTCCGATACGTGTATACTGAGCAATCTTTCTCTGGCCACCATCTTCCTGAGATATACGTTTAAGTGACGGGAAAATAATCACAGCAAGCTGCATAATAATCTGCATAGAGATATAAGGCATTACACCAAGCATCAAGATAGAGAAGTTAGAGAAAGCTCCTCCTACGAAGAAGTCCATGTAACTGGCGAATGCATTCTTATTCTGCGCAGCTAAATCGTCAAAGTATTTAATAAGAACATTTGCATCAATTCCTGGTACTGTAAGAACAGATCCCAAACGGAAAACTGCCAGAATCAGGAAAGTAAAGAACAAACGGTCTCTTATTTCTTTAACTTTAAACATATTTATAATTGGATTGCTTGCCATGTTCTACTCCGCCTTATTTTGCTTCTTCAGCAGATGCTTCAGCAGTTTTTACTGAACCACCAGCCTTTTCGATTTTTGCTTTTGCAGATTCAGAAACTTTATCAACGACAACGTTCAATTTCTTTGTAACTTCGCCGTTTCCAAGAATCTTTACGAGTGGGTTACTCTTCAAAGAAAGGAATCCCTTTTCTGCGAGAGCAGCCTTATCTACAGTAGCACCATCATCGAATTTTGCATCAAGCAATTCTACATTGATACAAACGTATTCTTTCTTGAAAGGATAGTTTGAGAAACCTTTACGAGCGATACGTCTGTAAAGAGGCATCTGTCCGCCTTCAAATCCTACATAAGGACCAGCCTTACCAGAACGTGACTGCTGACCTTTATTACCCTTACCAGCAGTTGTACCGAGTCCAGAAGAAGAACCACGACCAACACGCTTAGGATTTTTGTTAGCACCCTGAGGAGCGCTAAGAATTGGATTGTATTCTGCCATTTTAGATCTCCTCTACCTTTACCAAGTGTGATACAGCAGCAACCATACCGCGAACAGCGTCTGTGTCTGGGAGAGTGTTAGAAGAAGAAATCTTCTTAAGTCCAAGACTGCGAACAGTTGCCTTTTTCTCAGGCTTCTGTCCAATTACGCTTTTAATTAATGTAACTTTCAACTGTTTAGCCATACATTAACCCCACAACTCGTCAAGAGTTTTACCTCTATTGGCAGCAACCTTCTTAGCATCCATAAGCTTTGAGATAGCATCGAATGTAGCACGTACTACATTAACTGCTGAGTTAGACCCCAAAGACTTAGACTGAACGTCTGTTGCACCAGCTGCATCCATAATTGCACGTACAGTACCACCAGCGATAATTCCAGTACCGGAACAAGCTGGCTTAAGCAATACTTCAGAACTCTTGTATTTTCCAATGATTTCGTGTGGCAAAGTGCCGTTCTTCATAGGAATTACAACAAGATTTCTCTTTGCACGATCAATACTCTTCTTAATAGCTTCAGATACGTCATTAGCTTTACCAAGTCCGTATCCTACGCGACCTTTTCCATCTCCAACAACAGTAAGAGCAGAGAAAGACATACGACGTCCACCCTTTACAGTCTTACATGTTCTGTTAAGAGTTACGAGTTTTTCTACGAACTCCTTCTCTTTTGGATCTTTATCAAAGTTTTTCTGATGTTCCATAATAACTCCTAGAATTCGATACCAGCTTTACGGGCACCATCAGCGAAAGCTTTTACAACACCATGGTACAAGTAACCATTTCTGTCGAAAACAACTTTAGAGATGTTCTTTTCCTTAAGGCGTGAACCAAAAGCTTCACCGAGCTTTGCAGCACCTTCAGTATTAGGCTTAATTGCTGCAAATTCTTTTTCCAAAGTTGAAATTGAAGCTAAAGTTTTTCCTTCATTATCATCAATTACCTGTACTGAAATGTTCTTATTACTGCGTGTGATAGACATTCTAGGTCTTTCTGCAGTTCCGAAAAGTGACTTACGGATATGAATCTTTCTGTGCAAGCGTTTTCTGTTTTTATCGTTCATTTTCTTAAACATATAGCTTCACCTTATTTAACACCAGTCTTACCGACTTTACGTCTGATAACTTCTGTCTCATAGCGGATACCCTTTCCTTTGTAAGGTTCAGGTTTGCGCAATTTACGAATCTGAGAACAGAATTCTCCAACCAACTGCTTGTCGATACCTGTTACAGTCAATTTTCCATCTGGAGTTGCAACAACTGTAAGTCCGTCAGGAATAATTGCAATGTAGTCACTTGAGTAACCCAGGTTCATTACAAGTTCTTTACCTTTTACTTCTGCACGGTAACCAACACCAGTAATTACAAGTGTTTTTGTGAATCCATCAGTAACACCCTTTACCATGTTGTTGATAAGGCTTCTGTAAAGTCCATGATAAGCATTAGTCTGCTTAGCATCGTTCTTAGTTGTAAGAAGAACTTCGCTTCCTTCAACTTTGATTTCGATTTCATCATGGAAACTCTGCTTGAGTTCGCCTTTTGGTCCTTTTACAGAAATAAGACCATTTGCTACTGTAACTGTAACGCCTGCTGGAATAGCAACAGGAAGCTTACCTACTTTAGACATTTCTTCCTCCTCCTATTACCAAACAGTACATACCAATTCGCCACCAACCATCTTTTCAGAAGCTTTCTTACCAGTTGTTACACCAGCAGAAGTTGAAACGATGATTGTACCATATCCGTTATAAACACGTGGCAAATCTTTGTAGCCAGAATAAACACGGCGACCTGGTGTAGAAATTTTCTTAACACCATGGATTACCGGATTATTATCATCATCATATTTCAAGAAAATACGAAGTGTGTTCTTTCCTTCTTCCTGAATCTTCTTAAAGTTTTTGATGTATCCTTCTGTCTTGAGAATCTTAACGATTTCAAGCTTAAGTTTTGATGCAGGAACATCTACTTTCTCGTGGCGGGCCATAGCCGCATTACGAACCTTTGTGAGCATGTCTGCTACTGGATCTGATGCACTCATTTCTATCTCCTACCAACTAGATTTTGTTACGCCAGGAAGCTGGCCTTCGCTTGCCAATTTGCGGAAGCAGATACGACACATCTTAAACTTACGCAAATATCCACGTGGACGACCGCAAATCTGACAGCGATTGTACTGTCTTGTTGCATACTTAGGTTTGCGGGCTGCTTTAATTAACAATGATTTCTTTGCCATACTTCACCTACTTGCGGAAAGGCATATTGAACTTTGTAAGAAGTGACTTAGCTTCAGCATCAGTATTTGCACTTGTTACAAAAGTGATATTCATACCAGCAATCTTTGTAATCTTATCAAAGTCGATTTCTGGGAATATCAACTGCTCAGTAATACCAACAGAGAAATTTCCGTGTCCGTCAAAACCAGTTGCTTTGATTCCGCGGAAATCCTTAATACGTGGGAACGCAACATTAATGAGACGATCAAGGAACTCATACATAATGTCACCACGCAATGTTACCATTGCACCCACTTCATTGCCCTCACGCAATTTGAAGTTAGCGATACTCTTCTTTGCCTTTGTCTTAACAGCCTTCTGACCTGTTATTGCAGTCAAGTCAGCTACTGCGGCATCAAGGAGTTTCTTATTTGTGAGAGCTTCACCAACACCCATACTTACAACAATCTTCTTAATTGCAGGAATCTGCATCGGAGTTGTATAGCTGAACTCTTTCATAAGAGCCGGTGCGATTTCGTCTTTATAGACTTTCTTAAGCCGAGGTACGTAATTTGCCATTACAGAACATCTCCACATTTACGACAAACGCGAACTTTTTTATCGCCGTCGATTTTATAACCAATTTTTGTAGCACCGCATTTTTTACATACGATTGCTACATTTGAAATATTAAGAGGAGCTTCGATCTCAGCGATACCGCCCTGATCCTGCTGACTCTTCTTTTTCATTGCCTTCTTTACGATATTTACACCAGAAACAACAACACGTTCTTTCTTGAGGTCAACGCGAACAACTTCTCCACGCTTTCCCTTATCTTTTCCGGCAATTACTTCTACTGTATCGTTCTTGCGGATTTTTGATTTAGTCAACATATTCATTACTCCTTAAAGAACTTCCGGAGCGAGTGAAATGATCTTCATAAAGTCCATATCACGGAGCTCGCGAGCTACAGGTCCGAAAATACGCTTTCCCTTAGGGTTCTTGCTATCGTCAACGATAACACAAGCGTTATCATCAAAACGAATGTAAGTTCCGTCTGGGCGACGGTATTCTTTTGCCTGACGTACAATTACAGCTTTCTCAATTGTACCCTTTTTGATAGTAGATGTAGGAATTGCATCCTTAATAGCTACTACTACGATATCGCCGATACCAGCGTATCTGCGATGTGAACCGCCGATAACCTTAATACACTGAGCAATTTTAGCTCCAGAGTTATCAGCAACTGTCATACATGACTGCATCTGAATCATAATTCTAACTCCTTCGCTTATTTAGCACGCTCAATGATTTCAGCTACACGCCAGCACTTATTCTTGCTGAGTGGGCGACATTCAACGATACGTACTGTATCACCTACATGTGCATCATTTGTTTCATCATGTGCCATGTACTTCTTAGATCTTGTTACATATTTCTTGTAAAGACGATCCATTTTCTTTGATGAAATTGTTACAACAACAGTCTTATCCATCTTGTCTGATGTAACAAGTCCAACAAATGAACGTTTTGCAGTCTTTACAGTCTGAACAGCATTCTCTTCCACGGTTCAGCTCCTACTTATTCTCGCCGGCGAGTTCTTTCGCACGGATAAACGTATTAAGGCGTGCGATTTCGCGGCGCATAGTACGTTTCTGCATTGGGTTATCTACATGGGAAATTACCATCTTGAAACGGAGATCCATGTATTCCTTTTTCAACTCATCACGTTTAGCTACGAGTTCTTTATAAGACAGTTCTTTATCGTTCTTTTTCTTTGAATCAGCCATCTTATTCCTCCTAGTCGCGTGTTGGCTTGTAAGCAATCTTTGTTATAACTGGAAGCTTATCAGCTGCAAGCTCAAGAGCTCTGTGTGCAAGCTTAATATCTACGCCTCCAACTTCGAACAAAATCATACCCGGTTTGATAACAGCTGCCCAGTGATCTGGAGCACCCTTACCCTTACCCATACGAACTTCAGCTGGTTTCTTTGTAATAGGCTTGTCTGGGAAAATACGAATCCAAACATTTCCTTTACGATCCAACTTACGGTTGATGGCAACACGGGCTGCCTCGATTACTCTGGCATCAAGCCAGGTTGGCTCCATTGCAACAAGTGCAATCTCGCCAAAATCAATGTTATTATCGCGTGTCGCATTTCCTTTTTCACGACCGCGCTGTACCTTACGGTGAATTACTCTTTTTGGACTAAGTGGCATAACTAACTCCTTGCCTTTTTAGCAGGTTCAGAACCCTCAGTCTTTTCAGCTGCCTGACGAGCTGGACGTCTTGGTTTCTTAACGAGCTGACCAGCATCTTCGTTGTGATCGATACCGTAGTTCATACCATTGTAAACCCATACCTTAATACCGATTTTACCGTATGTAGTAAGAGCTTCGTATGTACCATAGTCGATATCAGCACGAAGTGTATGAAGAGGAACTCGTCCTTCCTTGTGCTCTTCAGTACGAGACATATCTGCTCCACCGAGACGACCACTAAGACGAACCTTTACACCCTGTGCACCAGCACGCATAGCGTTGCTTACAGCCTGCTTCATAGCCTTGCGGAATGAACCACGACCTACAAGCTGACGACCAATATTCTGAGCAATCAAGTTTGCGTTCAAGTCAGCGCGCTTGATTTCCTTAATCTTGATCTGAACTTTCTTTGTAAGCTGCTTCTGAATATCTGCACTAATCTTTTCGATTGATGCACCTTTAACACCAATAATTACACCTGGGCGAGCTGTGTGAATTACGATTGTAACGCGCTGTGGATGGCGAACAATCTCAATCTCAGCTATATCAGCATTTTTACATTCTGGAAGATCAGCAACCATCTTACGAATTTTGATGTCTTCAAGAACTAAATCTGCATATTCACGTGGATCTGCATACCAGCGTGACTGCCATGTTTTGTTTACGCCAAGGCGCAAACCAATAGGATTAACTTTCTGTCCCACTTTATTCCCCCGCCTTCTCGTCAACGATGACGGTAATATGACACATACGCTTCAAAAGCTGATCTGCACGACCACGTGCGCGGAACCAAACTCTCTTGAGTCTTGGACCTTCATCAACTCTAATTTCTTTTACGTAAAGCATATCTTCATCCAACTTACTGTTCTGGTTAAGTGCATTTGCAGCAGCAGACTTCAAAGTAGCACTAATCAAAGTTGCACCTTTCTGTGGCATGTTTGCCAAGATAGCCATAGCTTCAGTATAGGATTTCTGATTAATTACATGAGCAACTGGGCGAACCTTTGTTGGAGATGCAATCAGGAACTTAGAAGTGGCTACATAACCTTTTTTCTCAGCCATAATATCCACCTATTTATTAGCCTTTAGAGGCAGTTTTGTCTGAACCACCATGGCCCTTGAATGTACGAGTTGGTGCAAATTCACCAAGCTTGTGTCCAACAAGGTTTTCTGTAATATACACAGGAATCCATGATTTACCATTATAAACAGAGATTGTATTACCTACCATCTCTGGGATTATTGTTGAGCAGCGAGAATATGTTTTAATCATTTTTCTGTCTGCTTCTTTATTCATTGCCTGAACCTTTTTGTAAAGTGATTTCTCTACGAAAGGTCCTTTCTTAACAGATCTTGACACGATTATCTCCTCTGCGACTACTTCTTACGACGACTAACAATGAACTTGCTAGAAGTCTTTCTCTTGTTACGAGTCTGGTAACCTTTACAAGGCTGTCCCCAAGGAGTAACTGGGTTACGTCCCTTACCAGCACCTTCACCACCACCAAGTGGATGATCAACCGGGTTCATAGCCATACCGCGTACTGTAGGGCGGATACCCATCCAGCGTTTATGACCGGCTTTACCAAGCTTAACGTTCATGTGCTCTTCGTTTCCTACAACACCGATTGTAGCGTAGCACTTTCCGTTAATCTTTCTCATTTCACTTGAAGGCAAGCGAACGATAACGTAGTCACCTTCGCGACCTGCAATCATTGCACTAGCACCAGCAGAACGAACAAGCTGTCCACCCTGACCAAGTGTCAATTCAATGTTATGAATAGTGAAACCAACTGGAATTGCATTCAGAGGAAGTGCATTTCCAACTGTTGGAGCTGCGTTTTCGCCAGAAATAATCTTCTGACCAACCTGCAAGCCCTTTGGAGCGATGATATAACGTTTATCACCGTCTGCATAATAAATCAAAGCGATGTTAGCACTTCTGTTTGGATCGTATTCGATTGTCTTTACGGTTCCAGGAATTCCATGCTTATCACGCTTGAAATCTATATCACGATAGCGTCTCTTGTGACCGCCGCCCTGATGACGTACAGAAATACGACCACCAGCTCCGCGTCCGGCATGAGACTTACGACCTGACACCAAAGTTTTCTCGGGTCTATCAGTTGTCAGTTCGTCACGACGCAAGTCAACACGTCCACGTGTACCTGCTGTCATTGGCTTAAATACTTTAAGAGCCATTTTATATCCCCTTAATTCCTACCAGATTATACACCTTCGAAAGCTGCAATTGTTTCGCCTTCAGCGAGACGAACGATAGCTTTCTTGTAAGATGCTGTACGACCTGGTCTTCCACGAAGTCGTTTCATTTTTCCAAGCACATTCATTGTTGTGCAGTCAACTACCTTTACCTTAAACAAGCGTGTAACAGCTTCTTTAATCTGTGTCTTTGTAGCATCAGGGCGAACGATGAATACATATTTGTTCTGTTCGCGCAACATGCTTGCCTTTTCAGAAACAACAGGCCTAATAAGAATATCTTCGTAATTCATTATTTAGCCTCCTTATCTTCAGCATAAAAGTCAGACAGATTTTTTACAGCTGATTCAAGGATAATTACCTTGCGTCCGTAGAACAATGTGTGAGCCTCAAGACGGTTGTAAGCAAGGAATGAGAGGTTAGGAATATTGCGTCCTGCCTGTTTAATCTTTGCGTCATCATCTTTAAGAATCAAAACTGTTCTTTCGTCCTTAGCAAAATTGTTAAGAATAGCTGCCAAGTCCTTTGTTTTACCGCTTTCAACAGTAAAATCTTCTACAACTGTAAGTCTGTCACCCTGAGCATGTGCACTCAAGATTGACTTCATAGCAAGTCTCTTTTCTTTCTTTGGAATTGAATAGCTGAAATCTCTTGGTTTTGGTCCGAAAATTGTACCACCACCTACTGTAATTGGAGACTTCTTATCACCACGACGTGCGTTACCAGTTCCCTTCTGCTTATAAGGCTTATTATTAGAACCATGAACTTCTGCACGAGTTTTTGTACAAGCAGTACCAACACGTTTGTTAGCTAATTCATTTGTAATAGCGTAATAGATTACGTCGTCATTAACTGGAAGACCGAATACTTTATCATCAAGATTGATTGTACGCAGCTCTTTACCAGAAGTTGAATATACTTTCTTTTCCATATTCTATCTCCTATTTCTTTACTGCGGACTTAACGATGAGTGTACAGTCCTTATTTCCAGGAACAGCACCACGAACCATAATTACCTTGAGCTCTGGATCAACTTTAACAATCTTCAGATTCTGCACAGTAACTCTTTTGAATCCCATGTGTCCAGGAAGCTTAATATTCTTGAATGAGTGACCTGGAGTTGTACATTCTCCTGTACCACCCGGCTCACGATGGAACTTAGAACCGTGTGTAGCACGTCCACCATGGAAGCCCCATCTCTTCATAACACCCTGGAAACCCTTACCTTTTGATGTAGCTGTTACGTCGAGGAAACGGCTACCTTCAAAGAGCTCAAGACCAACAACATCTCCAATGTTTACTTCTTTTTCGAAGTTGCGGAACTCTTTCAAGTGACGCTTTGGAGTAATGTTTTCTGGGAATTGTCCGGCATATGCTTTGCTTGCTCTTGAAGCTTTCATATCATCAAGACCAAGAACAACTGCATCATAACCGCAATTTTCCTTTGTTTTCTTGGCAACAACAACATTAGGCTCGACCTGGATTACGGTTACTGGTGTCAGATTTCCGCTTTCGTCGAATATCTGTGTCATGCCAACTTTCTTTGCAATCAGACCTTTCATTCTGATATCTCCTATTTGGGATTTTGCTACTACCTTTTCACAAAACTCCCTTATTATTACAGGCCGTCATCCCAAATCCAGAGGGACCGTACCTAAAATTATAACCACTATAATGTGGGATTTACACTACTGTGTAATTACTACGTCTACACCGGCAGGAAGCTCAAGCTTCATCAGTGAATCCATAACGTCCTGTGAAGGATTCATTATGTCAATAAGGCGTTTGTGTGTACGCATTTCAAACTGCTCACGTGACTTCTTGTTTACGTGTGGTGAGCGAAGTACAGTCACCTTGTTGATTCTTGTAGGAAGAGGGATAGGACCTGAAACCTTAGCTCCCGCTTTCTGTACAGTCTGCACGATGGCTTTAGCACTCTGGTCGATCAGAACTGCATCAAATGCACGAAGTCTGACACGAATTTTTCCATTAGCCATTTAATTTTACTCCTTTTTCACAACAAACAGGCTGATAAACAATACCAGCCTGTTTGTTTGAAAAAAATCTAACTACTCAATAATCTTTGTAACCTGTCCAGAAGCGATTGTGTGACCGCCTTCACGGATAGCGAGCTTAAGACCTTCATCCATAGCGATTGGGTGGATGAGTTCACCGATAACCTTTACGTTATCACCTGGTTTTACCATGTCTGTACCAGCTTCGAGTTCGATTGTACCAGTGATATCTGTAGTTCTGAAGTAGAACTGTGGGCGATATCCTGTGAAGAATGGAGAGTGACGTCCACCTTCTTCCTTTGAAAGTACGTAAATCTGAGCTTCGAACTTTGTGTGTGGAGTGATAGACTTTGGTGCAGCAAGAACCTGTCCGCGAACAACGTCTTTCTTTTCAATACCACGAAGAAGGATACCAACGTTATCACCAGCCATACCCTGATCAAGAGTCTTCTGGAACATTTCGATACCTGTTACAGTTGTATCAGCTGTTGGGCGGATACCTACGATCTGTACAGCATCGTTCATATTTACAACACCACGCTCGATCTTTCCTGTTACTACAGTACCACGACCAGAGATAGTGAAGATGTCTTCGATTGGCATCAAGAATGGTTTCTGATCATCACGAACTGGATCATCGAACCATGTATCCATAGCTGTAAGGAGCTCTTCGATACAAGCTGTATTTTCTGGAGTTGGCTCGTTCAAAGCCTTGAATGCAGAACCTTTAATAATTGGTGTATCTGCAGAGAATCCATACTCCTGGAGAGTATCTTTTACTTCTTCTACTACGAGTTCGAGAAGATCTGGATCATCAACCTGGTCAACCTTGTTCAAGAATACGATGATCTTTGGTACACCTACCTGACGAGCAAGAAGCAAGTGCTCACGTGTCTGAGGCATAACTGAATCTGGAGCAGAAACTACGAGGATAGAACCATCCATCTGAGCAGCACCAGTAATCATGTTCTTAATGTAGTCAGCATGTCCTGGACAGTCGATGTGAGCATAGTGTCTCTTATCTGACTGATATTCCAAGTGACGAGTGTTGATTGTGATACCACGTTCCTTCTCTTCTGGAGCGTTATCAATTTCGTCGTACTTAAGAACCTTATCACCATACTTGTTTCCACAGTATGTTGTGATAGCAGCTGAAAGTGTAGTCTTACCATGGTCTACGTGACCAATAGTACCAACGTTCATGTGAGGTTTAGTTCTAACGAACTTCTCCTTAGCCATGTTTTTCTCCTTGCCGGATTATTTTTTTCCTTACGTCCGGCATTAATATTTTTTATGTGCTGCACTTTAAGCCAGAATATGCAGACATCTTTTACCAAGACCGTCATATTCGCAGACACACTATTTGAAAGAGTAGATAATAATTGTTAGAAACGGATAATTAACATATTTCGTAACATTCCATACTATTCGAAATGTTATAACCCGCTACCACCGATCATTATCACCTGACTGACAACTGGTTTGGTATGTTCGAGTTTGGTTTGTAAAACCAGCCGGAACCCATAATCTGTTGTCTATATAATAATCACCAACGGTGAAAATTAACCTCATTAAGGGTCGCATCTACCTGAAAATCATTTCTGATTAACTTTACGGTGATGCCAATTCTGCTTAGCAGACTTGCCTGACTTCTCAAAGAACCCAATACCCCTCATAAAATTCAAAAAAGGGCAAGTTCAAACAATATACAAAATTTAAAAAATAAATTCAAGCGTTAAATACTGAATTTATGAAAATAATGCAATTCTTCGCATTTATCACAAATTCTAAATAAACATAAAAAAAGGAGACCACCTTAGGTAATCTCCTTTTTACAAATTAAGCAGTTATTAAACTACCATCTGTAATGAGCAAAAGCCTTGTTAGCTTCAGCCATCTTATGTACATCTTCACGCTTCTTGTAAGCAGTACCTGTATTGTTGTAAGCATCAAGAAGTTCAGCAGCAAGTGTATCTGCCATTCCGTGTCCGCTTCTTGAACGAGCTGCATCAATGATCCATCTCATTGCAAGTGCTTCACGACGTGATTCACGGATTTCCATTGGAACCTGGTAAGTAGCACCACCAACGCGGCGTGACTTAACTTCAACCATTGGTTTAACATTTTCAAGAGCCTTAAGAAGTACTTCCAAAGGATCTTTATCTGTCTTAGCTTTAAGGTTATCCATTGCTTCGTAAACAATTTTTGTACAGATAGATTTCTTTCCATCCAACATCATACGGCAAACGAATTTTGAAACAACCTTTGAGTTGTATTTAACATCCGGCAACATTGGACGTTCGATTGATTTCTTATGTCTTCCCATCTTAGTCCTCCATTATGCCTTAGGTTTTTTAGCACCATACTTAGAGCGGCCGCGTTTGCGATCTTCAACTCCAAGAGTATCTTTTGTACCACGAATGATGTGATAACGTACACCAGGGAGGTCCTTTAC
Source organism: uncultured Treponema sp. (assembly GCA_934699065.1). GTDB lineage: Bacteria > Spirochaetota > Spirochaetia > Treponematales > Treponemataceae > Treponema_D. Next base: position 22,181 of record CAKUWD010000001.1, read on the forward strand.
ACGACCACCACGTACCAAAACTACTGAGTGTTCCTGCAAGTTGTGTCCAATACCTGGAATGTATGCAGTAACTTCAATACCATTTGACAAGCGAACACGAGCAATCTTACGCAAAGCTGAGTTCGGCTTTTTAGGTGTCTGAGTCATAACACGTGTACAAACACCACGTTTCTGCGGACAAGAATCAAGAGCTGGAGCTTTTGTTCTGTTTGCAGCAGACTTACGACCCTGACGGATTAATTGATTAATTGTAGGCATCGCCTATTCTCCTGTTTGATCCGGCAGCACTCCGGAATATAAAACCCTTCAAAAAGGATAGGTTTAACGATTATAGTAAATTCAAAAAATGAATTCAACTGAATTTCAATGAATTTATATGAAATTCATTGAAAAAAAAGAGGCTGGCAGCTGAATTTTGCATTCAGTCTGTCAGCCCCCTCCTTTATTTATCTGATAACGAATTAGTCGTTATCTTCAGCTTCGAAACTTGGTTCCTCAAGCTGTGATTCCTGCTCTTCTTCAAGACGGCGGCGTTCAAGAATCTCATTCATCTGAGCGTCAAGGTCACGGTCACTGTCATCAAAGAGCTTGATGTCCTTGTAATTCTTGATACCAGTACCAGCTGGAATCATATGACCAATTGCAACGTTCTCCTTGATTCCGTGGAGGCCATCTGTAGCTCCAGAAATTGCAGCGTTTGTAAGAACGCGTGTTGTTTCCTGGAATGAAGCTGCAGAAATGAATGAATCAACTCCAAGAGAAGCCTTTGTAATACCCTGGAACATTGGGCGGCCAACAGCTGGCTGTCCACCGGCAGCGATTACACGTTCATTCTCTTCATGGAACTTGTACTTATCAACCTGCTGACCGAAGATGAACTTTGTATCTCCAACAGATACGATTTCAATCTTGCGGAGCATCTGACGAACGATAATACCGATATGCTTATCATTGATGTCTACACCCTGCTGGCGGTAAACGTTCTGAATTTCATCCATAAGATAATTCTGAAGAGCGTTTTCTCCAAGGATTGCAAGTACATCCTGTGGGTTTGGAGAACCAGCACAAAGCATTTCACCAGCCTCAACTTTATCGCCATCACGTACAATCATACGCTTTGTCATAGGAACAAGGTGCTCGAACTTCTTACCATATTCATCAGTAATAGAAATTACACGCTTTCCTTTGCGAACATCCTTAAACTCAACAGTACCAGAAATCTGTGCAAGTACACATGGGTTCTTTGGCTTACGAGCTTCAAAGAGTTCAGATACACGAGGAAGACCTCCAGTAATATCCTGAGACTTCTGTGCTTCCTTGTTCATCTTAGCAATCATATCACCAGCTTTAACCGGAGCTTTATCCTCTACCAGAAGAATGGCACCAGCTGGCAGGAAGTAGTTACCCTGTGGGTTACCAGCTTCATCAGTAATAATGATACGAGGCTGTTTAACATCAAGGTGAAGGTCTGTAATGTAGCGCTCTGTCTTACCAGTCTGAAGGTCTACCTTCTCTTCAAGAGTAGATCCTACGATTACATCTTCAAAGTGAATATATCCGTCACTTTCTGCAAGAATAGGTTCAATGAACTGTTCAAATTCACCGATCACTTCACCCTTCTTAACCATAGCACCAGCTTTTACAGCGATTGTTGAACCGTTGGCAATTTCAATTTTCTGCTCTTTACTTGTTATATAAAGAACTCCATCACCCTTAACAATCTTTCCGTTTACACCGGCAATAACTTCCTTACCCTTATGCTTAAGAATAGGATCGCCACGCATAATGTTCTTACCGTCTTCAGCAATAAGTTCATCATCTGCAGCAATCTTAATCTTATCAAGAATACGGATTACAGTCATATAACCCTTACGAGTAAAGAGCCACTTATCTTTCTTTTCTACATGAGTTCCTTCAATATTCTTGATGAAAGCGTCGAACTTAAGAACAATCTTGTTATCATCTGTTGACATCTCAGCCGCACCACCCGAGTGGAAGGTACGAAGTGTAAGCTGTGTACCTGGCTGACCGATTGACTGAGCAGCGATAATTCCAACTGCCTCACCGATTTCAACAATCTTATTACGTGCAAGGTTCTTACCATAACACTTAACACAAATACCGTGCTTTGCTTCACAAGTAAGAACAGTGCGGAGCTTAACCTTTTCAACACCAGCAGCTTCAATCTTCTTAGCCATAGCTTCGTCGATATACTGGTTTACGTCGCAGATCAATTCACCCTTAGCGTTTACAACACGCTCAATTGTGTAGTGACCTTCAATACGCTTGCTGAGAGGTACTTTAATTTCATCACCATCTTTGATAGCTGTATAGTCAATACCATTAATTGTGCAACAGTCTTCTTCATTGATTACTACATCCTGTGCAACATCAACAAGACGACGTGTCATGTAACCGGCATCGGCAGTCTTCAAAGCAGTATCTGAAAGGCCCTTACGAGAGGCGTTAGTTGAAATGAAGTATTCGATAACCGAAAGTCCTTCATAGAAGTTTGACTTAATTGGAAGCTCGATAATATCTCCGTTAGGCTTAGTCATCAAACCACGCATTGCGGCAAGCTGAGAAATCTGACCACGAGAACCGCGGGCACCAGACTTAGCCATCATGTAGATTGTGTTAAAGCCCTGCTTATCCTGCTCAAGATTATCCATCATGAGATTTGTAAGCTTTTCGTTAGTACGAGCCCAGATGTTTGTTACACGCTGATAACGCTCTTCAGCTGTAATAACACCCTTACCATACTGATTAATGATATCTTCAACTTCCTTGTTAGCCTGAGCCATAATCTCCGGCTTTTCATCTGGAACGAGAATATCCTTCATACAAAGTGTTGCACCGTAGAAGGTAGCATTCTTGTAACCAACATCCTTGATTGCATCGTGCATCTGGATTGTGAGCCATGAACCCTTTGTGTGATATACGTGCTCGATCATCTTCTTCAAAGACTTATCGAACATCTGGCGGTTTACATATTCAATTTCTGCAGGCATTGCTTCGTTGAATGCAAGACGTCCTGCTGAAGTCTGAATAATATCACCCTTCTTAAATGTCTGTGTTCCCTGCTTAAAGTCCTTGTCTCCCTTAACATCGAGAGCTTCAGCGTCAAATGAATCTTTTGGAGCAGGAACTTCAATCAAAGTCTGCCATTCAATAGCACCTGTTTCTGCTGCCATACGAACTTCATCAGGTGTACTGAATCTGCGGTAACGCATCTGGCCATTAATCTCTTTTGGAGAACCTTTTGCGTTAGGTTTGATAGCAGTCATGTAGTAGATACCAAGTACCATGTCCTGAGAAGGAGCAACGATTGTGTTACCGTTAGCTGGGTCAAGAAGGTTTCTTGCAGAAAGCATCAATGTCCAGCATTCCATCTGAGCTGCCTGTGTAAGAGGTACGTGGATAGCCATCTGGTCACCATCGAAGTCGGCGTTGAAAGCCTTACAAGCAAGAGGATGAAGCTTAAGAGCTTTTCCTTCTACAAGTACAGGTTCGAATGCCTGGATACCAAGACGGTGAAGTGTTGGCGCACGGTTAAGCATAACAGGGTGCTCTTTTACTACTTCATCAAGAATTGCATATACTTCTGGAGACTCAGACTCAACAAGAGCCTTAGCCTTCTTAATATTAAATACTACGTCCTTGTCTACGAGCTTCTTCATAAGGAATGGCTTGAACAATTCCAAAGCCATTTTTGTAGGAAGACCGCACTGCCAGAGTTTCAATTCTGGTCCAACAACGATTACCGAACGTCCAGAGTAGTCAACACGCTTACCAAGAAGGTTCAAGCGGAAACGTCCCTGCTTACCTTTAAGGAGGTCAGAAATTGACTTAAGTGGGCGATTTGAAGCACCCTTAACTGCACGCTTTCTCTTTGTGTTATCAAACAAAGCATCAACTGCTTCCTGAAGCATACGTTTTTCGTTACGGATGATGATATCTGGAGCAGAAAGCTGCTGAAGTCTCTTAAGACGGTTATTACGGTTAATAACACGGCGGTAGAGGTCGTTAAGGTCTGATGTAGCGAAACGTCCACCATCGAGCTGTACCATTGGACGGAGCTCAGGAGGAATAACTGGAATAACGTCCAGAATCATCCAAGAAACCTTGTTTCCAGATGCACGGAAGTTTTCTACAATTTCGATACGGCGAAGAAGTCTCTTGTCAGACTTAGCGCCTTTTTCAATCATTTTTGCACGGAGCTCTGCAGCAAGTTCATCAAGGTCAAGGCGTTCGAGCATTGTCTTAATAGCCTCAGCACCCATATCTGCTGTAAAAGCAGAACCTGCATAGTGCTCAAGAGCTGCCTGGTATTCTTCTTCTGTAAGAAGCTGACCTTTCTTAAGGTCTGTATCACCAGCATCAATTACGATGTACTTTTCGTAGTACAAAACTGAGCGGAGAGCTGCAACCTGAAGGTCAAGCAAAAGACCCATGCGGCTTGGAACCGAACGGTAATACCAGATATGGCTTACTGGAGCTGCAAGTTCAATGTGTCCTGTACGTTCACGGCGAACCTTGAAGTGAGTAACTTCAACACCACAACGGTCACAAATTACACCCTTGTAACGGATAGACTTGAACTTACCACAGTAACATTCCCATTCCTTTGTTGTACCGAAAATTCTTTCACAGAAAAGACCATCTTTCTCAGGACGGAGTGTTCTGTAGTTTATAGTCTCAGGCTTTTTTACCTCACCGTAAGACCATGAACGAATGGTCTCTGGAGAAGCCAGTTTAATCTTTAAGCTGTCAAAATCCTGTACATCACGCATTTGCATCCTCCTTATCAAATCCGGAAGCATTCTTGTCAATCAGTTCCTGATCACGTTCTGTAAGAGCAATCTGTTTACCCTTAGCATCATAAATTGTGAAATCAAGAGCCAAACCACGGAGTTCCTGTACCAATACGTTGAATGATTCAGGGATTCCGATTGGAGATGAAGGATCGCCCTTTACGATAGACTCGTAAATCTTAGTACGTCCATTCATATCATCAGACTTGATTGTCATCATTTCCTGAAGAGTGTTAGCTGCACCATAAGCTTCAAGTGCCCAAACCTCCATTTCTCCAAAACGCTGACCACCAAACTGTGCCTTACCACCAAGTGGCTGCTGTGTAACCAGAGAATATGGACCAGTTGCACGAGCATGGATCTTATCATCAACAAGGTGATGAAGCTTCATATAATAGATAACTCCGACGAAAATTGGGTTTACAAATGGTTCACCTGTACGTCCGTCGTGTACAATCTGTTTACAGTCTGTAGAAATCTTAAGTCCTGTTCCGGCAACTGCCTTGTTAGCTTCTTCAAGCTTGTCTTCAATCATCTTCTGAGAAGGTGATTCGAATACAGGAACCTCGAAGAACTGATTCAAGTATTTACCAGCAATACCAAGTTCAGACTCAAGAATCTGACCAATGTTCATTCGGGAAGGTACACCAAGTGGGTTCAAACAAACATCAAGTGGAGTACCATCTTCGAGATATGGCATATCTTCAACAGGGAGAATACGTGAAACAACACCCTTGTTTCCATGGCGTCCGGCCATCTTATCACCTTCACGAAGCTTACGCTTGTTAGCAATAAGAACCTTAACAACCTTATCTACACCTGGGAGCAAATCGTCGCCTTCGAGGCGGCTCATCTGCTGAATATCAATTACAACACCTTCAATTCCATGTGGAACGCGGAGTGAAGAATCGCGAACTTCTTTAGCCTTTTCACCGAAGATTGAGTTCAAAAGCTTGAACTCTGGAGTTGTTTCAGTTTCAGACTTTGGAGTAACCTTACCAACAAGGATATCTCCTGAGCGAACCTTAGCACCGATACGGATGATACCTTCAGAGTCGAGGTTAGCAAGAGCTTTCTCTGCTGTGTTAGGAATATCACGTGTAATGCGCTCTGGTCCGAGCTTTGTCTCACGGATTTCAATCTGGAACTCTTTAATATGGATAGATGTATACATATCCTCGCGAACTACACGCTGAGAAATAAGTACGGCATCCTCATAGTTGTAACCATTCCAAGGAACGAATCCTACGAGAATGTTACGTCCGAGAGCGAGCTCTCCGTTGAATGTTGCTGGTCCGTCGGCAAGTACGTCACCGGCCTTAACCTTTTCACCAACATTTACTGTAGGGCGCTGGTGGTTACATGTATCGTTGTTAGTTCTCTGATACTTCAAGAGGCTGTATTCATCAACTGCCTTAGAACCATCAACCTTTACTTTAATAAGTTCACTTGAAACATAGATAACTTCACCATCGTGCTTAGCCTTGATAAGAACACCAGAGTCATAAGCACACTTTCTTTCCATACCAGTTCCAACATGTGGTGGTTCAGGGAAGAGAAGAGGTACAGCCTGACGCTGCATGTTACAACCCATGAGCGCACGGTTAGCATCGTCATGCTCAAGGAATGGAATCAAAGAAGCAGAAACAGAAATTACCTGACGTGGAGAAACGTCGATGTACTGAACGTCTTTTGGAGAACGCTGAGTATAGTTACCACGGTTACGGCAAGAAATTGTTTCTGTTGGGAATGAACCATCCTTCTTCATTCCTTCAACTACCTGACCAATGAAGTACTTATCTTCATCCATAGCAGAAAGATATTCAACTTTGTTTGTAGCCTTTCCGTTTTCAACCTTACGATATGGAGCCTCAAGGAAGCCATAGTCATTGATACGTGTGTACATAGCGAGAGATACGATAAGACCAATATTCGGTCCTTCAGGAGTCTCGATAGGACACATACGTCCATAATGTGAATAGTGTACGTCACGAACTTCGAAGCCGGCACGGTCACGTGAAAGACCACCAGGTCCGAGAGCGTTAAGACGACGTTTATGTGTAAGTTCTGCCAGAGGGTTAATCTGATCCATGAACTGAGAGAGCTGAGAAGAACCAAAGAACTCTTTGATAGCAGCTACGATAGGTTTGATAGAAATCAAATCCTGTGGCTTCATAGTATCAGTTTCTTTGAGACTCATTCTTTCCTTAGCAATGCGCTCCATTCTTGCAAAAGCAGACTTAAGCTGATTTGTCATCAACTCGCCTACAGAACGGATACGGCGGTTTCCAAGGTGATCGATATCATCAATCTGTTCTTCACCAATATAAACCTTGATAAGGAACTTCATTGTATTGATGATATCTTCCTTAATAAGAGTGAAGTCTTTTACATCATCAGAGTAATCGAACTTCTTATTAAGTTTGTAACGTCCAACACGTCCAAGGTCATAGCGGCGCTCAGAGAAGAAGAGTGAGTTGAGGTCTTTTTCAGCCTGTTCAACTGTCATTGGCTCACCTGGCTGCAAAATTGCATATACAGCAGCGAGACAATCTTCTTTAGTTGGTTCATTATCTACAGAACCTTCTTTTACGAATTTAACTTCCTCGCGCTCGAAACAGTTGATAATCATCTGTGAATCGAGAGAAGTATTCTTTTCGTCACCGTTAGAATTGCTGCGTGTATCAAAACGGATTACGCAGATTTCATCGATTTTGTTAGCGAGAAGGTCATCAATATCATGTGGATGAAGTTTTGTACCTGCATTAAAGAGTCTCTTTTCATTGCCTTCTTCATCTTTGATGATTACAGCAGAAGCAAGAACCTTGTCTACAAGTTCATCACCCTTCTTCACCTTAACATCTTCTACATCGTAGAAGCAGCGGATAATTTCTTCACGTGTTGAATATCCAAGGGCACGAAGGAAAACTGTACCAAGAATCTTCTTTTTGCGGTCAATCTTTGCAAAAATAAGCTCTTTTTTCTGGTCAATTTCGAATTCAAGCCAAGATCCGCGATATGGAATGATACGGCTTGAGTATACACCCTTATCGTGGCAGAAAATAACGCCAGGTGAACGGTGAATCTGGGAAACAACTACGCGCTCAGCACCATTGATAACAAATGTACCACGGTCGGTCATGAGCGGAATGTCACCCATATAAATATCTTTCTGGAGGATTGCTCCAGTCTGAAGGAAATTCAAATTAATACGGGCTTTTAAAGGAACTGAATAAGTAAGTCCTTTCTGCTTGCACTGCAACTCGGTGAATTTCTGATTCTCCCAGTCGAGCTCATAAAACTCATACTCCAATGACATATCGCCATTAGGACTTTCAATAGGAAAAGTAGAAGTAAAAACGTCCTGAAGTCCCTGGTTGAGGATTTCTTTTTTTTCTTTCAGAGCTTCTGCCTGAAGGAAATCATCATACGACTTTGTCTGGATTGCGATAAGATCAGGAACATCCATAGCATGCTGGATGGCCTTTCCATAATTTTGACGGTTGATTGTTCGAGTCTTTGCGAACATCAGATCCCCCTGATATTGTGTTTCGGCTCGTTGACTGCTACATGCAAGAAACTCTGCACAGCACAGAAAACACCGATAATAAATGCCGTAAATACGACTAAAGGGGATATCCGGCCCTTTTACCTGCCAGACATCCCCTATAGATAAATTGTCAGTTTACGCTGACTTATTTCTTGCTAGCCTTTCCACCAGCTTCTTCGATCTTCTTAATGAATTCGTCAGCATCAGCCTTAGATACACCTTCCTTAAGAGCTTTTGGTGCACCTTCAACAAGAGCCTTAGCTTCACCAAGTCCGAGACCTGTGATTTCGCGAACAGCCTTGATTACTGGAATCTTCTTTGCTGCGTCGAATGACTCGAGAGTTACTGTGAATTCAGTCTGCTCTTCGCCACCAGCTGCTGCACCTGCTGCTGCAGGACCTGCTGCTACTGCAACTGCTGCTGTAACGCCGAATTTTTCTTCCATTGCTTTTACGAGTTCTGATACTTCAAGAACTGACATAGATGCGATTGCATCAAGAATCTGATCATTTGTGAGAGCTGCCATATTGTCTTCTCCACTATAAATTAGTTATATTTTCCACCCAGTAGGTGGCAGCAGATTTAACTCAACTGAGTCTTTCTGCATTTAACACCGACAGTCGACAGCTATGAAGCCTGACGGTGCTTTTATTTGTTGTTTTAGAAGGGATTATCGGGTCAAGCCCGATAATGACACTGTTTAGTTTGCACCTTCTGCAGCTTTTTTGTCTGCGTAAGCCTTCAATGTAGCGGCAAGCTTCTGAGCTGGTCCGTTCATTGCAGACATAAGCATAGCAATAAGCTGGTTTCTTCCAGGAACCTTTGAGTAAGCCTCAATCTTAGCCTGGTCATAGATTTCGTTAGCAATGCTAGCACCCTTTACTGAAAGTGCTGGAGCATCTTTAGCGAAGTCAAAGAGAACCTTTGCTACTTCGTTTGAATCTTCCTTAGCCATTGCAACAACAGTTGGTCCTTTGAGGTAGTCGGCAACGTTTTCAACCTTCATTTCCTCAAAAGCAATGCGTGCAAAGTTGTTTTTTACAACCTTAAGGATAGCATTCTTTTCACGAAGTTTATCACGAAGAGCAGTAATCTGCTCTACTGTAAGACCGCGATAGTCAGCGAAAATGAAGTCGCTGTAATCTGCAAATGTCTTTTTTGCTTCTTCAATAGCCTGAGCCTTAGCTGGCTGAATTTTCTTTGCTCTTACTGCCATTATTCGCCTTCCTTATAATCAACCCAAACACCTGGGCCCATAGATGAACTTACAGACACAGACTTAACAAAACCAGCAGCTGCACCAGCAGGCTTCTTCTTGCTTACTTCAGCAAGGAGAGTGTTTACGTTTGCAACAAGCTTATCTGTATCCATAGAACACTTACCAACAGCAATGTGTACGATACCAGTCTTATCAGCACGGAACTCTGTACGACCCTTCTTAAGTTCTGCAACAGCCTGAGCTACGTTAGGAGTTACAGTACCAGTCTTAGGGTTAGGCATCAAACCTTTGCGTCCAAGAACCATACCAAGACGACCTACGTCTTTCATCATATCAGGGGTAGCAACAGCAACGTCGAAGTCCAACCAGCCATCCTTTACCTTTTCGATATATTCTTCACCTGCGAAAGCAGCACCAGCATCAAGAGCTTCCTTTACCTTGTCTCCTTTACAGAAAACGAGAACTTTCTTTTCACCCTTGAACTGATTTGGGAATACCAATGTATCACGTACAGTAGCATTTTTCTCAAGACGAAGTACAACGTGAGCTTCTACAGTCTCATCGAAGTTAGCAAACTTCATGTCCTGAACCATTTTACAAGCTGAAGCTACATCATATTTCTTTGAAAGATCATACTTTGCAGCAGCTGCGTTATATTTCTTTCCATGTTTCATATTACTGCTCCACCTCTACACCCATACTGCGAGCAGTACCGGCAATGATTTTCTTTGCTGCTTCGATATCGTTAGCATTGATATCTGGCATCTTTGTCTTAGCAATTTCTTCCAGGTCTTTCTTAGAAAGAGTTGCAACCTTATTACGAAGAGGATTTCCTGAACCCTTATCGAGTTTGCAAGCCTTCTTAATAAGAACTGCTGCTGGAGGAGTTTTAAGAATGAATGTGTAAGATTTGTCCTGATAAACTGTAATTACTACAGGGATTACAAGACCTTTTTCCATTGACTTAGTTCGATCATTGAATTCCTGAACGAACTTTGGAGCTGAAACTCCGTGAGGTCCAAGAGCTGGTCCAATTGGAGGAGCTGGTGTTGCTGCTCCTGCAGGACACTGCAATTTGATCACGGCAGTTACTTTCTTTGTAGCCATTTTATTTCTCCCAATGTTGGTGTGAAAGCATCATATAGATGTCTTTCTAACGAAACGCCTATGTCCAACGGACCTGCGCCTCTCCCAAAAACAGGATTAAATGATTTGTACTTGGGATACAAACCCCTGAATTTGCCACTATAATAAATGTATAAAAACTTAGGCTTTTTCAGCCTGAAGGAAGCTTACTTCTACAGGTGTAGGGCGTCCAAAAATCTGAACCTCAACACTAAGCTTCTCTTTTTCCATATTAATTTCTTTTACAGTACCAGTAAATGATGCAAATGGACCGTCAGCAATCTTAACAACATCACCAACGTTGAATGACTGGCGTACACGCACCTGTTTATCACCCTTGATAACACCAGACTTCTGAAGAAGATTCATAGCTTCATCTTTAGTGATTGGCATAGGACGATTAGAACGGCTCACATTACCAACAAAGCCGGTAACACCCTGAATCTTATACAGCTTAGCACAAGTATCTTTCCAGCCAATTTCTGGAAGATTCATTTCAAGCATTATATAACCAGGGAGAAACTTATTTGAACGTGTGCGTTTTTTACCATCTTTAATTTCAACAACTTCTTCAACAGGAACCTTTACATCAATAACAACTTCCGGATCAATTCCTGTCTTATCTCCACTAGAAAATTTTTCAAGAAGAGACTTAATTGTACGTTCGATTTTTCCTTCGTAACCAGTGTAAGTATGAAGAATATACCAGCTCTTAGACATTTTTCCGTCCTATTTCATCAAAATACGGAACAACTCAGTAAAACCAAGATCAAGTAATCCAAGTATCAAAGCAACGAGGATTGTAGAAATAATAACAACTTTGATTGAAGAAATTACATCATCTTTTGTAGGCCACACTACTCTCTTCAATTCTGCTTTGCTTTCTTTAAAAAACTGAATTACTTTAGCCATAACACCTTTCCTTTATAAATCAGGGCAGGCAGGATTTGAACCCACGACAGGCGGTTTTGGAGACCGCTGCTCTACCAGCTGAACTACTGCCCTATATATCTAAACCGGCCGAAACCGGATAAATATCAAAAATTATTTTGCTTTTGTTTCTTTATGAAGAACACTCTTCTTGCAGAACGGACAGTACTTATTCTTCTCGAGCTTTCCTGTGATGTTCTTGCGGTTCTTGTAAGTAGTATAATTCTTTCTCTTACATTCTGTGCACTGCAAAGCGATAATTTCAACAGCACCTTTCTTCTTGCTTCCCATATTTAACTCCTAAATATATTCGCCAAAAAAATAATTTTCAAAGCCCACGTGCAGAATCGGACTGCAGACCTCCACATTACCGATGTGGTGCTCTACCAACTGAGCTACGGGGGCATTTGCAGTATTCCACACTAACTCATAGAAAACATGCGTTCTACGAATATAAACTAAGAAATAATTTTAGTCAATAAAATTCTTTTAGAATTCAAGAAAATTCTACGAATTTTTAAGTATTAGAAAGGAGAAAGCCTTCCCCTGCGGCCGCCCTAAAACCTGCTGCCGGCAAATAAAACCTATCACTTTAATAGGATAGAATTTATCTACCATTTATGTTATCATCACATATCATTTTAAGCAATGAGGTTTATATGAATATTGATATGCTGATAGACGGAATCCTGGATTCCTATGACAGATATGGACTCATCAATAGAAATCACACTGAAGATTTTCCAAACAGACAAAATGTAGTTTCTATTCTTTCAGATTTACAGTCGGTCGTTTTTCCTGGTTTCAGAGCAGCAGAAGACATTGATTCTGTAAACATCAGATACGTAATCGGTCAAAAAGTTAACAATATAATTGCAAACCTCACCCGCGAAATTCAAAAAGCCCTGATTTATACAAGAGTTCAAACCTGCAATCATGAAGAAATCGGGAACATTTCGGAATCTCATTGCTTCAAACTCGCAGAAAAAACTGCAGTAGCTTTAATAGAAGAAATCCCGGAAATAAGACGCCAGATTCAGCTGGATGTTGTTGCTACATTTAACGGCGACCCTGCTGCAAAAAGTAACGAAGAGGTTGTTTTGTCTTATCCAGGGCTCGAAGCAATTCTCGTTTACCGCATTGCCCATTTCCTTTATAAAAGCGGAGTACCTATCATTCCACGCATTATGAGTGAACACGTTCATGGAAAAACCGGAATTGATATTCATCCGGGTGCAACGATTGGCGAATCATTCTTTATTGACCATGGAACCGGTGTTGTTGTAGGTGAAACCTGTATAATAGGAAACAACGTAAAGATTTATCAGGGTGTTACACTCGGAGCTTTAAGCGTTAAGAAAAATCTTCAAAATAAAAAGCGTCATCCAACTATTGAAGATGATGTAACAATTTATGCAAACGCTACAATTTTAGGTGGAGAAACAATAATAGGCCGCGGCTCAATAATCGGTGGTAATACCTGGGTAACAGAAAGTGTTCCTGCCGGCTCGTTGATTACACAAGGCTAAAAAAAATCACCACGAACTTGTTTCGGGGTCTATAAAAAGATGCTGAAACAATTTCAGCATGATTCTGTCTGTTAAAAAAAAACAAGGTTCCCAGACAGTAACACTAAAAGGGAACCTTGCCGTCCAGCGTTGCTGGACATCGGAGAGAGTTTATCAGCTTATTTACAAGCTGACTTTAATATAATACCATCTTTTTTAGATGTCAATACTTTTATGAAAAATTCACAATCTTTTTATGATTTTTTTCATCAAAATAAAATAATTAAATAGCAACCGCAAAAAGAGGCATAATAATGGCAAAGAAAAATGGTTCAATTGTTTACAAATGCAGTAACTGCGGATATACACAACCTCGCTGGCTGGGACGCTGCCCGGAATGCGGTGAATGGAATTCTCTTGAAGAAATCATAATTGACAGAAACAACATTACTCCTGCTGGACGTGGAAAAGAAGCTGTAGAAAAACAAAAACCTGTAGTTCTATCTACAATTGAAGCTCAGAAGAACACAAGGCTTTCTACCGGAATAGACGAATTTGACCGTGTACTTGGGGGAGGAGCCACAAAAAGATCTGCAATTTTACTTGGTGGTGAACCTGGAATTGGAAAATCAACTCTGCTTTTACAAACTGCAGCAAGCATAGCAATAAAAGATGCAAAAGTTCTTTACATAAGCGGAGAGGAATCGGCAGCACAAATTAAGGAACGCGCAGACCGGCTTGGTCTTATCTGTAATGGGATCAATATTTTATGTACTTCCAGACTGGAAGACTCTCTCGACGCTCTGGATTCTCTAAATCCTGCATTTGTAATAATCGATTCAATACAAACCATTTACAGTGCAGAAGCCGGAATCATACCGGGAACAGTAAATCAATTGAAATATTGTGCCAACGAATTTATTTCCTGGGTAAAAGAACGAGAATCTGTTTTGATTATGACTGCACATGTGACAAAAGAAGGAACAATTGCAGGACCAAAATCTCTTGAACATATGGTAGACACTGTCATTTCTTTTGAGCGAAATGCAGATGATATAAGATTTTTGCATGCACAGAAAAACCGATTTGGCTCTGTTGATGAAATTGGAATTTTCAGTATGACAGAAAAAGGGCTTGAACCGGTAATAAATCCGGCTTCACTCTTTTTGACAAAAAGAAAAGAAAATCAACCGGCAGGAGTAGCCTGCACACCAGTTTTTGAAGGAAGCCGTGTATTTTTAGTAGAAATACAAGCCCTGACAGTCCCTGCAAAAGCAAGCATTTCCAGAATTTACAGTGAAAAAATCGATTCTGGCCGGGTAGCCCGGGTGGCAGCTGTCATTGAAAAGCGCTGCGGACTATGTTTTTCGGACCAGGATATTTATGTAAATGTAGCAGGTGGTATAAAACTAAGTGAAAGCTCAATAGATGCTGCTCTCGCAGCTGCTCTTTATTCTGCAAGAACTGACATTGCTGTAAAAAATGGAACCGCAGTATTTGGAGAACTGAGCCTTGCCGGAGAAATTCGTCCTGTAACTAAAACAAAACAACGTATAAAAGCTGCCGAGGGGCTTGGATTTACAAGTATTCTGTCACCTGCCAGCGACGATAAAGCTGGAATTCAGGACATAAAAACACTCATAAAAACAATTTTCCGGTAAATTTGAGTATATTTGGGTGTTACTGTGTCATTTTATTCTTATTAAGTGGGTAATTTTGATACAGTAATATTCATTTTCATTCGTGATTATCTTATACTTCTCATCCCCAATTACCAAGAAAATCTATATTTTTTTATAAAACTATCACTTGGCACGATAATTGCTATATATAAAGTGTAAGCTGTTAGCTTATAAAAAAAATAAATCAAATACAAAGAGGTATAGATATGAACGAACTTTCATTTATTGATTCACTTTTTAATGACATGATGGGTAACACACCTTGTGTTACATATTCTGCAGGCGCTCCTCGTGTTGATGTAAAGGAAGAAGACAACGCTTACACTTTGGAAATGGAATTGCCTGGCCGTACAGAGAAAGACGTAAATATCGAGCTAGACCACGACAATTTGACCATTGCCTCTAAAACAGAAGAGACAAAGGAAACCAAAGAAGATAAAAAAGACAAGAAGGCTAAGTACATCCTTAAGGAGCGCAGATGCTCAAGCTTTGAACGACGCTTTTCTTTACCAGCTGATGTTGATGCGGAGTCTATTAAGGCTAACTTTAAGAATGGCATTTTGACAATAAATATGCAGAAGAAAGCTATTGCAGCTCCAAAGCATATTGCAATTGAAGCGTGCTAAGTGAGCGTTGCAGGCTGACTGCTTCCATAAAAAAAAGGTGCGTGAAACGGGAATGATGTTTCACGCACCCTTTTTTTATTCCGCATCCAGCCTGCAAAAATCACAGACTTATCAATTGCAATATGTTTTAGATATCTTTCAGGATTTTGCCGAAGTGGATTAAGTAATCGATGAATGAGGCGTAGCTTAGGATTACGCAGATGGCGAAGAGAACAAAGGCGCCGATTTGCATTGCTCCGAAGAATTCTGGTACTGCATCGAGGCGCACCAGGAGTTCGAGGAAAATACCGTAGAACTCAGCTACTATATACATTACTGTTTTGAACTTTCCACCTTTTCTTGCTGCAATTGCAGTTCCCTGTTTTGCAGCAACCATGCGTAAAAAGTTCTGCGAGAACTCACGAAGCATAATCAAAACAAAGAAATATACAGGCATATAAGATAAACCTGATTTAATAGAATGCATAAGGCATACAAAACCAGTTAGATGCAAAACTACATCTGCAAATGGATCAAAGAGCTTTCCAAAATCACTGACTTCGTTATGCTTACGTGCATAATGGCCATCTAAATAATCTGTAAATTCTGCAAAAATAAGACATGGAACCGCTACCAGCAAAGAAACCTTTGTCCCGCAACCTGTCCAGATAGGAAGAAAATATAAAATAAAGAAAATAGGTGCAAAAAGAATGCGGGTAAAAGTAAACTTGTTTGATAGTTTCATAAATTTATTATCTACTTAATGGGAGAGAAAGTCAATATTAAACAGTCGCTCGATTAATCTCGCTCTGAGCCTTTTTTTCGATGAACCTAAAACGGCCCGCTGTCGCAGCCCGTTTTTTAACGGTTCTTCGATTATAGGCTGCTCGCATAGTCTCGCAGCTTGAGCCTTTCTTTCGATGAACCTAAAACGGCCCGCTGTCGCAGCCCGTTTTTTAACGGTTCTTCGATTATAGGCTTATTGAAATGTTTTAAAATCATGAATTATACTTACTGCGGATTTAGCATCGTAACCTGGCATTTCTTCGCGAATAATCTGCAAAGCCTGTTCTACAACTGCAGGAGAATCAGAAACACCATGAAGAACAATTGTGTTCCCCTGAATTGAAGCATGCATAAATTCAATGTTCAGTTTACGTTCCATAGAAAGCTTGTTTACAATCGTCTGAGCCTTAAGAAGATCTTCAATAATTTTATTACCTTCTTTTTCCTCTTTTTCGGTTACCTTCTGCTTTACAAGATTTGCAATTGCAGAAGCTGCATCCTCGAGATTCAAAAGGCCAGTATTCAAAACTGCGTGATAATTAACCGGATCATTAATATCAGCATTGTAAAAACTTGAATGATATCCGGCACGATTGGCATCACTTTCCTGAATACGCTGAAGAGCCTGTTTTTCATCCCAATTGAATTCTTTTCTAAGTCGTTCAATTCGAGTCTGTTCATCTGCAACAAGACGTATCGAAATATTATTAGGAACATTTTGAAGAACTGCAAAAGCTCCGCGACCAATAATAACTACATTCTTTTTTTCAGCAGCCTCAAGAATTGCATATTGTGCATAATTCAGATATTCATCGCGGTCTTTTGTAAGTGATGCAAAAAATCCAGGCTTTCGCTCATCGAATTTCGGCATTTTATTCTCTGGAAATCCAAGTTCCACAATACGCTTTTCGATTTCTTTTCTCGTGATGAACTTATAACCGAGCCTTTTTGCAAGCTCACCGGCTACTTCATCACCCAATGCTGCCACCTGTCTTGAAATTGTAATTACTGCCATAAGTTCACCTCACTATTGTATGATATAAATTGATTCGGGCTATGCCCTCGAAATAACTTTTTTTTTATTCTATAATATGATAAATCTAGAATTGAAATCTGTCAAAAAATTCACGGGGCTTTTTAATGAAAAATTATTTTACAGCTGAAGATGACAAACTAAAATGGAATGAAGGCGAGCCTGTATCGCTTCTGGATACTGTGGTATGCTCTGTTACCAAACGTCATAATGTATCTTTTGGTGGAATAGAAGGTGATTATATCATTATGAATGCCCCGGACTGGGTAATAGTAATTCCAGAGAAAGAAGATAACTTTTTGATGGTAAAACAATGGCGTCATGGAGAAGCTGCTTTAAGCGTTGAATTTCCAGGAGGAGTAATTGACGCCGGAGAAACTCCAGAACATGCTGCCCTACGTGAATTAGAAGAAGAAACCGGTTATAAGGCCGGAAAATTGATAGAACTCGGTTCTGTAAACCCTAATCCGGCCCTTTTTAGTAATCATGTTCATTTTTATCTGGCAAAAGATTTAATAGCAACCGGAAAACAGACTTTAGATGACGATGAATTTATAAATTGTATGGAACTTTCAAAAAAAGAAGTGCTTGAAGGCATGGGTACAGAACAGTTCCCACATGCAATTATGGGAATGGCACTCAGCCTGTATATAAAGCATAATGGGGGCAGAATATAAAAAAAAACGGTCACCTGTAAAGGCAACCGTTTTGTCGCTCGATAAATCTCGCTCTAAGGCGTTCTTTCGATGAAGCTAAACCGACCCCTTTCGGCTCGGTTTTTAAGGGTTCTTCTATTGCAGCCTACTCGCCGTAAGTACTGTATGATTTCTTTGGATCATAAGTTCCTTTACGGTATTCACCAGTAAGACTTGGAATCTTCATCTTCATACCAGGATGGATAAGATTTGGATCCTCAGGTTTTGGCATATTCTGCTTGTTAGCCTGATAAAGGTTTTCCCAAAGAAGAGGGTTATTATAAACATAAGGACGTCCTGAAATATTCCAGTAACAGTCTTTTGTTTCAGCCCAAGGTTTTACAATATAGAATTCAGGAAGAGGAGTAACCTCACTTATACCATCAAGAGCAGCAAGAGAAGCTTTTGCATAAGCATTTGCCTGCTCATAATCTTCGCCGTCAAAAGAAGTTTCTGCTTTTTCAAGATTATCTTTTGCAGAAGTATAAGCCATTGGGAATGTATTTGGTGCATCAATTTTTTCTGCATAAGCAATCTGATTTTTTGCAAGCTTAATATTGTTTTCAGCTTCACCACGAGCCATCATCATCTTAATATAAGCTTCTGAAAGTGCAGCATTCTCTTCGGCTTTCTTTGAATACTCAACTGCATCATCATACTGACCAGCATCGAGTGCAATTTCTGCCTTCTTTGTATACTCATCTGCGAGTTTCTGGAAGGTATTGTTCTTATAGCTTACTGCAAATACAGAAGCGGCAAGTAAAGCAACTGCTAAAATCGAAATAATTTTTTTCATAATTACTCAGCCTCCGATTCATCAATTTCTTCATCAAGCTCTTCAGCGATATCAGCTTCAGCTTCTTCAGGATCTTCGTAATCATCAGCTTCAAGGAGAACTGCATCTTCATCTTCGATACCTTCAACCTTTTCTGTAATAGGAGCCTTAATATCAGCTTCTTCTGCAAACTTCTCGCTTTCTGCTACACGCTTTTTAGCTTCATCAATTGCAGCCTGTGCCGCAGCACGCTTAGCAAAAACGTCTTCATAAAGGTAGGTGAACTTTGTATTTGCATCCTTATATTTTTCTGAAGCCTTCTTTGCATTCTGCATTGCATAAAGTGAATCTCCAGACTGGATAAGATCTGCAGCCTCTTTATATTCAGCCTTGCGGGCAACACCAGCTTTTACACTGTCTGCATTCTTCTTTGCTTCAATTGCACCTTCACGCTCTTCTTTAGCAATCTTTTTGTATGCTACATTAATTACAGTGTTGAATTCTTTAAGAGCAGTTTCTGCATTTGCAAAAACAGACTTATCAAAATCATCTGTTCCCTTATCAAAAGCAGCATCTACTTTTGCAAGATTATCTACACCCCTATCGTAATTATTCTGAGCATAAGATGCATAACCATTATCATCGATTTCTTTTTTTGCCTCTACAGCAGCACTGTAATTTGCAAGAAGATTGTATCTATCGATAATTGACTGTGCATCAGCTTCAGGATTATCGCTATCTTTTAAAACTGCAAGTAATGAATCGACCTTATTCATCTGGTCTGGGCAATTCTTGTCTGCACCAGCTTCAAGTGCAGCCTTTCTTGCATCATTAATTTTTTCCATTAACATTGCGAGTCTTTCTTCTTCAGAAGGGCCTTCATCGTCAATATTTTCTGATAAATCTTCAACCGATTCTGTTACTTCGGGAGCCTCAGGGGCCTCTTCTTCCGCAGCAGGTTTTGAACCACAGGAAATAAAGAACAGAAGTGTGAAAATAGAAAGAAGGATTACACTAACTTTCTTCAT
Organism: uncultured Treponema sp.; assembly: GCA_934699065.1. Classification (GTDB taxonomy): domain Bacteria; phylum Spirochaetota; class Spirochaetia; order Treponematales; family Treponemataceae; genus Treponema_D. Next base: position 41,931 of record CAKUWD010000001.1, read on the forward strand.
ATTTACCTCACATTTAAAATATTTTGTATATTTTACTATATTATCGGCAATCTTACAACGATAATTTAAACAACAGTCATTATGGTCGGTCTCTCCCGTAGAAAATGCCCCATGCCAACGGAATGATGTTGTCATGTGTCATTTTCTACTCCGAGACCGACCATAAATGGCAGTTCAATTAATTATCCTTGTAAGTTACAAAAGGAGGCGGAAATGGCGGATGATTTTTCTTTTAAGATTGAAAAAAGTCTTGGAACTGTTGCTGAAGGAAAAGGTGGCTGGAATCTGGAATTAAATCTTGTTTCCTGGGGTGGAAGACCTGCTAAGTATGATTTACGCAGCTGGTCTCCGGATCATCAGAAAATGGGAAAAGGTTCTACCTTTACATCAGATGAACTGAAGGCTTTGAAAGAACTTCTCAGCACTCTTGAGATAGATTAGAAAGCTGAGCTCCATTTTTTATAACGATTTCATAAATCATTTTTTGAAGAAGCACATCCTCCATCTGGGATCCACCCGAACGGATTTCCATATCTGTTGATGCAAGCACCGCAAGAATAGCGGCTGTCTGTCCCATTGTCCAAACTTTTGCTGCACTACGATACTGTTTCTGGAGCATCTGCTGCGGAATAGCCTGTTCTCCTCTTTTATGCCAGTCCTGTAATTTTCTAAAACAAGAAGCAAGCCCCGCAATAATCATTACGGAAGAGTTTTCTTTTGAAAGTCTGATTTTTTGTAAAATCTGAAGTCCTTTCTCAAGACGAACAGGAGCCAGATCATTACTGTTTGCTAGCTCGCGGAATAAGCTGAAGGCATTTTCTTCGCGGTTATGTGTGAGAACTGATTCTACATCAGCTTCTGTAATTTCATGATCTTTTGGAAAAAGAACAAAAAAACGAGAACACTCAGCAGCAAGTGACTGTGTGTTATTTTCAATTAATTCAAGTACAAGTTTTGCTGCACTCTGTTGAATTCTGTATCCGTTTTTACTGAAATAGCTTGTAACCCATGGAAGTTTTTCATTCTCAAACATTTCCCAGAACTTTTTGCGGTTACTGTTTGGAACAAGCTTTTCAAGTTTTGAATCTACACTGATTTCATCTGAAATAAGAATAAGAACTGCAGAAGGCTCCGGATTTTCCAGCCAGTCTGCAATCATCTGTACATCATCCTTTTTCTTTATAAGTTCAGCATTACGGCAGACAACACAGACTCCATCAGAAAACAAAGTACCACTCTGCAAGATTGTCATGACTTCATTAAGTGGGGTTTCGAGAAGATAAAATGAATGTTCATCTATTACACCGAACTGTTTTTTATGAGCAGCCTTTACTGCTTCTACAGCATCATTTCTTTTTCCGAATTCTGGACCTGTGTAAAGATATATAGGATTTGCTTTTGCCATTTTTAGTAAGTTCTTACGATGTTTGAAAGTATTCCAACGATGCGGACATCTGTACAATAAATTGCCTGAAAATCAGGATTTTCTGGTTGAAGGCGGATTCTTGAAGATTCCTTGTAATAACGCTTCAAAGTTATTGCATCATCAATTACAGCTACAATAATCTGTCCGTCCTGTGCAGTAGATGACTGTTCCACAACTGCAAGGTCACCGTCGAGTATTCCGGCATTAATCATACTCTGCCCACGCACACGGAGTGCGAAATAACTCTTTCCCGGACGAACAAAAGGCTCTGTAAGGTTTACATATCCATCAAGATTTTCTTCGCTCAAAAGAGGTTTACCGGCAGCAACTGTTCCTAAAAGAGGAACTTTACTGATATATGTCTGTGGTTCTTTATCGCGGCAATCTGAGAGAACCCGGATTGAACGTGCTTTTTTCTGACTCTGTGAAAGGAAGCCTTTTTTCTGTAAAGCAAGAATATGATCCTGTACAGCACGAAGAGAAATACCAAAATGTTCACTAATATCGCGGACTGTTGGCGGATATGAATTTTCTTCTGAATAAGAAGATATATAATTCAGGACCTCTTTCTGTCGGTCTGTGATCCCTCTCATTTCAACCTCCTACTCTTCTTCGAATTTGCTGTTGAAAAGCTCCTCTATTACTGAAGCTGCCTCTGATTCATCAGGCCCTACAACCTGCATTGTAAGCTGAGTATTATATCCAGCTCCCATTGCAATTACACCCATGATGGATTTTGCATTTACTGTTGCTCCATCACGTGTAAGAGTAATTTCGCTTTCAAACTTGTTTGATGTCTGAGCGATAATTGCCGCAGGTCTTGCGTGAATTCCTGCCCTGTTCTGAACTGTTAAAATCTTCTCGATCATATTAATTTCCTTGGCAGCCTCTCTGCCCCGTTTTATATTTTAGTAAGAATCGTCGTTGCCGTTATATACGGACTGCGCTTCTCCTGTTTCAATCCATTTAAGAACATTCTGGTTGAAGTCTTTTGCAGAATTATATCCCATATTTTTAAGACGCTCATTCATCGCTGCGGCTTCAATAATAATAGGAAGATTTCGACCCGGGCGGACCGGAATTTCAATTACAGGAACTTTTACTCCCAGCAGTTCCTTATATTTTTGTTCTGTTCCAAGACGGTCATAAGCCTTTGAGGAGTTCCAGTCTTCAAGCTGAACAATAAGCTGAACTTCTTTCTGGTCGCGAATGGCACCAACACCATAAAGCTGGGAAATATTTATAATTCCCAGACCACGAATTTCCATATGGTGGCTTATAACAGTATTTGAACCGCGCCCAAGAATAATATTTCCATTTACACAGCGAATTTCAATAATATCATCAGCTACAAGCCGATGTCCGCGTTCTACAAGTTCAAGTGCAGTTTCACTCTTACCTACTCCTGAATGACCTGCCAGCAGAATTCCAATACCATAAACTTCTACAAGCACACCATGAAGTGTCTGATGAGGCGCAAACTGATTTGCAAATACACGGATAATACGGTTTGAAAACTCTATAGAGGTAAGACTTGTCTGAAGAAGAGGACAATAACTCTCTTCTGCAATGCTCCTAAAATCTTCTGTAGGCTCAAGATTATAAGTAAAAATACAGCATGGCATTTGAGAACGGAAAAAGTTTCGGATTGAATCAGTATTTTTTTCTTTGTGAAGTTTCTGCAGATAGGCTACTTCGCCGCGACCAAAAACCTGAACACGGTTGCTGGCAAAAGATTCATAAAAACCTGAAAGTGCAAGGCCAGGACGGTTAAGTTCAGGAACCGTAATAGCGCGGGGTAATCCGCGGCGCCCTGCGATACACTTTAAATCAAGAGCATCATGTCCGGAAAGTTCGAGGTCTAGCAAATCAAGTACTGTAAATTTCTTATCTGCCATACGCGTTTACTATACACAGTTTAAGATATCTTATCAATAGAGAAAGTTTTTTTTAATCAAAATTTGTTTTTTCGTAAAACCCGTGTTACTATAATATACAGAAAGGCCCGCGTATACGGGATTACATCACTTACAGCCGGAGTAAAGCAAATTTACTCCAAAGGAGACAACTATGACACCATCTATTAACGCAGTAGGATTTACACTTGAGCAGAAGCAGTCTGATATGATTGAGTCAAAACTTAAGAGAATTGCTTATGCCGATGAACTGATTGTCGATTTACTTATGAAAATCAAGCACGACAAGGCTTATGTATTTGATACAACAGTAAACTTTAAGTGGGGAACACAGGCTCACGTTACTGGAGAAGATTTTGATTTTGGAGCAGCCTTGAACAAGATGATGGATGTACTTGATAACAAAATCAAGAAGGAAAAAGATAAGGTTCAGCAGAAGTAAAATACTACGCTAATCCATATGAACGGTCTGTACAAAGTGCAGGCCGTTTTTTTTATCGTTTATATGAATTTTTGAGTCCAAGCTGTGCACGATATTTTGCGACGGTACGACGGGCAATTCTGGCACCCTTCTGATTCAACAATTCGCAAAGCTTTTGATCTGAAAGATTTTCGTTACCATGTTCAGAAAGCACATCCTTAATTTTTTGTTTAATTCTTTCGGAGGAAATTGTTTTACTACCGTCTCGATTCGAAACTCCTGAAGTAAAGAAATACCAGGCTGGAAAAAGTCCCCATTCCGTTTGAATATATTTACTGCCATTTTTTGCTGACGTTCGTGAAACTGTTGATTCATGGATTCCCAATTCCTGAGCAATCTGACGGCGGGTAAGAACCTTGAGGTGACCAGGGCCCTTCAGAAAAAAGTTTTTCTGGGCATGTACAATGGCGCAGCCCTGCATAACAATCGTTGATTCGCGGAATTGAAGTGAATTTATTAAAGCCTGGGCCTTAGCCACATTTTCCTTATCCATTTTGAACTCAGGAGAAATGCGTACCTCGGGTAAAGATCCTGAAGCATATTTTATCTGAAAATGATAATCTGAATTAATAGAAACAAGGCCGCGCGAATAATCATCATCTGCAGGGCCATTTTCTTTTGTTACAATTAACACAACATCCGGGCGGCCAGTATCTGCTCCTGCTTCCGTATTATAACCCTGAGCCGGATGCGGATTAAGTGAGAGAATAAATTTAAGAGCCGAAGCCGCAGCAGCTTCGTCAAGCGAAAGGTTATCAATTACAGAAGTATCTGCAAAGGCTTTTTTATGAAGCGAGTTCTTAAAGTCAATAAGTTTGCGACTGATTTTCTGGGCATCAGGCGGGTTCATAAAATCAAGATGTCCATCCAGAATAAAAAGCGCAAGCGGATCAGGATTTTCTGAAAGCTGAGCCTGTATCAAAAGGCTTTCTTCTGGAGTCCGGCAGCAGGTTCCTATTGGATCGAGAGACTGAACCATTTTAAGACAGCGTTCAAGAAGGTCTTTTTCCGCTGCAGGATTTTTATGTGGCAGAAAAGTTTCTGGAGAAAGCATGGAGCCGTAAAAGCCGTTTCTGTCGAGATTATAAATCAGCTTAGTACATAACTCATGCTCAGCCTCTGAGATTTTCATAGCATTCAATTGATGAAGAAGATGTGCCTGAAGCGTCTCATCGTAGTCCTGTTGATTTTCCAGAATCTGCTGAAATTGATCTGAGCTTGTTGAATTACCGAAGGATGTAGAATAATTTTCTCCGCCAGTAAAGTTTTCCCTGCGTGATGGCTCACTTACAATTTCAAGTGCTGGATTTTCGCTGACTGCTTTGTATATTTCACTGCGCAGTGTCTCATTCCCCATTGCAAGATAATTGAGGGTGGTTATCTGAACTTGAGAAAGCTTTTGTATCTGTTTTTGAACAAGCTTTTGTTCCAGTCTCAATGAAGCGTCCATCTTTATAATCCTATTTGATTATAGCATAAAAGCCAGTCAAACTGTATACTTGCATTTATGAAAAAGATTGAAGATTTTGGAATCCGCGTGCCGGAAATCCTTTTGCCAAAAAATATTGATGTAAAAAGCTGGTCTGTAATTGCATGCGATCAGTATACCCAGGATTTAAACTACTGGAAAAAAGCCGAGGCCGCAGCAGCTGGAAAGCCTTCGACACTTAATCTGATTTTGCCGGAGGTTTATTTGAATTCTCCTGATAAGCCGGCTAGAATCGAAAAAATCAGAGAGACAATGAAGGCCTACATCTCAGAAGGCGCTGGCTCACAAAACAGCGTGTTTGATGCAGAACGCAAGAGCATGGTTTATATAGAACGAAAGACTGCCTTTGGCCGTATGCGCCGCGGTCTCGTTACTCAAATTGATTTGGAAACTTATGAGTGGAAGCCTTTCAGCAAGGCAAATATCCGCGCAACAGAAGCAACAATCGTTGAGCGTATTCCTCCACGTATGGAGATTCGCCGCGGAGCTGCTCTTGAATTGCCACATATTATGCTGTTAGTTGATGACAAGAATGATTTGCTGGTGGGCGGTGCGGGTGCTGCTGTTCGTGGCAAGGCACCTTTGTACAGCGGCGAGCTTATGTGTAATGGAGGCGAGATTACCGGCTGGGCAGTGGAAAGTACAGCTGAAATCGAAGGCGTGACTGAAGCTGTAGCTAAGATTGCGGAAGCAAAGCGTGCCGCTGACGGTTCAACATTCCTGTTTGCTGTAGGTGACGGTAACCACTCTCTGGCTACTGCAAAAGCTGTCTGGGATGAGTATAAAGAAAAGCTGATTGCGGAAGGTGCCGATGACGCGACTTTGCGCGATTGCCCGGTTCGCTATGCTCTTGTTGAAATTGTAAATATTTATGATAAAGGCTTAACATTTGAGCCAATTCATCGCGTTATTTTTGACTGTGATGTTGAAGAACTGATTAAGACTCTGGCTGAAAAGCTTGGCGGTTCGGTGAGTGAAGTTAGTGGTGCTGGAGAACTTGAAGCTGCAGTAAAGGCTTCTCATGCTGATTTTGGATTTGCTTACCGCGAAGGTGGCAACGGAGTTCAGAAGTATGTTCTGCTTAAAACCGGAATTACAGAACTCGCAGTTGCAAGACTGCAGCCGGAAATTGATGAGTTCCTAAAATCTGCCACTGCTGCCGCAAGCGCCTCTGCAAAAAAAGCTGAAATCGATTACATCCACGGAAGTGATGAAGTTCTTAAACTTGGCGAACGTGAAAATGCAGTGGGAATTTTACTGCCACCAATCGCAAAGGACAGCTTCTTTGAAACTATCAGTGGCCGGGGCCCTTTACCTAGAAAGAGTTTTTCAATGGGTGAAGCTGATGAAAAGAGGTTCTACCTGGAGTGCCGCAGACTGTTCAAATAGTTCTGAGACTTTCTGACATCTTTTTTTGCACAATTCGAAAATGCCGTTTTCGTCCTTTTGCACCAGGATGGAGCGGCGTTTTCCTTTATCCTGAGCATTGAGAGCGCAGACAGCTTCGAAGGTGGTGCCACTGCCGGCGAAGAAGTCTAGAATAAGGGCGTCTTTCGGCTGGCGGGTAATTTCTATTAAATGTTTGATAAGACTGACAGGCTTGGGATTGTCAAAAGCGCCAGACTGGCCAAGAAGTTCATCTAAATGGTGCTGGGCAGCACGGGTTGTTTCTTTTGGTTCTATTATATTACGAGGAATAACCTCAGATTCTTCTTCGTTGAAAATCTTTACACGCGGAACCTTGTCGTAAGCGGGGGCAGTGCCCCAGAATATGCGTTTATCTGCAATCAGCTCTTTCATGTGAGCTTCGTCTGTTTGCCACTGGCGGGTCCAGACTTTACCGCTCGGAGAAACTATCGAATAGTAGTTTTTGTGATTTGGATTTGAACGTTTTTCTGTAAAAGAAATACTGCCGGAAAACCAGTTTCCGCGCGGGTCGTTGTCGGCGTTTGTTGTAGCCCAGTCTGTACTTTGGATTTCACGAAATGCAGGAAGCTGCTTTTTATCGCGGGCATAACAGAGAGTATGCTGCTGAAGGGTTCTAGACCAGGTGTCCTTTTTGCCTTTTCCATGCAGCCACATAAAATCATTTACAAAATTTTCTTCACCAAAAATCTGATCGCAAATAAGCTTTAATGTATAGAGCTCGCTCTGATCAATTGCAATGAAAATACAGCCGCTAGATTTGAGAAGCGGACGGGCCGCAAGAAGCCGGCGCTGCATAAAGCTGAGCCACTGGCTGTGACGGTCTGCCTCGCCACTTCCGTCCCGAACTTTAAAATTGTCGTTATAGGTAAAATCATTACCTGTGTTGTATGGCGGATCTATGTATATTAAATCAACTGCCCGGGAAAAATTTTTCTGAAGTTTTTTTAAAACCGGATAGTTATCGCCTTTAATAAGAAGGTGATTGAAGTCTGTTGGAAGCGGCGGTTCAAATGTAGCGCCACTCAAAAAATCAGGCGAGTCAGCAGCTTCAGGATAGTCTGTCCAGGTAAGTTGTAAAGGCATGAGTTAATTATATGATTTCTTTGATTAACGGGTCAAGGATGACTAAATGCATAGGACTGCAACGAATTATATAACTATTTTTAGTTGCAAATTAGAATAATGTATATTATATTAATAATATGGGAAAGAAAGAAAAACTCATAAAAAGGCTAAAATCAAAACCTAAGGATTTCACATTTGATGAAGCAGAAACTCTTTTGGGCTATCTTTCTTATCAACGGTCGAATAAAGGAAAAACAAGTGGTTCAAGAGTAATATTTACTTCTGAAAATCATTCTTCCATTTTGCTTCATAAACCACATCCAAATAATCAATTAAAAACTTATCAGATACAGCAGCTTATAGATACACTTGAGCAGGAGGATTTAATATGAAAAACTTGATTGAATATAAAGGTTATATCGGCAGCATAGAATTCTCTATGGAGGACAAACTCTTTTTTGGAAAAGTTCAAGGCATTCGCGCCCTCATTTCTTACGAAGGAGCAAGCGCCACTGAGCTTATAAGCGACTTTCATAGTGCAGTAAATGATTATCTTGAACTCTGCAAAGCCGAAGGCAAAAAACCGGAGAAAGCCTATAAAGGTTCATTTAATGTACGGGTAAAACCTGAGCTTCATAAAAAAATCGCTATTTATGCAATGGAACATAATATAAGCCTTAATAATTTTGTAGAGAACTCTCTGGAAAAAGAACTTTCTGCCGCGCAATAAGTTTAGCTGAGCGAAACAAAATTTCTGCGAATGATAAATAAATGAGCCACCCTTTCAGGTGGCTCATTCTTTTAGTTGTTCTTAACAGCGTAACTGTTCTTTGCAATAGTTAAAGATTGGTTGTTTCCCGTTATTGAATTATGATTAACAGCTGACATCTTCCACTCATTGTTTTCTTTAATAAGTCTATAACGGAATGCGTGTGTATTATTAACTCTACCAGCAAGATAATACTTCAAAGAACTATCTTCAAGGAAATATTCTGTGTTAGCAGCATCCTTATGAACATAAATCTTGTACTGATTGATAACATTAATCTTATCAGTTGCAGAAGTTCCAAACCATCTGATAATGCTTGAAGATGTTTTCAATTCACGCTTTCCAACAAGTTCAAGTTGAATTGTTCCAGCATCAACAAGAGCAGCAAAAGGGTTTGCAATGGTTTCGTCAATGTAAACAAAATCAGTACCAGCATTTCCATTTATACCGGCAGATGTATTCTTTATTGCAAGAATCCAAGGCGATACCTGAACGGGTGTTTCTGGTTCAGCTGGGGTTTCCGGTTCAGACGGTGTTTCAGGTGTCTGTGGCTGTGCCGGTGTTTCTGGTTCAGTAGGTGTCTCAGGCTGAGCCGGTGTTGTAGGTGTTTCAGGCTCAGTAGGTGTTGTAACAACTGGTGGAATAATAACTGGTACATTTCCACTACTAGGGTTACTGCAACTTATTGCAGCCAAACTTGTCAAAACCGACAAAACGAACAAAATCTTTTTCATAAGCTATTTCCTCTTATTGTATATATTTAAAATCTTTTAATATATTCATCTATTACACTTCTCATTGTTTGTGATTATTTTTTTCTCTGAGATTTTTGGTTTACTTCTACAAGACAAGAATCATATTCATTCTTGGTATAAACAACTTTTTCAATTTGTAATAAATTATTTTTCAAGGCAGGAGAAAAGTATTCCTTGAATAAATCATTTCTTATATTAACTTCTGTGTTAGTTCCTGTAGGGACCAATAACAATAATTTTGCTTTTGCATTATTAGTTTTATTATATGAAAGAATCTTGTTCAGTTTCATGTAAATCCTATCATGATAAAATAATAAAGATCCTGTACTAATCTCTATAAACAATTCAGATTCCATATCTTTTAAATACGCTAAATAACAAACCTTTCTCTTACTTATTGGATCAGGATTATTACTTGATTCAACAATTCCCATGTCTTTCTGAAGTTCACTAAATTTTCTTGGTCCAAAATACTTTTCTAAAAGTATGTTATGAAATTTTTCTCTATTTAAATGTATTAATGTCTTTTCTTCTGCTTCGTCTTGTTTTTTCTGTTCCTCGATTTCTTCGGAAGTCATTTTTTGAATTTCAACATTTCTTTTTCTTGAAACTTCAAATAAATGTCCAAAATGAATTTCATCAAAACGACAACTTAATACTATGATTACAAGAAGACATAACAATGTAATTATTGCTTTTGTAATTACAAAGCGATTCTCTGAAAATAAAAAGGCTATAACAATCAAACCTGTAATTAACAATGAGATTAAAATCAATGCAATAATAAAACCAATTCCCATTGTTTTATTGTCTTTCGATTCCATATGGATATCCTTCTAAACAAAATAGCATTAAATAACTTAATGGTATTCCATTAATAATACTAATGGTCTTTCGTGTTGTTTGTCAATGTTTTTTCATTGCAATATATGAGATATGATTGAAAAGGATTATCAGGAGCAAGTACAATTTGTACTTAACCGCATAAAGGAAGAAAGACAAAAAGCAAATATGTCTCAAATAGAATTATCTTTTAATTCTGGGCTTTCACAAAACCAAATAAATTGTATTGAATCAGGGAGAAATATTCCTAACCTTTACACTCTAATAAAAATCTGCTCTGCTTTACAAATTAAACCCGAAACCTTATTTACTTCACCTGATACAGAAAAAGAATCTCTTCGTGATGAAATAATATCATTAATAAAACGCTTATAATTCTGAAATCAAAACTCACATAAAACTAAACTTTTAAGAAAAAGGCCATATATTATTTGTGTAATAAGGAGACATGATAAAATATGGCAAACGTTAGCACAAAGGAAAAAACTATTTTACAGACTATAATTGATCTCTCGGAAAAACTGCAGGCCTGCGGACTTGAAGAGAATGTCCTCAAGGCTGAGAAAGAAGATCTTGAACGCCTTGAAAAATATCTTAATATTGATGAAACTTCTGCTGTCTTTTTTACTGTAATTTTTTATCTTCAGATGCAGGAATCTGCAGCTTCATCTCTTGCAGAAATTGCTGATTTTCTTGAGATTCCCCATATTACAATTTTACTTTATTCACAGAATTTTAATTTGCTTCAGAAGAAGTTTTTGATTGGACAGAAAAAATCAGAATCCAGACTGGCTCGCAGAAGCGAAAGAAATGGCGGCTATGAAATTCCTGATTCTGTTGTAGAAAGTATCGTCGAAGGAACTCGTATTATTCAAGTTGAAGAAACTCTCGAAACAACCGACAAGATTTTTATGAATTTCTTTACGCTATTTAAAAACTGTTTCAGGAATTCTAATGTTGATGAAGATTTTTACAGAACAGTTGCAACTTATGAACGGAAGTACGAGCAGGACGAAATCATGCGAAATATAAAAAAGGAGTTTCCTGAAGACCAGGAGTCTCGAATAATTTTATATATACTCAGCTCATTTTGTATTTCTGGAAAAACTCTTATAGATGATGATTCTGATTTTCTTACTGATGTACTTGGTATATTTATAAAATACTCTCGCTGTAATCGATTAAGCAAAAAGGATGACATTCTTTTTGAAAGAAATCTTATTAAAGATAGTTTTGAACAAATCTCAGGTGATTTCAGACGTGGTTCCCGATATGCTGCAATTTTAAAATTGAGTTCCGAGGGGCTTAAAACACTTTTTGGCAGTCAGGCAGAAAAATATGCAGAAGCTGAATATCAAAAATCTGACCTGGAAATTACAATTGATGCGCTTCACGAATTTGCAATTACTTATGAAAAGCGTATGTCACCTCTTCTGAAAAAACGAGAACTGGCTTCCCTGGAAAAGAAATTTGCAGAGTTGCCTTTCTTCAAAAAAATCATGAAATCAAAACTTGACCCAATGGAAAGATATTTTCTTTATGATTGTTCTAAGGATTTTCTTGATGGTAATGAATCCTGTCTTTGCTCTACTCTAAGTGATTTATATGCAAAGACAAATGCCTATTTTACAAATCTTCGAAAAATGCTTGATGAAAAAGATCCTTTAAGCACAAACGGTTTTATTGAAATTGAAAAAAATGATGTCGTAGAAAAAACAACTGTAACTCTAAGCGACCGCACCATTGAATTGATTTATGGCAAGAATGCAGACCTCTATAAAAAGAAGCCGGTTTGCAACAGGAATATTCTTGAACCTGAAAAGCTAAAAGAAAAGACTCTTTTTTATTCTGAAACAGTTCAGAAGCAGATTGATATGCTGGAGGAAAGTCTTTCTCAAAAAAATCTTGTTGCCATGCAGAAGCGACTCGAATCTAAGGGACTTCCAAAAGGCGTTGCAGTTCTTCTTTATGGCGCGCCTGGAACCGGAAAAACAGAAACTGTTTATCAGCTTGCAAAAAAGACAAACAGAAAAATTCTTCATGTTGATATTTCTGAATCAAAATCGATGTGGTTTGGTGAAAGCGAAAAAATCGTAAAAAAGATTTTTACAAATTACAGAAAGCTCTGTCAGACAGCAGAACGCCGTCACGAGAATACACCTATTCTTTTGTTCAACGAGGCCGATGCCCTGATTTCTAAACGAAAGGATATTACAAGCGGAAACTGTGCGCAGACAGAAAACGCCATTCAGAACATTCTTCTTGAAGAGATGGAAAAGCTGGACGGAATTATTTTTGCAACAACAAACCTCTGCAACAATATGGACAAGGCCTTTGAACGACGCTTCCTTTTTAAGGTTGAATACGAAAAGCCAAGCCTTGAAGCCCGTAAAAAAATCTGGGGAAGCAAGCTGCCGGAGCTTGGCGACGAAGATTTGAGCCGCCTTGCCGACCGCTTTGATTTTTCTGGTGGCGAAATTGACAACATTGTTCGAAAATGTGAGATGACAGAAATCATAAAAGGGGAACTTCCTTCTTATGACGAAATCGCCGAGCTCTGCGAGAACGAGCGCCTGGACAAAGAAGAAAAAGAATGCCGCGTAGGCTTTTGTTTTTCATAACAAAACGCAAGGAGCAGGCTCGTGAAAAAGACAGCAAGCAAAGTTATAAACAATGATAAAGATTCCAATGACACCGTTTTAAAATTCAGAAAGCAGCTTGAAGCAGCATGTGAAAAATCATTTGGAATAATAGAGGAGTTTTTTGATACCGGCTACATGGTCTTTCTAGCCAAACTACTTGTCTACTTGCCGGACCAGCGTCGAGAAGAAGCGCTCGCAAAGCTGCCGGAAGCAATTCGTCAAAAAGTGAAAAGCTTATTCGATGCAGACAGTGAAAAAACTAATATTGAGCCAGATGTTTTAAGTGCGGCAGGAACAGTTCTTAAGCGTTCAGGATTTTATGCAAAAGCTTGTGCAGCTGAAGTAATGAACAATTCGATATTGCCATGCAAACAGACAAAAGAAGAACTTGTAGACTTTTATACAATAAATCCTATTCTTGCAATGAATGTAGATTATTATGCAACAGATTTATCTATTCTCTTAGTTCTTGATGACAGGGCAATTCAAAAATGGCTGCGCGAAGTAGACCAGATGGATCTGGCAATAGCACTTAAAGGCCTTGATAACGAAATACGAGAAAAGGTATTCCAGAACATGAGCTACCATGCCGCTACCCTGCTTCGTGAAGACATGGAGTTTGTGGGGGAGGTAATAAATCAGGCTGATATTATAGAAACACAAAAGGAAATAATTGAAATACTGGAAAGACTGGAAGAAAAAGGTGAAATCTATATTTCAAGGGACTCTTTTTCAGATATTGGCAGCCGTTTTATTAATTAGTTTATCAGAGGTTTAGATTTTATGATTGATTTTGAGATCGAAAAAAAATATTTCTATCGTCAGTTTGGAACAGCAGATTTTGTTTTCAGCAAAACAGAAAAGCAGATTATTCCAATACGTCTCAAAAATAATTATATTCTGGACACAATTGTTTTTAATAATGAAAAAAGAATCTGGGAAAAATCAGAAGAAATGCCTTCCTCAACTGAAAGCCAAATTCCGGAAGAGTTTGTAGAATTTCCATATAATCCTGTAAAACCTCATTTTGTGGGAAATTCTATTTTTGATAAAAATGGGAATATAGATTTTGAAGATTTATCTCCTTGTGAAATGAAAGATTATTATGACTGGAAAAGAGAACAAAACCGATATTTTATAAATTCAAAATATTATAAAGACAACAACAAAATCAGTAAGGATTATATCGCCGCAGAAATAATTACAGATATAGAGAAACTGACCCTAACGCTTTCCTTCATAAAGTTTAAGCGCAAAGAATTGACAGACTGGAAAGCCCAGTGGAACAATCCAGAAAAAAGTTTTGTCACCTTCCCTTGTTATTCCGACGCCCTGCCTCCACCTTCAGAAACAAGCCGTGAAACTTTTTTTTATGATATGAAAAATGGCATCTTCTCTGAGAACTTTATAAATCCAGAAGATACTTATTATAAGTATTACAGTGATAATCCCTCTTTTGCGAGACATTGCAATCTTATGAACATACTGAGAGACCTTGAACTGTCGGCTTATCCAACAGTTGTACTAAAAGAGGCTTATCAGGAACTTTGCAGACTGGCAAAAATATACACCGGACTTAAAACCACACCTACAGTCAGCGATATATCCCAGGACAATAAAATCCCTCGTTATCTCACAGAAATGTATTATCTGACAATGCTTCCCTGCGAGCCTAAACTTTTCGTAGTGCTTAAAAACAAGGAATTTGATTCCTTAAACATCCGCTTTAAATATAAACGAACAGACACAGAAATTCTCAATAAATTCCTGCGAAAGACTCATATAAATGGTTACAGGATTTTGCGAAAAGTCTATGCAGAATCCCCTCTCATACTGCTTACGTACAGAAGACTTCACGATGCGGGTTTTAGAGATGTTAATCTTTACAATCGAGTAATTCAAAATGGAGAATATTACAACTTTATAGATATTTTACCGAGAGTTGATTTTATTTTCTTTTCAAACTATTGTATTAAGCACCGTGGAGAGCTAGCAACGCTGAATCTACTTTTACAACAAGTTGATCAGGAGAATTCTGAGTATGACGATTTTGCTTTTTTAGATCATGCTGATGCCTTAACTATGTTTCATAAATATTTCCGTCATATACCAAAGCAACTAAAAAAAGATATTCTTAAAGACGGCTTTACTCAATTTAATCATGATGCACTTTCAAATTTGAGTTATCGGCTGACAAGTAAAAAAATCACCTTTAAATATTCAGAAGAAGAGAAAAAACTTGAAGATGATATTGACGGTTACACCTTCCGCCTGCCACGAAACTCTAATCAACTCTGCGAAATCGGAACCAGTCTTCACAATTGTGTTGCCTCTTATGCCGACCAGATTTCAAAGAAGGAATGCACGATTATTTATGTCACAAAAAATGATGAGTATAAAATCTGCATTGAAGTTCGGGGAAAAGAAATTTTCCAGGAACGCGTAGACAGAAATGCCAGCCCTAACGAGGAAGAAAAAATCATCCTGCAGAAATGGCATGAAGGTCATGCTCTTACTGCACTACAAAGGTAAAGGTTATTTCATTGCTTCAATCACAGAAAGCAGCAGGATCTATATATTCAATAGTTGAAGGAAGCTTTACTGACTCTAGCGCCGGGCAAGGATTAAAAGCAAATTTATCGATTTTCTTTACACCTTCATTCACAATAATTTTTTTAAGTGCTCCACAGTCCGAGAAGTTACTTCCATCAACTGATTCAAGGGTGCCAGGAATTTCTATTGATTCGAGCGATTCGCAATATCTAAAGACTTCATACTTCATACTTGTAAGCTTCTTTGGAAGCGTAATTTTTTGAAGCTTCTTGCAAAACATAAATGTCTGATTACCAATTTTCTCTACTGTATCAGGAATATTGATTGACTTTAGTTTAAGACATCCGACAAATGAACAATCTCCTATTACAGTAATTTTTTCTGGTAGTCTAACAGTCTCAAGTGTATTGCACTGTTCAAAATGCCTGGCCTTCAATTCTGTAATGGCTTTAGGAATCTCAATTGACTTAAGACTTTCGTCTCCACTGAAAATTTCATAATCAAGTTCTTTAAGATTTTCAGGAAGCTTGATTTCCTTAAAACCACATCGGGCAAGAGAAAGCTGTTTTATTACAGTAACACCCTCTGGAATGATGAGTTCTTTTAATGATTCACATTTGTTAAACAAAGAATATTCGAGACTCTTAATTCCAGACGGAAGATTTATTTTCTTCAAACTGGAACAACCATCAAAAGCAAATCGACCTATCTTTTTTACACATTCAGGAATTTCAACTGTTTCAAGATTCTTAAATCCCTGGAAAGCGCTTTCCCCTATTTCTGTAATTCCTTCTGGAATTGCAATATCAACTGCATTTTTTGAATTTGTACATTTTTCAAGAATATTATTTTTTAATTGTAAGAATTTTCTTTTCGTTAGCCATTTTACACCTCTGAATTTATCATAAATGTGAAATTTGGTTTTTACAAATTTATTATTTTAAGTATAATTATAAATGAGGAAATAATTATGTATTCAAGAGTTTTATTTTGTAATATTGGGTGGACTAAGTATTATAGAGGACAAATAGATGATATTCCTAAAAATGGTGGAAAATACAACAAAAGAAACACAGGTCATGAATGTTATAATTTTTTCAACAATAATGGAGTCTACTTTGGTTTTGTTCAAGCTACAAAGAATAGGATTGATTTATCTAGAATTGATGAAAGCGCAGCTAAAGATACAGACTCACTTGATGATGTCCTTGTTGTATGGACAGCAACGCCTACTTCGGGTAAAAAACAAATAATAGGTTGGTATGAACAAGCTACAGTATATTCAACACTTCAAATAGTTCCTGACGATGTAAAACAAAATCGCACAAACTTTAATAACTGTGTAGAATACAATATCAAAGCAGAGTCTTCTAATGTTTATCTTATTCCTGAAAATAAGCGAGGAGAAGATTATAAATTAAGAATACCCGGAAGAAATGTTTGGTATGCTGACGGCAAAGACAATGGCAAAGTCAATAAAGAGAAGAGAGAAAAAGCTGATAAGCTGAAAGCTAAGGCTATCGATTTAATTAACAAATATAAATCTAAAATTAACAATCAGATTTCTGAAATTGAAAACGAAATTTCTACTAAACCTGAGCAAACTCAGGAACAGAAAGAACTGGTAAATGCTCAAATAAAAGCCTTAGAAAATCTTGAAGGCTCTGACATAATTGCTTTAGGAAAGCAAAGAAAAGGTCAGGGAGTATTTCGAAATCAATTAATTGAGAAATATGGTAAATGCTGTTTATGTGGTATCATAAATAAACAACTTCTTATTGCAAGTCATTTAAAATCCTGGGCTGATAGCGATAAAAATGAAAAGGTTGACGAAAACAATGGGCTCTTGCTTTGTCCGAATCATGATAAGCTTGTCGATAAATATATGATTTCATTTAATGAAGAAGGAAAAATTCTTATCTCATCATCATTATCACAAAACGATTTAATCTTTATGAATATTGTCGAAAGCATGAAGATAGATATCACGGCAGGAAACGAATACTTTATTAGCTGGCACAGAAATAAATTTTATGAGCTCGAAAAACAACGAAAGACCCTCAAAGATTAAGTCAGGGCGTTACGGGGGCGGCGCCTGAGCCCCCGTTAGAAGGGGTAGCCCGCAACGAAGTGCGGGCGCAGGGGAAGGCTTTCCCCCCTACTTTATAATAAAAAAAAATTCAAAAATTTACTTAACGATTCGCAAAAAACGCATATATTAAATATACTTGATATTTAACTTTTCTTTCTAATTCTACACAAAATTAAACTTTCTCATTTTTTTTAGGCATAAAAAATGCCGGGGAGTCACTATGTCTACACAAAATCTTTCTAAACTTGAACTAGCTGCAGAGGAAATTGACCAGGGAATTAATTTCGAAAAAAATCTGGCATTTCTTAATGAAAAGGGCGAAAAGGGAAATACCTTTGCGCTTAAGACTTTGGGATTTCTTTACAGTCTTGGTGTGCATAATTCTGAGGACAAATCAAAAAACACACTAATCGATATTCATTCTGAAGAAAACGCTAAAAAGGCCTGTGAATATTTTACAAAGGCCGCAGAGCTTGGCAGCGTTCATGCGAAAATTTGGCTTGCGATGGGTGAATGTATACGAGTTGCCATTGAAGACGAAGCCATCGAGAACTCTCCGGTTGCCGAAGATTTTCACCATGCCGAAAAACTCGCCCTTCACGCAATTGAAGAAAGTAAAAAAGAAGGCTGTGACTGCACTCAAAAGGCAGTTGCAATGATGTGCTACTGGCTCGCACAGGTTTATGCTTCTAAAAATCCGATAAATCCGCTTTACGATGAAGAAAAAACAAAATATTGGGAAGATCAATATGAAAAAAATTTGAAAATTTCTTAAATCTTTTATCAAATTTGGACTTCGAGTTAACTATATTATATACATTCATATTTTTTTTCTTGCCGATAAGCAGAACTATTATTATCTTATAGGAGTTTTATGGAGTTTTTTTCTATCTATCCTTACCAACTATTTTCTTGTATTGTAATTTTTTTTGATGAAATTGCAAAAATCTTAAATTTTTTTCCGCAAATTTCAGTGCATGTTAACTATATATATATACATACATAATTAAATTTTTCTCACAAAAAATTTAGCTTTCTCACTTTTTTTTCGACATCTTAGATGTCAGGAGGTTTCTATGTCTATGTCTAAATATCCACACTTCAACATTCTTTCCCGCGAAGAAGAATACGAGCTAGCGATTCAGGCTGCTAATGGAAATACAAAGGCTCGCAATCTTCTTATTCTTTCAAACATTCCTTATGCAATTAAATTTTCACGAAGCTTCAAAGGCTACTTGTTTGATGATGAAGATTTGGTACAGATTGGTCTTATCGGTCTGATTGAAGCCGTAGACAAATTTGAGGTTAAAAAGGGCTGCCGTATTATAACTTATGCAAAAAACTGGATATTTAAAGAGATTATGGATGCAGCCGGTAAATCACAAAAAAATCCGGTCTGTCCTATAAACCGCAATGATGATCCTGAGTTTGATGAAGAAGCATTTCTTTCTTCTCTTTGCGATAATTCGGAAAACACAATTGAAGAAGAATGTATAAATAATGAAATGACGGTTCGTGTGAAGGAAGCTCTTGCCTCACTGCCTTCAAAACAGGCTGATATTCTCACCCGCCACTACGGTTTGACTTACCAAGATCCGCAGGCTTTCAGCGAGATTGCCGAAAGCTACGGACTTACAAAAGCCCGCATCCATCAGATTGAACAGCAGGCATTTTCTACACTGAGAAATGAACTCGGTGATTTGTATAAATTGAGCGCATAAAGGAGGCATAACATGGCAAAGAAAAACGAAACTGGTTCGACGCTCAAAGAAATTACAATTTCTATGCATTGCATAACTTTCAACATTGCCCTTCTTACAGTTGAAATGGAACTGCCAGAAGATTTCGACAAGAACCTGCTCCATGAAGTAATGGACCTTACAAGTGAATGTATTGAAAAGCCATCTGGATTAGAAAATATGCTCAAACGTGCAATACTGCTTGAAAATGAAATTGCTGATTATCCCTTAAAAAAGAGCAAAAAAGAATTTATCTATAACTGTATGCAAACTTTTGAAGAATTGTTGTAGAGAAAAACTGTGTCGTATAGGATTCTATCATAGAATTCTTTCCTATACGGCATTAGTATTTCACGCTATACTATATACAAATAAGAAGGTTGAAAGATGAAGACAAAGAAAAATTACAAGAATATCTTGAAGATTTAAAAGGAATAAAATTATTTTCAAGCCAACAAGCAGATAATGAATTTAAGAGGTTTTTAGATTTCTGCCTTAAAGTATTAATTGAACAATAAAAATATGCACCGTATAAAAGATAATATATAATTTAAAACTCCGAGTCCCAAGTTACAGAAAAGAATTTGGGATTCGGAGTTATAGAATTTTATATATCTTGAGATCTATCTTAAATAGCAGCAAGGCCGCCTTTAAGGTCTTCGATAATGTCTTCGACATTTTCGAGGCCGACTGAAACACGAACCATACCGCCGTCAATTCCGGCTGCAACTAACTGCTCGTCGGTGAGCTGGCGGTGAGTAGCGCTGGCCGGGTGAAGAACGCAGGTGCGGATGTCGGCAACGTGAACTTCGTCGCAGGCAAGCTTGAGGGCATCCATAAAACGAACGGCTGCTGAGCGGCCACCCTTAATGCTGATAGAGATAACGCCGCAGGTTCCGTTTGGAAGATATTTCTGTGCACGCTCGTAGTACTTGTCGCCTGGAATGCCAGGATATGTCACTTTAGCAATCTTGTCGGAGGTTTTGAAGAACTCGGCAACCTTGCGGGCATTCTGGCAGTAGCGTTCCATGCGAACCGGTAAAGTCTCAAGACCGAGGTTCAGATAGAAGGCGCTCTGAGCCGCAGGATAGCAACCAAAGTCGCGCATCAACTGAGTGCGGGCTTTTACAATATAAGCAGCCTTGCCGAAGTCTCCAACATAACGGAGGCCATGGTAACTTTCATCAGGCTCAACCATGTCGGCAAACTTACCGGTAGCCTTATAAGCCTTTTCCCAGTCGAAGTTTCCTGAATCAACAATACAACCGCCACCCTGAACAGCGTGACCATCCATATATTTTGTTGTCGAGTGAACGACAATGTCGGCGCCCCACTCGAAAGGACGGCAGAGAACCGGAGTTGCAAAAGTGTTATCAACGATAAGAGGAAGATTGTTGTCGTGAGCGGCCTTTGCCCAGGTTTCAAAATCAAAAACTGTAAGGGCAGGATTTGCAATTGTCTCACCAAAAATACACTTTGTATTAGGCTTGATTGCCTTGCAGATTTCTTCGTAGCTGGCATCTACATCAACCCAGATACATTCGATACCAAGCTTCTTAAGAGTAAAACCAAAGAGGTTGATAGTTCCGCCGTAAATCGATGAAGAAGCAATGAAGCTGTCTCCTGCACAACAAAGATTCAAAACAGAGAGAAGCGAGGCAGCTTGACCAGAGCTTGTAAGCATACAACCAACACCGCCCTCGAGATCTGCGATTTTCTTTTCAACTGCATCACAGGTAGGGTTTGCAAAACGTGAATACATGAATTCAGTAGGCTTATCAAAAAGGGCCGCAACGTGGTCGCAGCTGTCAAAGCGGTAAGTAGTGCTCTGTACAATAGGGATAGTTCCAGGTCCGCCATTTTCCGGCTTATAGCCTGAGTGTAAAACTTTTGTTTCAATCTTCATAAATATTTCCTTATAGGAAAAATCTATAACAAGAAAAGAATATGTGCAAGTATGTTTAATTAAATTTCAAACTGATCAACCTGCATTCCCATCTTACTGATAGAATCTTCCATAAGTCTTGAAATTTCAGAAAGTGAATTACCTACTGCATTAATCTTAGAAGCACTCGCACTCATCTCGTTCATTCCCTGCTTCATGCTTGCAGTTTCATTCTGCAGGCGGCCGATTTCTTCCATAATAACCCGGCTGTCCTGAGACATTTCTTTTGAAGCATTCTGAACTTCCTGAGAACTATCATTCATTCCATGGAGAGATTCCGTAATCTGAGCTGAATCCGTCTGCTGAACAGTCATAGCTTCTTTTATCTGACGAACAAGAACATCAGTTTCATGAATTTCGTTTGCAAGATTTGCATAACCATTAACACCGCGCTGAGTAGCTTCAACAACAGTTTCGATTGTAGACTGGATTCTGTTAAGCTGCTCACCTATTGTCTTTGACTGTGTACTTGAAGTTTCAGAAAGCTTACGGATTTCATCAGCAACGACAGCAAAGCCCTTTCCGGCCTCACCGGCGTGAGCAGCCTCAATTGCCGCATTCATGGCAAGAAGGTTTGTCTGAGATGCAATTGAAGCAATTACAGAGTTTGCCTCACTCAGCAGCTTAGACTGATTTTCAATTTCAGCGATTTTTTCCTTAAGTTCACTTTGAGTCTTAACGCCGCTTTCGGCATCTGTTTCAAGTCTTCCGAAAGAAGCAACCATTCTGTCAGTAGAATGATTAACCTCTCCGATTTTTATAATCATCTGTTCAACAACACCGGAAGCCCCCTGGATTGCCTGTGACTGAACAGCAATAAGTTCCTCAAGAGCAGTAATACCTGTAAGAATTTTATTAATGCTCTCAGCTGTCTGAGATACACTTTCAGTCTGAGAACCAAGATTATTATTCATGACTGTAATGCTTGAACTGATTTGTGTAATTGCAGCCATAGCTTCACTTGTAGAGGTATTAAGATTATCACCTGCCTCTGTAAGCGCCCCCTTAGTCTGCTTCATGCTTCCAATAATTTCCTGAAGCTTCTCCGTAAAGACATTGAAGCTTTCTGCAACATCACCAATTTCATTTCTTGATTTGATTTTGATTCTTTTTGTAAGATCTGCTCTTCCTTCCGCAATCTGACTTGAATTTTCACTGATGCTGTTCTGAATTGTTCTGAGCGGACGAATAACCTTCTGAGTAACAAGAGCAGTTCCCAGCGCAATTATTATACCAAGAATCATACAGATTATGATTGTTGTTTTGAGAGTCTGATAGAATGCAGCAAAAACAGTCTCTCGTGGACAGAAGGCTACAATCTGATATCCAGTTTTTGTATTAGTTATTTTTTCCGCAAAATATGTAGCGTAGTTTCCTCCTGGCACTGTAATTAGGCCATCTTTTTCTGAACCGGCAAGAAAGCTCACCAGGTCCGGAATATTGATATCTGCAACATTCTGGAAATTACATTTCCTGATTCCTGTATCAGCAAGAACAGTTCCATCCTTCTGAATCATCATAAAGAAGGAATCTTCTCCCAGATTCATTGATTCGAGAATTGTATTTAGAGTTTCAAGAGATACTTCAATGGAAGAGTTACCAATAAAGACATTTGCCTTGTCATAAACGCTCTTTGTAATTCCTACAACAGTTGCACCTACAGTTGAAGCAAAGGCATCTGTAATCATTACCTTGCCGTTTCCTTTAGTGGCAGTTTCATACCAGCCGCGCTTACGAGGATCGTAACCACCGTTCATAGAACTATCAAAGTTTGTAGCGTAGCCGCCCCACTTTGTTCCGATATAGATTTCTGCAATATCACTATCATTATTTGCAAAACTTTTACAAACCTTTCTGATTGCTTCTTCTGTCGGACTCTTTTTATATTCCAGAATCTGAATTGGACCGGTTTCATTTACAAAAGAATGAATCGTGTCATCGGCATTTCTTACTTCATTAGTTTCTGAGAAAACATTCAGTTCTACTTCCTTTGCGCTAAAAAACATGGAAATTGAATCTGAAAATTCAGAAAGTGCAGTCTCAGCACTGTCATAAAAGTTTGCAAGACTATTTCTGTAAAAGAAGAATCCTGTTGTTATAGACGAAATTGCTACCATAACAAGAATTATTACAGCAACCCCAAAAGAAAATTTGGTTGAAAGTGATAAACGTTTTGAATTCATTTACTCCCTCGTTTCTATAAATAAATTTAATTCTCTTAAATTACATTATAATTCCTCTGGCAGAATATTTAAAGAAAATTATTAAAATTATTTCCAGCCTTCCCAGATTTTCTGGCACATTCCGACTGTCGCCTCAGTTTTTCCGTTGCGGCAAACAGGCTGTTTGAGAAGGGCGGCCTGATTTTCAAAAAGCTTCCCTTCTTTTTCGCTGTCTTCCAGGTACGCTATGCTGGCGTAATCCTTTGCCTTTTTATCAATCATTTCATCGAGGGCTGCATCTCGTCCGCCTTCCGTGCGGGCAAGGGCTGTCACAACAGAGTCAAACTCTCCGGCCGACATCTCTTTTTCCTTGAGGTCCACAAACTGAAAAGGAATGCGGCGTTCCTTAAAAAATCTCTGCGCCGCCTTACAATCAAAACTTTTATTCGTTCCAAAAATCTGAATCATAAAATCAGTATAGCAGAAAACGCAACTATAAGTAACCAAATTGCAACCGGTCTTTGGTTTGCGGAGGGAAAATTGTGTGATATTATTATTCATATGGGCGCAACCGCCGCAAGCGGCGGTCGGGCTTTGCGGGGCTCCGGCTTTCGCCTTCGAACACGCTGAAGCGTGTTTTCGCTTCGCTCACCCCTACAATCCCTTGCGCAAAATAGAAAATCCGTTAAAATCGACAGTCCGTCGTGACTGTCGATTAGGATTTACCACAAAACCGCGCTCGTGAGATTTATCGAGCGGCGCAGGAGACTTACATGAACTTTTCCGAAAAACTGCAAATACTCAGAAAAAACAAAGGCCTCACACAGGAAGCGCTGGCCGACAAGCTCAACGTTTCCCGCCAGGCCGTAGCAAAATGGGAAAGCGGACAAGCCTACCCCGACATCTCAAACCTCATACAAATCAGCGACCTGATGAGCGTAACTGTAGATTACCTTGTGCGCGACCAGCAGTGTATGATGACCGTGACAGACGGTACCAGCTCGGGTCACGCCGACCTCGACGAGCTCATCACCTTCCGTCTTGAAGCAAACGTAAATACATACGCTGCCTTTATGAATGAAACAGACTCTACCCGCCTCGACTCCCACGACTTCCGCTACACAAACGGAGACTACACCTATCACGACACTTACGTAGGCGGAGAGCAGTTTGCCGGCGAAGAAGCCATCTGGAAAAAAGGAAAAACTCTATACGCCATGAACTACCTTGGCCGCGTACTCGAAAAAGAATTCAGCGGAAACTTTCTGAAAGAAGCCTTACGCGCCGCCGACCACAAAATGCCCTACCGCGGCCCCGAATACTACCAGAGCGGAGAGTACACCTACAAGTGCTCAGTAAACGGAGACTTTATCTGGTTCCAGGGCTACGAAGAAATCTACTTCCACGACAAAAAAGTCTATGAATGTTTTTTCCACGGAGGAGAGATGAAATGACAAGCGTCTCTCATCCAATTCCACCGGTCTGGAACTCTGAAAGCCGGATATTAATCCTCGGCACTATGCCCTCGCCAAAAAGCCGCGAAGCCGGATTTTTCTACATGCATCCGCAGAACAGATTCTGGAGTGTAATGGCTGAGGTCTTCGATGAAACTTTCTTGAATCCGAACAACTCCCCCGACCACACCGCCGCCATCGCCTAGCACCAGCCCCGCAAATGCCCAGTGGAGTAAAGAAAAACTGATTGAAAAATATAAAGCTATATTGAAGCTGCTTCACGAATAAACTGGTCGCAATTTGCGACCAGTTCTTTTTGCTTGCTACCATTTCTTTTCTTAGGTGGAGTTTTTTCTGAGGAAAATGTCTTGTTCTCATCACCCCATTCAAGCATCTTTACACGGGCAACAGGCTTTCCATTTTGTAATATAAGAATCATTGGGCTCTTTTCAGCTGCTTGTTGTAAGGATTCTGCATTTAATTGGAACAATTCCAAATGCTCAGAAAAGAAATCTTCCAGAAAATGAGTGAGTACATTA
Source organism: uncultured Treponema sp. (assembly GCA_934699065.1). Lineage (GTDB taxonomy): Bacteria > Spirochaetota > Spirochaetia > Treponematales > Treponemataceae > Treponema_D. The sequence goes on from CAKUWD010000001.1 coordinate 67,229, forward strand.
TCTACACTCTGATTGGATTTCTCGGCAAGCAGTTGCAGTTTTTCCACTGTTTTCTGCTCAAGTTCAAAATCTGTATCCGCCCATTTTTCCAATGGTGTAATTATTATATTTTCAAAATTGATTTTTTCATTATTTGAGTGTTTCATAAATTCCTCGCATATCTTTAAGGTCGCAAATTGCGACCTTAGACAGTCATTATAACCTTTAAGGTCACAGATTGTGACCTTAAAGACTTCTTCGTTCATTTTTGAGGTCGCAATTTGCGACCTCAAAACTTTTACTCATTGGAATTATCTTTCTGCTAACTGCCTACGAATCCAATTTTTCTACTTGTTTGTGGCTGATCAATCAGATTATTCAAAACCTGTATAATCTGATTGATTTTCTTATCCTGTTCAGAAAATTTTTTATCGCAATGGTCTATATGAAGCAAGAGGAGTCGCCGGATTTCTGCAAGTTCCTCCTTATCATCAGTTTTCACAATCTGAGAGCTGACATAATGACGAAGTTTCACAAAGGCATCCATTATCCGGATACTTACTTGAATTGCCGTAGGACTGTGAAGAACTGCAGAGAGCATTGCTACACCTTGCTCGGTGAAGACGTAAGGCAAGACTGTAGAATGCTTCAAGCTTTTGAACCGGTCACAATTTGTGACCAGTTCATTCATTTCTTGATTATTTAATTGAAATCTAAACTCTTCGGGAAAACGCTCAATATTACGCTTAACTGCCTGGTTAATGACTTTCGTTTCCACCCCGTACAATTCCGCAAGGTCACGGTCAATCATAACCTGCTTTCCACGAATCATAAAAATCTTACTTTCAACCAAAATTGGTGTAATTTCATTTTCCATACCACAATTATATTCTACGTATATCTGAAAAACATTAAGTTAGAAACTTAATGACAGAACAAAACGCAAAATAGATTTCTTGCCCATCAGCTAAAAATTTATTATTTTTTATATATGCAGACTGATAATGGTCTTATTTTTTCAATTCCCACAATTGATGTTCCAGCAACTTCCCAAAACCTAAAAAAGTTGCGAGAGAATAATAACATCACTGTGTCCCAAATTCAAAAGCTTCTTGGCATGGAAAATCCTCAGTCAATATACACATGGGAGAATCCAGAGAAAAAATATCTCCCCCGAATTGACAATCTCATCACCCTTGCAAAATTATATAAAGTCTCCCTAGACGAGCTTATTGTAATAAAAGAAGAAAACTCTATTCTTGAAATTAAAGAAGCAAGACCTCTATATGGTATCTCAAAAGAAATATTTGACTTCATTACAGACAATGCAAGTAAAGAAACTAAAATTGCTTTAAAAAAATATTACTTATTGTCTTTATGAGAATACTCATATACAAAGTTATATAAATCATCATTTATTATTAATGCACGAACCACATCGCCTACAGAATCACTTGTTATGGAAACTCGTACCATAGGATAGTATCGCTTAAATGAATCTTCATTTGTTTTTATGTCCTTAAATATCTTTCTCCAATCTGAGTCACGTATTAAGAGGCTACGATTTTGTTCAACAAGAAATTGACATCGATCTTTAGAAGATTGGTTCATCAATTCTGTAAACTTTTCTTCTTTAAGAGTCGTCTCCATAAATTTAAAATAATCTATCATATTCTTTAGTAAATTAGTTTCTATTGTATTTTCTTTTGAATAAAACAAAAGATAATCTGATCTTGGAATATCAAAGCCTTTTTCACTTTTCTCAATTTCATTAGCTTTACTACTTAGCATTTCAGTTAGCATCTCAGAATTATCTTTTTCATCAGGACTCTTCTTTTTTTCTTCCTCCAAATAATTATCAATAACCTTATCTGTATCAGAATAACCTTTCAATTCATCTTTTAGAATTTTCCGAACTTCTTCTATAGGAATATATACATTAACCTTATGATTTTTTGCACCTGCAAACACAAACTGTGCAAAGTAAGTAAAAATACTATAAGGGCGTTCTTCGTCCTGATCAATATCAAGCAAATCTTCTGTATTTTTTTCCTTTAAATAAATTTTTGTATCTAAGACCTTTCTAATAAATGTCTCATAGCAATTTTTGTTATTATCTTTATCATCATCTTTTTTTTGATTATTCTGGAAGTTTATCAAACTACATATTGTTCGTAAATCAAAGCCTAGCTCCAGGAATTCTTCTAATTTTTCTGAGAAACCAATACTATCAACAGGATACTCATTTAATGTTTCCTTAATATAATTACAACAAACTCGTTTGGAAAAATGATCTCTTATAAAATCACCTAATTCAATATTTTCATTTCCTAAATACAAGTAATTAAACAGCACTAATTTTTCTTTTTCAGTAATATTCAGTTTTGATATGCGTTCACTTAATCGATTTGCTTCACATCTTGCTGGAATATCTATTGGAGTTTTTAGAATTGATTTTGCTATTTCAACTGCTTTTCTTAATTGACCTTTTGTAATATCACCCTCTACAAACGCTTTATCTTTTAATCGAGATTCTACCATACAGCAAACTGCAAGAAGATACATATGATACGGCTCGCCTTGAGTTTTATTTCCAAAAATATAGTAAGTCTGATTGCATAACTCTTCTTCCCAATCATGATTTGTACATTGAGGCAAACTGGCTAAAATAGCATCGCCAGCATTTTCATTATATTCTGTAACAAGCTCCCTTGGGAAAAAATGGCACTCTGCGATTTTTAATGTTTCGTAATCACCAGAAGCTTCCCAGCCAATTTCCTTTTTATTATTACTGTCATAAGAAAACTCATGCTCTTTCGTTCGCACCAGACAATTGATTTTTATACCATCAATTGATTTATTTTCTTGCCATTCTGCCAGCGGTAGCTTTTTTATCATTTCAAGGCTTTCTAAATATACAGATGCCCATTCTTCTTTTGTAACCGATTTCGAAACATGCAGATTTACAAAGATTCCCATAACTTATACCTCAATTATTTTAGTTTCATAATCAAATTATAAAGGCTGGTCGCATAGAATTCATTAAATTAGAAACTTAATAAATATATTCAAAAATTGTTTGACACAATTCTTCAGTTTTTTTGAAACAAGAACTATATCTCTAACTCTCCCAAATCCTCTTTATTTCATCCTGTAATTCTGGACTAAACACTTTCAAATCTTCCAGTGTTATTGCTTTTTCTTTCAACAAGCTGAGCAAGTTCAGCTTTAACATACTGCGTTTCATTTCAATAATCACCCCGGCAGATTGTTCTTCATCAAGCAGGAGCTTTGCAAGCTTGTGATTTAGCTTATCCATATATCGTTCCTGCCACTCTACAATTTTTACGCGGAACAGTTTCCAATCTGATTCTTTACAATTATCCATATTTTCTATTCTCCATAATTCAACGACAGTTTCGCAAAAAAATCTTCCAGCAAATATCTTGAATCAATATCTGTGTAGATCCGTATCACCGGATTTCCCTTTCCGAAGCTTGACGAAGTATCTTCATTAACAAAGGGCGCCTCATGCTCAATATAGTGACCGCAGTCTGGATTCAGTGCAACGCCAATCGCAGGCGAATCACCAAGAGACCAGCTTTCGCCTTTTGTCCAGCCGGCGGAAGGCGAGTTGTTATAGGTAACCATATTTTCAAAAAGATGTCGGCCGATTTTTCCGCATGGCAAAACTTTTTGTTGAAGTTCGGCAAGGCCCACGGTGATTGTTGCATAAACGTTAGAAGGAATAAGCCATAGATTTTTTGCATGACTCAAAACGTAATTTGCAGCAGCCACATCGTTTCCTGAATTGAATTCGCACCATGGTACTTCAGCTAGACCGTGAGTTCCAATCCAGACAATTGTCATTCTATCTAAAATCTCCGGGCACTTTTTAATTGCAACCGCAACGTTAGTTATCGCTCCCTGACACAAAACAAAAAGCGGAGCTGTATCTTCGCGAAGGGCTTCTGAAATCAAAAAATCAACGGCAGGCGAAACTACCTCTTTGGCACTTGCCGGCCCAGCTGACTTCTCAAAATATTCCGCCCCCTTCGCGCCCGGCTCCCCCATAAAAACCGGAACCTCATTCATATCCATTGCATCAAGAATTGTGCAGACTTCATCATAACTGCGCTTCACCGAGCCCTCAGCAGCAAAGTGCTCTGCAAGAATTGCTTTCACCATCAGCTTGGGACTCATCAAAGCCTGGGCAATCGCAAAAGGATCATCAGCCTCACATGCAGCATCAGTATCAATAATCACACGCAGCTTCTTATACTGCGGAACGTCAAATAACAATTTTGATTTCATATTTTTTACTCCTAAATCATTTTACCCCCTACCTGTAAACTTAGCAATTACAAAGCGCCCTTTTACATGCTATACTTTCCTCATGAAATCCATTCTCATCAACACAATAAAAATCACGCTGGCTGCCGTGCTTGCAATTCTCTGCGCAAAGATTCTCAAGCTGGACTTTGCAGTTTCTGCAGGTATCGTTGCGATTCTTTCGGTTCAGCCGACTAAAAAGGAAACTCTCCGCACAGCCCTTGCCCGCCTGCTTGCCTTTGTCCTGGCCCTTGTAATTTCCATCACGCTCTTTAATTTACTGGACTTTACGGTGCCAGTCTTTTTTCTTTATCTTTTGCTTTTTATTCTTGTCTGTCAGTGGCGCAAATGGATTTCTGCCATGGCAATGGATTCTGTTTTGATTTCACATTTTCTTTCTTTTGGGAAAACCGGCCCTGCTGAAATCAAAAACGAAGTTCTTCTTTTTGTTCTTGGAGTTGCTTTTGGTATCCTTGTAAATCTTTTACTCCACAAAAAAGCTGATTATATTGAAGAATTGAAAAATCAAACTGATGATAAGATAAAGCATGCCCTTCACAGAATGGCTCTGCGAATCCAAAATCCCGCTCTTGCAGATTACGACGGTTCATGCTTTGTCACACTTAATCAGAGCATCTTCACCGCCAAGAAACAGGCAGAAGAAAATTACAACAACCAGTTTTCAAAAAAAGATACCTTCGACTCCCGTTACCTGGAGATGCGGGAAAAGCAGACAAAGATTCTTTACGAAATGTTCAAGGCCGCAAAGTCTCTTGGCACAGTCCCAGACACCGCTACCCTCCTTTCAGACTTTCTCGAAAAGGTTTCAAATGAATATCACAAGGATAATGATGTAAAAGCCCTGCTCGAAGAACTGGCCCTCATCCACGACAAAATGAAAAGTCTCCCCTTACCTCAAACCCGCACCGAATTCGAAGACCGGGCAAATCTTTTTATCCTCATGGAACGTCTTAAAGAATTCTTGCAGATGAAACACGATTTTATGATTGCACAAAATTCCAAGACGACATTTCAATAAAATTTTATTTTTTACCCAACAAAATCTGCCCTTTCTCGACTATAATATTGTAATCGATTACATAGTAAAAAGTGGAGCTTACGGTGGACAACTTAATCACTGACGAATTGATGGAAAAGACTTTTCTTTTTTGCTGGAAGAAGATTTCAGACAAGGAAGAAGCGCAGGATCTTGCACAGGAAATCATTGTAGATGCTATGCTGATTTTGCGAAGTGGAAAAAAAGTTGAAAACTTCTATGGTCTTTTCTGGCAGATTGCGCACAACAAGGTGGTAGATTTTTACAGAAAAAAACGTCTAGTAAAAATCAGTCTGGATGATATGGAAAACAGTCTTCTTGGTTTTGATAAATCACTTGGAGATTATATCAAGCAGGAAGAACTGGAGCTGCTTTCAAAATCAATGACAAAGCTTGCAAATATTCATAGAGATATTCTTGTGCGCTTCTACATCAAAAATCAGAGTGTAAAAGAAATTGCCGCCGCCCTTAAGC
>CAKUWD010000002.1 GCA_934699065.1 uncultured Treponema sp.
CTGCAACTGGCTGTGGTTTTACACCTCAGTATAAAGGGCTGCAGGAATTGTATAATAAATACAAGGATAAGGGCTTTGAGATTCTGGATTTCCCATGTAATCAGTTTGCAAACCAAGCTCCGGGAAACAATGAAGAAATTCACACCTTCTGTACAGGCCGCTTTGGAATTACTTTCCCACAGTTTGGAAAAATTGATGTTAATGGAAAGAATGAGGATCCTCTTTATACATATCTTAAGAAACAGAAAGGCGGTTTTTGCTCTTCAAAAATCAAATGGAACTTTACAAAGTTCCTCGTTGGTAAGGACGGCACTGTTTTGAAACGATTTGCTCCTACTATAACACCAGAAAAAATAGACGCTTATATTACGAAAGCACTCTAAAACTTTGGAGGTCTTTCCTAGACATCATAATCCACCTGGAAAAGACCTCCTTTCAAGAAAGTCTATTGTCTAAAATAGAAATCGCCTCTTACAAGGTTTATTTCTTTACCATAAAGAGCTTCCATTTCTTCTTTAGTTTTTTCGTATTCATCTATATGCCTTAGATTTGTAGGTCGTAATGAATAATCAACATCATACTCAAAGGTTCCGATATAAATATATTGTGCACCTGGCGGACAGGTAATTGCAATATTCAATGGAAGATCAAAGTAGTAATAATAACTTCTATTAGCAAATAAAGTTGTCCGGATTCTTTGGATATTAACTGTTTTTGTTTTTCCTGGTTTATTATCAAAGTAAAATGTCTGATTAATATCCCAGTTTTTATATCCAAGGTTCATTCCCCACATTCCCACAATTTCGCTATCCATGTCATCATCTAAAACAAAATAAATGTTATTAAATTCATTTAAATCCTTGCTTCTTGGATAGAATAATTTCCTATAACCTTCTATTGATTTATCAAATGAAGATGAAAATTGTATTTTTCCTACAATTATAACTTCTTTTGATTTCGGCTCAGGATGTCTAGGAACTCTGGTTGTCTGTGCAAATACACTTGTAAAACTAAATATGATTAATAATACTAATAATACTTTTTTCATTTTTTTAATTCTCCCAATCTCTTATTAAATAATTCAGCCCATTCAGTATCTTTATAAATTTTCAAAGCCAGCCGAATAGCATCTTTTTCCTCGTCTTTATTTAATTTCTCTGCAAAATAATAAATTTGTGGTTTATCAAAACTCATATTATAACCACCGATTCCACAATAGACGTATTCTTTTTTACCTGAACTAAAGAACCCAGTATCTTCGGTTTCATACTGCATTATTTTAATTTTATCATCTACATAAACTGGTCTTTTCGCAACAAAGCAATCATTTGAAACTTCACATTTAATTAATTCATAATTGTAATCTGAAGCTTGAACTAACAGATCAATATCCGAAAGATCTTCCCAGTAACCATAAACCACGACAGAATTTTTTGTAGTCAGTGGAACACCATTTTTGTTTGGAATATCAGTTGAAGCACAGCCGATAAACATAAACAAACCCAAAAGTAATAATACAGGAATAAGTTTTTTCATTTTTAACTCCTTTTTTTACTTTTTATATTCTAAATCAAAGAAAAAAACAACCTTTGGAATCGGGGTTTTCCTTTTACAAATAACTTAAAGAATTTAATAATATTACAGAATTATATGTTGAAATATTAAAACTACTAGAATAATCTTGAAATCTTTGATAATATATGCTCTCAGTATGAAAACTGAGACATGTTTGAAATCTGTAATTCTCATGGTGAATGATAATTTTCATATTATTTTTATTTGAATTTGATGGCGAGTTCTTTTTTGGAACTCGCTTTTTTTATACCCCGGGGGCGTTGCGGGGGTGTCCCCCGCAGAGAGGGTAGCCCGAGACACCGCAACGAAGTGAGGAGGCTCGGGCGCAGGGGGAGACTTCCCCCTCCTTTATGAAATTGTTTTTTATAGGAGTTATATAAATGAAGAGAACAGACATCAAAAAGGTTTTGATTATTGGTTCGGGCCCGATTGTTATTGGTCAGGCTTGTGAGTTTGACTATTCGGGAACTCAGGCTTGTAAGGCTTTGCGCGAACTTGGCTACAAGATTGTACTTGTAAACTCTAACCCGGCTACTATTATGACTGACCCGGTTATGGCGGACGCTACTTACATTGAGCCGCTGAACGTTGAGCGTCTTTCTCAGATTATTGAAAAGGAACGTCCTGATGCACTTTTGCCAAACCTTGGTGGTCAGACTGGTTTGAACATGGCTATGGAATTGAACAAGGCTGGAGTTCTTGATAAATACGGTGTTAAGGTTATTGGTGTAAACCTGGACGCTATTGAGCGTGGTGAGGACCGTGAGATTTTCAAGGAGACTATGAAATCGCTTGGTATCGACACTCCTCGCTCGGGAATCTGTCACACTGTTGAAGGTGCTGAAAAAATTGCTGAAGAAATCGGCTTCCCACTGGTTGTTCGCCCTGCTTATACAATGGGCGGTCAGGGTGGCGGTTTCTGCTACAATGTTGAAGAGCTGCGCACTATTGTTGCTAACGGTCTGGATCTTTCTATGACTCACCAGTGTTTGATTGAAGAGTCTATTCTTGGTTGGGAAGAGCTTGAAGTTGAAGTTGTCCGCGACTCTAAGAATCAGATGGTTGCAATCTGTACTATCGAAAATATTGATGCGGTTGGTGTTCACACTGGTGACTCTTTCTGTGCCGCTCCATTTATGACTATTGATAAAGATCTGGAAAAGAAGCTGCAGGAAATGGCATTTAAGATTGTTGAGAACATCGGTGTAATCGGTGGTACTAACGTTCAGTTTGCTCACAATCCTAAGACTGGCCGCGTTGTAATTATTGAGATTAACCCACGTACTTCTCGTTCTTCTGCTTTGGCTTCAAAGGCAACAGGTTTCCCTATCGCGCTGATTTCTGCAAAATTGGCATCTGGCCTCACACTCGACGAGATTCCTTACTGGCGTGATGGTACTCTTGAAAAATATACTTTGGGCGGCGCTCCTGATGGAGACTACGTTGTTCTTAAGTTTGCCCGCTGGGCTTTTGAAAAGTTCCGCGGTACAAAAGACGAACTTGGAACTTCTATGAAGGCCGTTGGTGAAGTTATGGCCATCGGTAAGAACTTTAAGGAAACTTTCCAGAAGGCTATCCGTGGTTTGGAAAATGGACGAAGCGGTCTTGGTTTTGCTAAAGACTTTAATAAGAAGAGTGCTGATGAACTTTGCGAAATGCTTAAGGTTCAGTCTAGCGAGCGCTACTTCCAGCTTTATGAAGCAATCCGTAAGGGTGTTCCTCTGGCTAAACTTTCTGAAATCACATACGTTAAAGAGTTCTTCCTCCAGCAGATGAAAGAGCTTGTTGATTTGGAAGAGGAAATGCTTAAGAATCCTGGACGTGTTCCAGAAGATAAGCTTCTTATTCAGGCTAAGAAAGACGGCTTCAGCGATAAGTATCTTTCAAAGATTTTGAAGGTTGCTGAAAAGGATATCCGTAAGCGCCGCAACGAGCTTGGTATTAAAGAAGCATGGCTCCGCGTTCCTGTAAGCGGTGTTGAAAATGCCTGCTACTACTACTCAACTTACAATGCAGAAAAAGACACTTCTGTTGCCAGCGACAACAAGAAGAAGATTATGATTTTGGGCGGTGGTCCTAACAGAATTGGTCAGGGTATTGAATTTGACTACTGCTGCTGTCATGCCGCAATGCAGCTCAAGGAGTTGGGCTACGAAACAATCATCGTAAACTGTAACCCAGAAACTGTTTCTACTGACTATGATACTTCTGATAAGCTCTACTTCGAACCAGTTACAACTGAAGATGTTCTTCAGATTTACGAAAAGGAAAAGCCATTCGGAGTTATCGTTCAGTTTGGTGGACAGACTCCACTTAACATCGCAAGAGAATTGCAGGAGAACGGCGTAAACATTTTGGGAACATCTATCGACTCTATCGACATCGCCGAAGACCGCGACCTCTTCCGCCACATGATGGAAAAACTTGAGATTCCAATGCCAGAAAGCGGAATGGCAATTGACTTTGCTGAAGCTAAGGCTTGTGCTGATAAGATCGGCTACCCAATCATGATTCGTCCTTCCTTCGTTCTTGGCGGACGTGGTATGGAAGTAATCTATGATGAAGCTACTTTGAAGGAATACGTTGAGAAGGCTGTTGGTGTAACTCCAGACCGCCCACTTTTAATCGACCGCTTCCTTAAGAATGCGCTTGAATGCGAAGCTGATGCTTTGGCAGATTCAACTCACGTTTACATTCCGGCTGTTATGGAACACGTTGAGCTTGCAGGTATTCACTCTGGTGACTCAGCTTGTGTAATTCCTCCGGTTTCGATTCCGGCTGATAACCTTGCAACAATCAAAGAATATACAAAGAAGATTGCAGAAAGCCTTCACGTTTGCGGTTTGATGAACATGCAGTACGCAATTGAAAACGGAAAGGTTTATGTAATTGAAGCAAATCCTCGTGCATCACGTACAGTTCCTCTTGTATCTAAAGTTTGTGACACTCAGATGGCTCGCCTTGCTACAAGAATGATGCTTGGTGAATCACTTGAATCACTCGGTCTCAAAGACAAAAAGATTCCTTACTACGGAGCAAAAGAAGCAGTTCTTCCATGGGCCCGCTTCCCTGGAGTTGACCCAATCCTCGGCCCTGAAATGCGTTCTACTGGTGAAGTTCTTGGTTTGGCAGAAAACTTCCCTCTGGCATTCTACAAGTCACAGGAAGCTGCAGGAAGTGAGTTGCCACATGCTCCAGCTGCCTGGGAAAACAAGAAGGTTCTTATTTCTCTCAGCAACAAGGAAGGCCAGAAGGATCAGGTTCTCGAAATCGGAAAGACTTTGAAAAACCTCGGCTTTACACTGGTTGGAACTCAGGGCACCGCAGACTTCTACAACGCAAACGGAATCAAGTGCGACGTTGTAAACAAGATTGGTGCCGGCCGCCCAGATGTAGTGGATTTGATTATGAACAAGGAAGTTTGCCTTGTAATCAACACACCAAAAGCAAAACGCAACTACGCCGAAGACCGCAAGACAATCCGTAAGGCCTGCCTTAAGTACAAGGTATCTTACATCACAACAATTGCCGGTGCGCTGGCTGCGGTTAAGGGAATTGAGAGTGTTAAGAATGGTATGGGAGGAGAAGGAGGTGTTCGTTCACTCCAAGAGTACCATTCTCTTATCAAATAGGTGCGAGTTTTGGTAGCGTAGCGGACAAAACTCGGTAAGCAACCGCAAGGTTGCGACGAGTTAAGTCTCTGCATTGATAAAGTAATTTTTGTTAAAGCAAAATAACATTTTTGAAAGGCTGTCGAGAAATCGGCAGTCTTTTTTTTATATCATTTCAAATTTTCTAAGTATTTCTGATATATCATTAGTAATTGTTTCTATCAATTCTTTCTGCATGTCATTATTTTTGTTTATTTCAAAATTATCAATTGGCTTAAAAAGTAAATAAGGTTGTATATTAATGGCACTGGCTATTTTTTCTATAAATGTAAGAGAAGGAAATCTTTTTTTAGTTTCTATCTGTCCTATATAAGAAGTTTCTGTATCACATAATTCAGCAAGTTTTTCTTGAGTTATATGCTGTTCTTTACGGAATCGTTTCAGATTGCTAATAAAAACATCTTGTAAATCCATAAAATATATTCTAAAAGCGAATATTTTTATTTTGTATAGGCTTGACAGTAATAAAATACATGTTAGAATATATGCCAATGGCTAACAATACAGGGAGAGCAATTAAAAATGTTGGATGAACATGTCAAAAAACATTACTTTATCACGTTTTCATTGTTATTCTTTGCTATTCTGATATTACTTATAGGTGGCAGCCTTTATTTATTATATCGCCCTCACAATTTAAAAATGTTTTATTGGTTACGAGCAATAAAGTTAGAAAAATTCTTCTACCAGCATAATTTCAATTCTACCTCGAAACTGATTTCATTTTGTATTTATTCTCTTCCTAATGGGTTATGGTTGCTTTCTGCTATAGTTTTTTTTGGTCTAATCTGGAAAAAAGAAAAAGATATATTCTTCTTTTATTCATTTTCATTTTTGTTAGCAAGTCTTTTGTTTGAATGTTTGCAATTAACACAAATAATTCCAGGAACATTTGATTTTAACGATATTTTCATTTTGGTAATTTCATTCCTATTTGGAGTGATTCTATATAAACTAATTATTGCGAGGAATGTAAGATGAAAAAAATTAACGGAAAATTTTGGAGGCATTTAAGCACTGTTGGCTTATTAATGTTTTTTGCTATTTTGGCTGCAGGAAGTAGTTCAACCAAAAAAGGCATAAAAGCTTATAATAAAGGTGACTATGAAACTGCCTTGAAAGAATTAAAAGGAACTACAACTGATGGATCAGCTGATTATGTTGATGAATTCTATTATCTAGGTAAAGTCTATTCATCACTTGGACAAAATAGTAATGCAAATAAAGCTTTTACAAAAGCATATAATCTTATGGCAAATGAACCTTCAAAAAAATCAGAGTTTCAAAAAAAATATCCTTCTGAATATGAAGAACTATTGGGCTGGGGGGAAGAACAAATAAAAATACAAAAAGCTACAGCCAATGTAGGAACTTGGACTTTATATCAAGTAGACGAAAGGTATGACAAGAAAAAAGTTTCGGATTCTTTCTATTTTTCAAGTATTCATAAACCAAAAGAACATATTACATTAACTGAAGATGGAAAAATCTTACCTAGTTTAGTAGGAAATCAAACTTTTTTTTATTGGAGTTATTCTGAAGAAGTAGGATTTAAAGTTTTAGACAGTAATGGAGAAATTAAAGGTGGCATAAATCCTCAGGGGTATTTACAAATCAATACATTAACAATCAATAGTAAGGGGCAGCCACACCATATTTCTGTTTATTATACAAAAGATTAAGTATTTGGAGAACTTTTTATATGAACCGAAAAGTATTGTTTTTAGTAGCATTTTTCTTTGAATTATGTCTATTTAGTTGCAAAGAGAGTAAGCATTTATCTGAACACTATTATGGTACATGGATTTTAACTCATGCTGATGAAGAAGTTTCTAAGCTTTTAGATATGGGGCTTACATTAATACTACGTATAAATGACGACAATACTTTTCAACTTTATTCTAGAATAGGTGAAGAAAAAAAACTCCTAAACGAAGGATCTTGGCAACTAGATGAAAAAGAGGATTTTGCAAGATTCTCTTTACCTGATAATGAATATGGCGGAGTTATAAAAGGAAAGTTTATTATACTAGGTAATAAGCTTTCCTATCAAACATCCCATACAACTTGGATTTTTGAATAGGTAGGGAGTTATTTATGTGATTCATAAAGGTAAAAATATAATATGTATTTTCATACAATTTAAAAAAGGAATTTATAAAAATGGACTCTCAAATATTTGAACTTTACAAGCAGTCAAATGATATTCGCAACCAGATAATTCAAAATATTGATAATCAAGTTCTCCATACAAGAAGCCTATTTGGTACATTAATTTCTGCATTTTTTTGCAGCCGAAATTATAAGCCAAAGAGTATTATTCATTATTGGAATTATAATTTTATGCTTTTTATTTTGGATTATAGAATCATCTGTGAAACAAAATCAACGCGGATACATTATTGTTTCGAACGAAATTCAAAAATTAATGTCTACGACAAAGAATGAAGAAGAAATTCAAGATATAATAAAAAATTATCATTCTGATTTAAATGGATTTTATTCAGTTCACAAAAAAAATCCAAAATGGTATAAAAAAATGACATCTATTTTGCATACGATGTTTATGCCAAATGTTTTTATCCTTTATGCATGTTCGATTTTTGTAAATCTAATATTTTTCTGCATTAGCTTATTATATAAATGAGAAGAGTACAATTACAACATAGCCCCTCGTACGAGGTATTAAATAACATATTCTTTCCGTAATGGACTTGAAGAAAATGATTCCTATAAAGCAAGGCTTGTATACGGAAGTTAATTTAAATCCTGCCGCTAATGATACAAAAGCTGATAAAAAATACAAAGTTCTCCTGAATATTGAGTACACATTTTGTCTTAAGATTATGAATTCTATAATTCAGAAAGCAAGTAAATTGTATGAAAAACAGATGACCACGGGAAAGATTGTAAAGTTTTGCTATTATTTTAAATTGCTTGAAGAAAAATGTCGAGAGTACAAAAGTAAATAGCAAATTGCGCCGGCAATTTATCTATCGGGTTTTAGGGCTTAGCAGCTTTGCTGTTCGCCATATCAGCAATGTATCTAAATCTTTACATTTTATAGTAAATATCACTTGACATATCATAATAATAGAGATATCATATCAATATGACTTCCATTATCAAAACGCTTAGGGAAGAAAAAGGATTTTCTCAGGAAGAGCTGGCTCAAAAACTTGGAGTTTCACGCCAATCATATATTAAATATGAAAATGGGACTGTAGAACTTCCACTGGAGCTTGTTCGTAAATTATCTTTATTATTTGAAGTAGATTATTCTTGCATCATCGATAATAAAATGCCAGTCGAACCTTCGTACAAAATACAAAAATCAGAAAAAATCGCCGAACAATCAGATATTCGAATCAGCATTCCAGAAAATAACATTGAAAAATTCAAACAGGTCTTTCTATATATTCTTGCAAAGGTTGGAGCACGACCGAATGTAGGACAGACAGTTTTGTATAAGCTGCTTTATTTTATTGATTTTGATTATTACGAATTGTATGAAAAACAGCTTATGGGGCTGTCTTATATTAAAAATACATTTGGTCCAACCCCGATTGACTTTGCGAAGCTTAGCAGACAGATGGTAAAAGACGGCCTGATTGAGGAAGTAAAAACTGAGTATTACAAGCACGACATGATAAAATATCTTCCCCTCAAAGAACCAAATCTTGAACTGCTTTCTGCTCAGGAACTTGAATTCATTGATTCTGAACTTGAAAAGCATGCCGGAAAAACCGCTACGGAATTATCAAATCTTTCGCACAAAGATATTCCATGGATTGGTGCAAAGAATAAGGAAGTTTTAGATTATGAAGCTGTTTTTTATCGAACACCGGAAACTTCGGTAAGGGCTTATTGCGAGGAAGATGATTAATTACAAAACATTGCCTGAGTTTGATAAAGATTTTAAATCTCTTCTTAAGCGGTTCAGAACTCTGGAAAATGATTTTGCAACATTTAGAAAATTCACAATAGAAACTTTTTATGAACAGAATATTCCAACGACTGCATTTGTCCCCATTGAAGGATTTTGCAATGAGAGTTATGTTTCGAATAAAGTAAGAAAGTTTGCATGTCTTTCCTTGCCAGGAAGAGGAAATCAATCTGGCATCAGAATTATTTTTGTATGGCAGGAAAAGATATGCACAGTTACCTTTGTTGAGATTTATTTTAAGGGTGATAAAACTGAGGAAGACCGGGAGAGGTTGAAAAAGTTTTTGAAGAAAATTTAAGGAGATAAGAAATGATGAACAAAGAACAATTTAAGAGATTGACTTCATTGATTTTACTGGGTAAAGAAAATCCAAAAGGCCGTATTAAATCTGTTTTGTCCTGGGAATTAGTTTTTATAACAATAGATTTTCTGCTAATTATGATTACTGCTATTGTAGGAAAGCATCTGAATAATCTGCATAAAAAACAAATCTGGTTTTGTTTTATAATGATTCTTTATATGCTTGATTTTTGTTTTTTATTATTTCTAATTATTCGAAGTATAGTTAATTATATAAAATTAAAACCTAATTTTGTTAATACTCTATATTCTGCTCTTGAAACAGATGAAAAAATAAAAAATGACATATTCGAAATCTGTAATGAAATTGAAAATAGTAATTCTGGAGAAATTTCAAAATATCATAATTTATTGAAAGAAAGAGTTGCTTTGATAAAAAAACGTATGCCACTTATGTTTGAAGGAAAAGAAGTTGGTGGTATTCTGCTCATCATCACCATAGTAATGAATAGCATAAAAGGGTTTGATGAAGTAGTAAAATCTGATAGCATTTTAAGAATTATAGCTTATTCTCTTTCTATTGCTGTTCCTGCTGCATATTGTTTGATGCAGCATTATATTTATAAGCTTGAGATGCTTATTTTTTATTTGGCTTCATGGGAAAAAGAAATTAAATCGTAACCATTTCTTCTGCAATCCTCCACATCATCCCCCTCCCCAAATCTCCTTGAATCTTCTGTTAGTCTATGCTAACCTTTGTGTAAAATAAAGCAAAAATGGAGGAATCAAAATGACACTGACAAAAATCTTCTTTATTCTTGCTGCCTTAGGGCACTGCCTTTGTGCCTGGTGCGATATCCTGCTTACCTACACACCAAACGGCAAGTTTTCTTTTAAGATGATGAGCAGCAACGAAAAAATGCAGCAGATTTTCAAGGGGACTCCGCTCCGCAATTCCATGATGTCAATCGGCTTTGGTTTTGTTGCCATGTGCCTTTCTGTTTGCGGCTACATGGCTCTTGCCAGTTATGTAAACAACTTTTCTCACACACTAGCCCTTCTGATTTTTGCAGGCGTTCTGCTTGGTTATCTTGCAGGCATTCCCCATCACATAATCTGCGGACTTTGCGAATGGATTTATATAAAATTTGACTGCAGCGACCAGTCCCGCCTTACCATAACGGATATGTTCAAAAAGACTTCCTTCACGATGATTTTGTGTTATCTTGGACAGGCAGTTTTTTCCATTGCATTTTTTGTTGCAGTTGTCGCCGGTATTACACCCCTTCCCCACTGGGCCTGCCTGTTCAACATTCTTCCGCTGGTTGTTCTGCTTTCTGCCTGCCGCCTTCCCGGAGCCGGAAATTTTGCAGGGGCAATTCAATTTCTTGCCCTGGTGTTTTTGGTGTAAAAGAGGCCACATACAAAACCAAATGAGAAACTCAAGGCTTACATATCTCATCGTGCCCTAGCCCTTGCTTCCTCAGTCAAATCCTTTATGATTTCACTTGCGATGATAAGCCCAGCCACAGACGGAACAAAAGCTGTGCTGCCGGGGATGTCGCGGCGGACGGTGCTTTTGCTGTCGGCGGAACTTTCCTCATGCTGGATTGCTTCAATTGGGCGCAGGACTTTTTCGGTGGAAAAGACGACCTTTACGTTTTTGATTTTGCGTTTTTTGCATTCCTGGCGCATTACGCGGGCGAGAGGGCACACGGTGGTCTGGGAGATGTCTGCAACCTGAAACTGGGTCGGGTCCATCTTATTGCCGGCTCCCATGCTGCAAATGATTTTTGTGCCGGCTTCTTTTGCCTGCATTATCAGATTGATTTTTGCTGTGACTGTATCAACTGCGTCTACGACATAATCGTATTTTGAAAAGTCAAATTGGTCGCGGGTTTCGGGAAGGTAAAAGCATTTGTGAACGTTGACCTCGGCAGAAGGATTGATGTCGAGGATTCGTTCCTTCATTACATCAACTTTATATTTACCGATGGTCGAATGTGTTGCAATAATCTGTCGGTTGAGATTTGTGAGGCTGACTGTATCATTATCAATAATATCAATATGCTGAATGCCGGAGCGGACAAGGGCTTCAACGGTATAGCCTCCAACGCCGCCGATTCCAAAAACTGCAACGTGAGCCTTGTGCAAAATTTCCATGGCTTCTTTGCC
Organism: uncultured Treponema sp.; assembly: GCA_934699065.1. Lineage (GTDB taxonomy): Bacteria > Spirochaetota > Spirochaetia > Treponematales > Treponemataceae > Treponema_D. Next base: position 11,668 of record CAKUWD010000002.1, read on the forward strand.
AAGAAGCAGTTCTGTTCTTGAAAACTGATTTAACATCTTATTTCCTATCTGATTGATGGGCTATTATAGCAAAATATTCTGTTCTTCTCCACTATGATGAAATTACCACAAAAATTTATTATACTGATGGAAGGAGCATATTATGACTTTTATTTCATGGAACATAGATTCAATTAATGCAGCACTCACTTCGACTTCGGACAGGGCGCAGCTTTCTCAGGCGGTGCTTAAAAAGCTTGGCGACTATAATGCTGATGTAATTGCGATTCAGGAAACCAAGCTTCCTGCCGAGGGACCAAGCCCAAAGCACCTGGAGTTGCTGGCAGATTATTTTCCGGGTTATAAAATTGAGTGGCTTTCTTCTGTACCGCCTGCCAAAAAAGGTTATGCGGGCACTATGATTTTATACAAGGAAGGCATGTCGGCCAGCCGCGAAGTACCACGACTTGGCGCCCCAGATACAATGGACGATGAGGGCCGCCTTCTCACTCTGGACTTCGGTGCCTTTTATTTTGTAAACGTTTATACTCCAAACTCGGGTGATGGTCTTAAGCGCCTGGCCGAACGCCAGAAGTGGGACCTGCTTTATGCGGACTACATTTCCAGCCTTGATGCCAAAAAGCCGGTTATTGCCTGCGGCGACTTCAATGTTGCCCACAAGGAAATTGACCTTGCAAACCCGGCATCCAATCATTTTTCTGCCGGCTTTACCAACGAGGAGCGTGAGGGCTTTACAAAGCTTCTTGCCCACGGCTTTACCGATAGCTTTCGCCACATCCACGGCGACGTAAAAGATATTTATTCCTGGTGGGGTCAGAGAATCAAGACATCAAAAATTAATAACTCGGGCTGGCGTATTGATTACTTCCTCGTGAGCGACCGCATCAAAGAACAGATCAAAAAATCAGAGATGATAGATTCGGGCCCACGTCAGGATCACACTCCAATTCTTCTGGAAATTGATATTGGCTAAATTAGAGTCTTCAAAAATATGCTGTCTCATAACTTCGAAATCCAGTCTTTCGACATGAAAAATATTCCTCTTATGCTTGAGGTGGTCTTGCCCATGTGGAGCTCTCAGGAATGGGATATTAATTTTCGCCGCTTTTATGTTGAGCACATTATCCGCAGTAATTATTTTGAAAATGAACTGCATTATCAGCTGGTAGAAAAAGCGGGGAGAGCCGACGAACTTCGCAGCACCCCGACCACCAGCGAGTTTTGCGCCATGGCCTTCTTTGCCCGCAAAAGTGATATCTGCAAAGCCGAAGACTGGTACAAGCTTGAAGCCAAAAAATTTCCGCAGGATTTGCAGTACTCAACAAAATTGGGCAAAGCCTACATCGAACTGATGGACGAAAAGACCCGGGCTTTAATGAAAGACGATGATATCCAGCTCACTCTTTACATCAGCCGGAAAAAGGGCTGCGGCTCAAAGCTGCTGAATGAACTTTGCAACCAGCTGCGAGTTCAGGGCTATAAAAATCTTTACCTCTGGACCGACTGCGAATGCGACTGGCAATGGTACACAGACCACGGCTACGAGCTGGTTTCAAAAGATATATACGAGCCCTTCACAGAACAGGATGGCGAAGATTATCTTACTTATATTTTCAGAAAGGCACTATAGATTTTCAAGCTCAATTTAGCATTCGGAAGAATAAATGTATATTCCTTTTTTAAAAGGTTCAGTATAATTTAAGTATGAACATTTCAGTAAATCTTTCAAATCCGTTTGTTTTAATTTTTCTATGTGGAACAATTGCTACTTTTTTGATTAATCATTTTCTTGAGTTTATTGATTTTCGTGCGCGATCGAAAAATGGTGGCAGCATCCCGACAGTTTTACAGAACATTCCCCTTGCCACAGAAACCTTTGATACAAAAAAACTAAAAAATATCAGCGCTTATGAAAACGCAAAATATTTTAAGTGGTGCCTGTCTTCGGTCTTTACAGTTGCGCTTGATCTTGCTCTTGTGATTTTTGGTTTCTATCCTTTTGTATTTTATTTTGTTTGTGGCATTACAGGGTTTCCCTCAGGAATCGGAAACAGCTTCTGCGTTTTCTTTTTATTTATGATTCTTACAGCAGTGCCTTCGTTTGTCCTCGATATTCCTTTTTCACTTTACAGCGAATTTGTCCTTGAAAAGAAATTCGGTTTTTCTAATATGACCTTAAAACTCTGGATAGCCGACACGCTGAAGAGCATGATTATTGGTCTTGTTTTGATGGCCCTTTTGACTTTTGTTGCTGCGGTGGCTTTTGTAAAATTCGCAGGCAGCTGGTGGTTTATTCTCGCCGCAGTTTTGATAGCTTTTACTTTTATTATGCAGGTTGTTTATCCAAAATTTATTGCACCGCTTTTTAATAAGTTCAGTCCACTGGAAGACGGCGAGGCAAAAGACAAAATCATGGCCATTCTCGAAAAAGTCGGATTTAAAAACGGCGGCCTTTTTGTGATGGATGCCTCAAAGCGAAGCGGTCACAGCAATGCTTATTTCAGCGGATTTGGAAAAACAAAACGCATCGTCCTTTACGATACACTTTTAAAATCTCTAACCCCGGACGAGCTTGCAGCTGTTCTTGGTCATGAGCTTGGACACTTTAAGCTTCACCACATCACAAAACGTCTTTTCATTATGATTCCAATGGAATTTGTAGTAACCTTCCTTTTATATAAGATGGCACGTATTCCAGAGCTATATTACGCTTTCGGCTTTTTAGACGATATCACAGCGGAAACCATAACAAATGTTCAGTTTATCGGAATCTTCCTTGCCTCAATGCTCTGGGGTGCAATCAGCGAAATCGTAACACCAGTATCAAATATTTTCTCACGCAAGCAGGAATATCAGGCAGACGCTTTTGGAGCTGATGCCTGCGGGAGCCCTGAGCCACTCATTAACGGCCTTATCAAACTCAACAGCGAAAATCTTTCTGAGCTGATTCCGCCCAAACTTTACGTCTTCTGGAATTACTCGCATCCAACTCTCGTAGAAAGAATAGAAAAGCTTAGAGAGTAATATGCTCAAAATTTTGACAACTATCAGAATCTGATTTCTCAGCACAAAACAATCATTTCTATTCTTACTTCTTTCTGTTATATAATCCCAATTCTTTTGTGCTGTCTGTATGTATTTACAATAAACGAAAAAAATGTCCGAAAGCGTTTTATTAATCTGCCTATTGCTTATGCAACAATCAGTATAAGCGGGTGGATATATTATTATCTCGCAGAAGTTATAACTCTTTTTATCAGTAAAATTTATTTTGGGAACTGTACAATGCGCTTTCATAAGACTACTGTATTTTTAGCTGTCTTTGTATGTACAGTTTTTTCTTCCTGTTCAAAGAATATGAAAGTAAAGTCCTTTACTGCAATGAATACATACATGACAGTAAAGTCTTATGGTCCGCAAGCAAAGAAGATAAATCAAAAGGTTCAGAATGAAATTGATTTAGGCATGAAAGAGTAAAAAATATTTAAGCAATATAGAAACAAAAAACCCATTCTGTTATCAGAACGGGTTTTATTTTATATCCTTTATTTCACATTAACTGTTGATAAAGAACAAAGAAAAGAAAATATAAACGCTTCCAAACAACATAATGATGTTGCTGAACAGGTGCATAAATTTAATTTTCTTAAGATTATAGAAGATGATTCCTACGAGATAGAAGACAGCACCAAGAACAAGCATGCTGAAACTTTTTGAAGAAAGAACTTCAAAGAGATTCTTTGCAACTACAAGACCAGAGAAGCCAGCAAGAATGTAAAGAATAACATTTAACTTTGCATATTTCTGACCTGAAATTGCATAGAAAAGAATTCCTACCAGAACAATTGCCCAGACAATTCCAAAAAGAATCCAGCCTGTCGTTCCCTGAATCTTAGTGATTGTATATGCACTATAGCCAAATCCGATAATCAGGAATGATAAAACATGTGACAAACGATCAAAAACCTGTTTTGCAGTAAGGTTTGTAAGTGCATGCTGAAGCAGAGAACTGAGATACATCAAAATCATTGAAATACCAAAGAACGAATAAAATACAATCGTTGTATTAAAGAAGCTTGTAACATTTCGCATTGCAAGAGTATCAAGAATTGCAGTTGCAGCAATAAAGAGAGAAGCTCCTATTCCCTGAACAATTGAACTTGCAATTTCTTCGCCGGTTGTTAAACGACGGGTATTTTTTGTAAGCTCCAGAATACGTTTCTCACTTGCGATTCGTCTTTCTGCACGCTTTTTTGCTTTTTCATTTTTTGCGTACTCAGCTGCAGCGTATTTTGCTTTGAGACGTTCCGGGTCTTCGGCATACTGAATCTGGATCTGCTGAACAGCATTTTCATAATCAATTTTAAGCTGCTTGAGTCTTGAGCGCTTCTTTTTCTTTAATGATTTGAGAGTTGATTTTCTAACTGCTTTTTCAGCAATATCATCTTGTCTGGACATAGGAATACCTCATTTTTTCGATTTAATTTATTATGACATTTTTTAGTGATTTTGTCAAAGTAAATCTATAAGGTATAAACCTATCGGGTACAGAGTTCGTATAAAAGTACACCTGCTGCTACAGAAACATTGAGGCTGTCAATTTTTCCGCAGGTTGGAATTGAGACGATTGTATCACATTGTTTTTCGAGGAGTTGAGAGATACCTGTCCCCTCGCTGCCCATGATAAGAACGGATTTCGCAGGGAAATCAATTTTGCGGCAGTTTTCTCCACCGGCATCTGCGCCATAAATCCAGAAACCGGCCTGCTTTAGCTGTTCAGCCGCACGCACAAGATTGTTTACAATTGCGACCGGAACCCAGGCGCTGGCTCCTGCACTAGTACGACCAATAACTTCGTTGCCTGCAATATCGCTGGCAGAATTGTGTTCCGGAATAATTACAAGAGAAGCACCAAACTGGTCGCAGCTTCGAAGAATGGCACCTACATTATGAGGGTCGGTAATGCTGTCGAGAATTACCACAGTCTGACGAACTGCGCCTTCTTCTCCGGCTTCACCACTATGAGTTTTCACCCAGGAATCAAAGTCCACAAGATTTGCCGCCGGCTGCTTACCACCGCCAGAAATCTCCATAACAATACCGCGATGGTCTCGCAGAGTTTCATCGAGCCCTCTTACCATCTTATCAAGTTCAGCATCTTCAGTCTGCTGGCAGGTAATTCCCGCTTCCTTTGCGGCAGCAAGAATCTTTTTTACACGCGGTCCCGGTTTGCTGAAATAAATCTTATAACCAGCGGCAGGAGCCGAAGAACCAGACTGGCCAGCTTGCGTATTTTTTTTCTGGGAACGAACTTTTTCTTCGATTGAGTGAAAACCTGTTATAAACATACAGTTAGCGTCCGCAGCACTGCTTATACTTTTTACCGCTTCCACATGGACATGGATCGTTGCGGCCAACTTTTGCACCAACGCGCTTTACTGTTGTAGGAATTACATTTCCAGCAACATATTTCCAGTCATCATCAACTTTTTTGAAAAGAGAAATTTCGTGATGAATGTCGTGCATATTGTGAAGAGTATAATCAGCTTCGAACTCTACAATTTCTTCGCCTTCTTTTTCGCCCTTTTCTGTGCGCAAAATCTTAAGACCGTTCCACTGTGACTGCTTGCTCCAGTCTTCTGTTGCCTTACGGTCAATTTCGCCGATTCCTTCGCCTTCTTCGCAAGAGTTAATGATGTAGTCAATTTCACCAACTACATAAGAGGTGTAGCGAGCGCGCATACATGCTTCTGCGCTAGGGGCTTTAATTTTTCCTTTAATAATTGGTTCACAGCATTCGCCGTATTTCTTGCCCGAACCACAAGGGCATAATTCGTTTGTATTACTCATAATCAGACATTCTAGTGAATTTACAAACTGTCTACAAGATAATTTTTTTGGACGTTCCCGGCCGCTTCGCGGCCGGTCGGGCTTTCCGCCATTCCGCTTTCGCTCCAGCCTCCTCACTCTGGTGGTTTCGACAAGCTCAACCACCGTCGTTGCGGTGGCCGCCTTCGGCGTGGCTCCAATCCCTAACGCAGAAAACTATATCTGGTTATTAATTCTCTTCTTTAGAAAAATTAACTTTCCAGTCATACTTTGAGAAAGTACTTCTATCAACATCATATTTAATTGTGTATGTTTTTCCACTTTCATATGACTCATTAATTGAAGCATTAATCCAGGTCATTGGATCAAGAATCATAAAGATACCAGGATCAGCAACTGTAGTAACGATCGTTACAGGATAGTTTGTATCAACATAAATGCCGCCATCTGGAGCCTCATTATTCTGAAGATAAGATGCATAAGTTTCTACACCGTCTTTTGCAATTATATAATCAGGAGCAATATGTTTTGCAAATTTTACAATAGCGGCTGTTTTCTTGTCTGCAACAGTATGTCCCGAAGCCCAATTATTTTCATAATATATATGAGCTAGAGATGTACCAACTGAATCAAATAATGATGTTGAAACAGAAAGCATCATAGGATCATTAATATTATAATATCTTATACCAACAGTCATAATACCAGAAGGAATCTTCTCTTCTGTTTTGTGCTGCCATGCCCAGATATCTAAAGATTTTCCTTTATCTGAAACTAAAACTCCAACTTCTGATTCAAGATTTTTAATCTGGAAAAAAGAAGTATCAAGTGTTATTCCGTAGGTTTCCTGTAAATCAGACTTAATTTTTTCTATTGGTAATTTAGAGATAATGTCTAAAGCCTGTTTTTTATCTGTTATATTTATATCAGATTGTAAAGTAATTGCAGTCAGTGAAAATGATTTTGTATCAAGTGTTTCAACATTTTCTTTAGTTAATAATTCTTTGTCAAATCCTGTACTAACACAAGATGTTAATGAAATGATCAGCAAACTAACGATCATAATAAATGAAATTTTTTTCATAATTATTCTCCTGAATATTTTTCTTTGATTTAATATTAAAGCAATCATCAATTCAATTGCTATTTGTATATTCAAATATAACAAAAAGTTATTGTTGATTTCTAAAAAATTACTATAATCATCTTATGTGCAAAAGCTTGATTACTTTACAGAATTGTAGAATTGAAAACAGCCGTACCACCCTGGTACCGGAACTTACATGGAAAATGAACGAAGGAGAAGTCTGGCTGGTAATTGGCCCAAACGGCGGTGGTAAAGCTGATTTTTTGAATGCGCTTTCCGGCGGGGCTGGAGGTGAACGCGTTACTCCAAATACAGACGGGCTTTTTTCTGATATTTTTTCTGATTCTACCGAGCTGGTTTCTCTAGAACGGGCAGCACGTCTGATTCAGGAAGAGCGTGAAAATGATGAAAGTGATTATCTTGAAGGCGGAGTTGACCACGGAAGAACCGGCCGCATTTTTATTGCACAGGCACTGGATCCGCAGTTAAAAAAAGGTCTGGCTCACAAGGAGCTCCCTGCAGCCGCTAAACAGCTGGAAGGCGACCCTGCAATCAAACTTTGCGGAATCGAAAAGATTCTGGATCGCGGTCTCAAATATATGTCTACAGGAGAAATCCGCCGCACCTTGCTTGCCCGCGCCCTTATTTCCGGTAAAAAACTTTTGATTTTAAGCGACCCCTTTGCCGGTCTTGATGTTCAGAGCCGTACAATTCTTCTGGAATTTTTTGATTCGATTGCACGTCGCAGTAACAGCGAAAACGGAAGTGCCCAGCCACACATAATTTTGGGAATGGAACGCTGGCACGAGATTCCAGATGCAATTACTCATGTCATAGAATTTACAGATAAAAAAGTTTCCTTCTGTGGTGCCCGCAGCGAATATGAAAAACTGATTTCTGAACGGGCTGCCGGCTCAAAGGCCAGTGAAGAAAAAGAAAAGCAGGATTTTCAGGAAGGGTTTGAAGAACTAACAGACAATTCTGAAATTGATGGTGGTTTCGACAGGCTCAACCACCGTCTCAGCGATTGCAACCCACAGGATTTTCTCGTAGAAATGCACAACGTAAACGTTGGCTGGGACGATCATCAGGTTCTGCGTAACTTAAACTGGAGCCTCCGCCGCGGCCAGCACTGGCTTGTACGCGGCCCTAACGGAAGCGGTAAAACAACCTTCCTGGAACTTATCACCGGCGACAATATGCAAGTCTTTTCAAACGACATTAAAATTTTTGGAAAGCGCCGCGGTTCGGGCGAAACTATCTGGGATATTAAAAAGCGCCTGGGCATTGTTTCTTACCGCCTTCACGTTGAATACAGAATGCTGGGCGGAACTTCCCTGCTTGCAGTAATTATAAGCGGCCTGCGCGATAGCATCGGACTTTACGGAGCCCCAACCGACCTTGAAATTGCAAGCGCAAAAAAATGGCTGGCTCTCGGCGGTTTTGCAGGCCGCGAATCAGAAAATTTCGGCAACCTGAGCTACGGCGAACAGCGCGCTATCCTGATTCTTCGCTCAGCTGTAAAAACTCCCGAAATCCTTATTCTAGATGAACCATGTCACGGACTCGACGAACAGTACCGCAGCAAAATCCTTCAGCTAATGAATTTGATTGGAGAGGGCGGCTCAACAACAATACTGCACGTAACCCACGACCCGAGCGAAGTCCTTGAATGCGAAAAACACATCCTCGAACTTCATCCGGATGAAGAACCCATGTACAGAATTATTGAAAAATAGCCGATAATCTATTTATGAAAAAAATCATCAGCTTGTTTATAATCCTCTCAGTTTTTTGCTGCGCTTGTTCTGCCCGCGGAAAAGCTGATATTGAAGTTCCCACAGAAGAAGTTGAATACGCTCTCAAAGGCAATGAACCTTCTGTTATAGTAGAAGAAAAACCCCTTCTTCCTCTCTATACTCTGCGTCAGCCAATCGGAAAACCGGTACAACTTCGCGAAAGCTGGGGCTACGTTATGCAGAGTCGTCTCGATGAATACGATAATACTATTCCACTAACCGATGTCTGCTTTTTTTCTGCAGATGTAAACTGCTATGGCGAACTAACAGGAATTCCAAACCGTTCTCACATTAATACAAAAGGAGCCCGCTGCCATCTGGTAATCACCTGCGACAGTAAATCACTCACTCACTTTATTCTTGAACCTGGAACAAAAGTCAGAAACAATCTCTTAAAATCAATAGTAAAAGCAGGCGCTGCTTACGATGGTGTTCAGATAGATTTTGAACTTGTACCAGCCCGCGACCGCAAAAACTTTATTACCTTCTGCTCAGATCTCCGCTATATGCTTGGAAAAGCAAAATGGTTTTCAATCTGTGTACCAGCCCGCTTTAAGCTGCTTTCAGAAGATATTTATCCTTACGCAGAAATTGCAAATTACTGCGATCGGGTTTTTGTTATGGCTTATGATGAACACTGGTCTACAAGTAAACCTGGTGCTGTAGCTTCCGTAGAATGGTGCCGTAAAGTTATGGAATATGCTCAAAAAGCAATTCCACCAAAAAAACTCGTTATGGGATTACCATTTTATGGAAGAACCTGGGCAAACGAAACAACTGCCGGTGCCTGGTATTTCAGCGGCGCAAACCGAATCATGACCGAACATAAGGTTACTGAAGTTAATTATGATGAAGATATCCCAACTTTTAAATACACTGCCGAAGTTGAAGTAACCGGTTATTTCAACGATACCTGGTCTGTACTACAGCTGGCAAGACTCTATGAAGATGCCGGCATTCAAAAAATGGGATTCTGGCGCATAGGTCAGGAAGATCCGGCTTTCTGGAACTGGATAAAAATCAGTAAATAAAAGTGACACTTTTTCTCTTTATATCTGTTATAATTAGTAACAGGAGAAAAAAATGAAAAGAATTCTTTCTATTCTATTGATTTTATTTACAGTTTCTGCAGGCTTCCTTTTCGCAGATTCTTCAAATGCAGACCCTTTTGATTCCCTCATTGAAAAGCTTCTTAAAGATTTTGATGATGAAGGAGCTACAGTAGCAGTTAAAGTTTTTAATTCAGACCTAGGAAACAACGAACGTAAAAAGATTTCTAAATCTGTTCAATTCTCACTTTACTGTACAGACATTGTAGAAGTCGTAGCAAAAGCAGATGAAGCTGATTATATCTGTACCGGTAAAATTGAAGTAGATGGACCTAATTATATCATCAGTGCAAAGCTTATTGATAATTATGATGATACTGTAATTGGAAAAGCTAAGCAGAAAGTTTCTAAAGACTACTATGCAGAAAAGCCAAGTGATGTAAAAGTTGAAACAGTAGTTGTTGAAGATTCTGTTGATGCAGACGATATTCTTGGAGCAATTGTCGTAGGCAGTATAATCGGCGGAGTATTCCACGCAATAACAACACCTCCTCGTACTGTATATGTTACACCACCACGTCCGCCAAGACCACATCGGGTTCGACCATATAGACCATAAATTCCTTTCCCTGGCTGGCCAACACAAACCTTTGGTCAGCCTTTTTTATTAACCAACACACCCCCTATTATCATTCCTTTAATTCCGTTGTATACTGATTAAAATCTTTTATAGGACAACGATATGATTTTTTCACCAAACGAAATTCAGGAAACTGTAAATATGTTTATGCGCCAGAAGCTGGATATCCGCTGTATTACAATGGGTATTTCGCTTCTGGATTGTGCTGATTCAGACAGCAAGCGTGCCTGCGACAAAATCTACGATAAGATTATGAAAAAGGCCGGCAAGCTTGTTCAAACTGGTCAGGATATTGAAAAGGAATTTGGTGTTCCTATCATCAACAAACGAATTTCTGTAACTCCAATTGCCCTGGTTGCCGGTGCAAGTGAAGCTAAGAATTACGTTCCATATATTAAGACTCTCGACCGCTGTGCCCACGAGCTTGGCGTAAACTTTATCGGCGGATTTTCTGCCCTCGTTCAAAAAGGAATTACTCCTGCAGACCGCATTTTGATTGACTCAATTCCAGAAGCCCTGGCTACAACTGATTTTGTATGCTCAAGCGTCAATGTTGGAAGCACAAAGTCTGGTATCAATATGGATGCCGTAAAACTGATGGGTGAGACTATTGTAAAGACAGCGGACGTTTCTAAGAACTGCGAAGTTAACGGCTGCGCAAAGCTTGTAGTTTTCTGTAACGCTCCTGAGGACAACCCGTTTATGGCAGGTGCCTTCCACGGTCCTGGAGAAGCTGATTGTGTAATCAACGTTGGAGTTTCTGGCCCTGGTGTAATTCTTGCTGCTGCCCGCGAGTATAAAGGTCAGCCAATCAACGTACTCGCAGACGGAATCAAAAAAATGGCCTTTAAGATTACCCGTATGGGTCAGCTTGTTGGAAGCGAAGCCGCTAAACGTCTTGGTGTTGATTTTGGTATTCTGGATTTGTCATTGGCTCCTACTCCTGCTGTTGGCGACTCTGTTGCCCGCATTCTGGAAGAAATTGGTCTTGAAGGCTGTGGTGCCCCTGGAACAACAGCCGCCCTCGCTATGCTTACTGATATGGTAAAGAAGGGCGGTGTAATGGCTTCTACAAACGTTGGAGGTCTCAGCGGTGCCTTTATTCCGGTTTCAGAAGATGAAGGTATGATTGAAGCTGCTAAAAATGGTTCTATCTGCCTTGAAAAGCTTGAAGCAATGACAACTGTTTGCTCTGTAGGACTTGATATGATTGCAATTCCTGGTGATACTCCTGCTACAACAATTTCTGGTATTCTTGCTGATGAATTTGCAATCGGTATGGTAAACAACAAGACAACTGCCTGCCGCCTTATTCCGGCTCCTGGAAAGAAAGCTGGGGAATGGGTAGAGTTCGGCGGACTTCTTGGTGGCTGCCCTGTAATGCCTGTAAGTAAGTTCGGCTGCGCAGACTTTATCAACCGCGGCGGTCGTATTCCGGCTCCAATTCATTCGTTCAGAAATTAATTGATTGTGGTTTCGATACGATAGGTGCTTTAGCACCGTACTACTCCAACCACCGTAGATTGTATATCCTTATAAGACGATTCGGTGGTTGAGTGCCAGCGAAGCTGGTATATCGAAACCATCTGGTTACGGAGGCCTTATGAAAAAAATTATTTTAATTGCGAGCCTGCTGCTTGCAACAGGCTTACTTACTTCTTGCCTGATTCTACCAGATGGAAAAGGAGGAACCTACACCTATGCCCTTGGTGACGATGAAATTGAATACAAAAATCCGGACGGTTCCAAAACCATAGTGAATCAGGATGGAACTGTAACACATAAAAGATGAAATTAATTCCAGTTGAAACGCCGCAAGATTTTCTTGCGGCACAACAATTTATAGCCCCATACGAAGAAACCTGTGTTTCGCTTGCCTCTCTTGTGCGCCGCAAATCTGACAAACTTTTTTTCATTGCCGAGTCTGATAACAGTGTGGTTTCGACCCTTCGACTGGGCTCAGGGACCGTACGGCCTCCGGCCTACTCAACCACCGAAACCACCGGCCTGCTCGGTATTATTAATCTTGATTCTACCCTCTACCACTGCATTCCTGACCCCAGCCGGCTTGAAGCTGATTTTCTCAAGGCCCAGCTTCCCTATTTTCTGAAAAAGCCGGTCCGCTGCATAAGTGGAGAAAAAATTGCTACAGATTTTCTGATTGATGTTTTTAATTCGGTAAATGGTGGTTTCGATACGGCTGCGCCTACTCAACCACCAAAAATTATTTATTCTTATATTATGATGCGGTGGTTGAGTGCCAGCGAAGCTGGTGTATCGAAACCACCAAAGTCGCAACAGGTTTCGATACGTCCTTCGGACTACTCAACCACCGGGCTTTCTGGTGGCGAAGAAATTATCCGCTGCACAGAACACGATATGGAAATCTTGCATCCCCTTCAAAAAGATTATATGAAAGATGAAGTTGCAGTTCCCGGAAGGCAAATCTCTGATGCGGAAGTAGACATCACCCTGCGCAATCTCCTCAAAAATCAGCTTTGCTTTGCGCTAACTTTTGACGGCGACATTGTAGCTAAGGCTAATACAAATGCGATTGGAATTAATTGTGTTCAGATTGGTGGAGTTTATACTCACCCGCTCTACCGTCGAAACGGCTATGCAGGAGCCCTCGTCCAGGCCCTTTGTAACCGCTCGCTTCGCGCACACAAACATCCGGTTCTTTTTGTAAAGGAAAAAAATATGCCCGCCTTCAATCTCTACCGGAAACTCGGCTTTGAAGAGTGCGGGCGATATACTATCGCGTATTATTAAAAATGGATTGCTTCGCACTTAGTGCTCGCAATGACGAAGCATTTGCGTCATTGCGAGGAGCGCAGCGACGTGGCAATCCATTACTCCAGGTTCAACTTCAGTTTCAAAATGCAATAAGTTACCGCACCATAAATAACAGATAAAATTAAACCAAAGAGTGCATTCCAGTATAATATCGTAGTAGAATCATAAATCTCATTGAGATAATCAAAATTAATTGATCCCATAAATCTTGAAGTCAAACTGATAATAATGATAATTGCTGCGAGCTTTACAAGTGTTCTATGTTTCTTTGACAAATGTCCAAGAGCATTTACCAGATATATAAAAAGGATTAAACACAATGACCAGGTCATATCAAAAAGAAGGAAACCAAAGAACAAAACCTGCCAGCCTTCTTCAAGATTAATCAGACTAAGATTCTTGATGAAAACCAAAACAAAAGAAATAAGCATTACGGCTGTATAAATTAAATCCCAGACTACAACAGTACAAATGCGTCCCCAAAGATGCTCTCCAATTGTTACAGGCAAGGTAAGATTCAGGTATGCTTCATCGCCTAAAAGTCCATTTTTAAAACGCTTAGTAATAACACTGATAGTAACTACTGCAGAAACAACTACCAGTATCCAGTAAATCATAAAAAAGAAAGCCACAAGACCATTTATTGCATTTTCATTACCATCAATATTAAATGAGAAATGCCAATCCAGATGTCCGTCACTAGTCACCGGCACACACAAACCTAGAATTACAGCTATTGCAAGAATTGCAATAAGAACCGGTAAAAGGATTCTTACTGTATGTTTCATTTCATATTTAAAAACCTTTCCAATCCAAGGGAAGGGATTTCTTATTATTTTTTTATCTGTCATCTCTTTCACTCCTATAACAAACTATCGTTAGTTAGCAAACTCTCTGCTCATTAACATCTGAATTCTTCGCGGAAAAGCGCATCTATAGACATGCCCTTTTCCTCCCGAATATCATCAACATCACCTTCACGAATTATTTTACCTTCCTTAAGGAAAAGCACATAATTCAAAACCGGTTCAATATCGCTGATCAAATGAGTAGAAAGAATTACAGTTGCATTCTCGCTATAGTTTGAAATGATTGTATTAAGAATATAATCTCTTGCAGCAGGATCAACTCCACCAATCGGTTCATCCAGCATATAAAGAGGAGCTTCACGGCTCATAGTCAAAATCAGCTGCACCTTCTCTTTTGTTCCTTTCGAGAGGCTTTTTAATTTTTCACTCTTTTCAATTTTAAGACTAGTCAGCATTTCATAAGCTTTGTTTCTATTAAAGTTTTTATAAAAATCTGCCATCATCTGAACAAGGTCATTTACTGTCATCCAGTCGTTCAGGTAAACACGATCTGGCTGATAAGCAGCTATCTCTTTTGATTCAGCACCAGGCTTAAGACCACATACAAAAATCTCACCAGAACTTGGTTTTAAAAGTCCGGCAGCAAGTTTAAGCAAGGTAGTTTTACCGCTTCCATTTGGTCCAAGCAAACCAACTATTGCACCCTTTGGAACAGACAAATCAATTCCTTTAAGTGCAGTTTTTGTTATGTATTTTTTTGTAAGGTTTTTACATTCTAGAACAGTTTCCATCATCTCTTCTCCTATGCTTCATTAATAATTTTGATTACTTCTTCTTTATCAAAACCAAGAGATTTCATTTTATCAAGAAATTCTTCAATTTCTGTTTTTGCGAGTTCTTCTTTCATACTTTTGATTTTTTCCTTATCGTCTGTAATGAAACGTCCTGAAGTTCTTTCAGTACGAACCAGCCCCATTCTTTCCAGTTCGGAAAGAGCCTTCTGCATGGTGTTCGGATTAACTTTAGCTTTGACCGCAAGGTCTCTGACTGAATCAAGACGACTTCCCTCTGCAAGTTCGCCGGAAATAATCTGCGCCTTAAAATAGTCAATCAGCTGAAGATATATCGGTTTATCATTTGTAAACTGGTATTCCATATTTACCTCATTTGTACCATTGTATTAAGCACATAATACAATCCATAAATCGAAATGTCAAGTTTTTTTTGAATTTTTTTTAATTTTACGATATGATTGTAGTCATATTATAAAGGGCAGTTAAAAATATGAGAGAAATTAATTTTTCAAAAACTTCTAAAAACCTTATACGATTCTTTTGTCTTGATGGTATTGTCGTAGAGATCCTATGTATTATAAGATTATTTTTACGTACCGGCTTTACTCTGGAAATTCAAGAAATTACTAGTGTAATTACTTTTTTGATGTCAGATTTGAATACTGCAATTATAGATCTTATATGTCTTATTTTCTTCATTATTCTTATTTTTGTTCCACGGCATTTTGTATTATTTTCAATAATATCTTTTCTATACTCATTTAAAATCATGATTGTTGACACAATAGTAAAATATCCAATTGGGCAGCTTTTATATCTGATGGGTGTATCTTGTCTTGTTTTCCTTGGTTTTTTCAGATACCACAGACTTCCAAAAATTATTTCTGCCGTTCTTATCAATTATATTCTTATTGGGCACAGTTTAATGTATGGAGTTGATGTACTTATCAATTCACTGATTTATGCAATTGGCTATACACTGGTATTCTTTGTAACTTTATTCTTTTCAGTCAGTTTTTTCAGATTTCTCTATACTACCAAGCACGCCAGAATATGGGATCTTTCGCAGTATCCGGAACTCACAAATCGTGATAAGGAATGGCTTAAACAGATTCTTGAAGAAAGACGTTATGAAGAAATTGCCGCTGATTCAGGCATTACCGTTGGTACCCTTAAAAACCGAATGCATCAGATTTTTAATATTGTAGGTATTGAAGACCGCATCAGCCTTTTGGCTACATACGGTGGTTACGAAGTTAAATTTTAGATTTTCTGTCATCCTGAACTTGTTTCAGGATCAGCATGACGTAAGTTCCTTCACAGTCTTCGCGTAATGATCATCAAAAGTTGCGCGGATTAGCGGCCGCGCGGCAATTACCTGATCGGCGCCATAATAAAGCGCTGTCTGGACATCCTGCTTTGTACGGATTCCTCCGTCTACCCAAATCTCTTTACAGTATTTTTTAAGCTCTAAAGCTCTTTCTGCAAGGAACTGTGCCGTACTTCCAATCCGAGTTTCAACACGACCACCGTGATTAGAAATATAAACTACATCTGGCTGAACTTCGCGAACAAGAGCCAGATCATCTTCTGTAAACACACCTTTAATTACAAAGGGCAGTTTTGTATGATTTCGAAAGTCTTCGAGTTGGGCAGCTGTTTTGCGCTCCAGGTTTACCAGATTACGCATCGTTACAATATTATAAGAATCAATATCAATTCCAATATGAGAAGCGTAAGGACGAATCCATTCAATACGTTCAAAAAGTTTTTCCTGCGGATAAGGTTTTAGAAAAAAGGCTGCCTTTACGGTGGTCGACTCTGCTGTAGTTTCGCCCCCTTCTACAAGCTCAGGAACCGCAACCATCGTATGATTCAACTCTTTCACTGCAGCCACCCCCAGCTTTAATTTTTCGTCGGGACAGCCATCTCCTACACAAAGGCCAAAGCCTGCCTTCGCTGCATTGCTTAAGTAAGGAAGATAAAAATCTGCTTCTCTGGCATAGCCAATGTTTTCAACAGCACCGGTAACCGGGCCACAACGCAGCTGCTGCGGACAAACTGAAATTGCACGTATTTCATCTCCCAGTCCACGAGCAAGTGCCGCATCAAAAAGTTCATGCCAGCCTTCACAATTTAATTGAAAATTTTTTCCCTCAAAAACACCGCCGAGTCCGGGCAACATACCAGGACAACCATACCCATCGCAAACAGCGCAACGGTGGCATTTCAGTTCTCCCATCTTAGTCACCAAAACAGATTCCCAATTCACGCGCAGCTTTTAGCACAGGATCTTTTTCCGTAATTTCTTTTACACGGCCTGCAACTACAGAAAGTGGAGTTGCAACAATACTGCCGTTTTTTACAGCAACTAGATTTCCAAAACGTTTTTCTGCAAGGAAATCTGCTGCCGCATTACCAAGCTTTGTTGCAAGAATTCTGTCATAAGGAGCAGGATCTCCGCCACGCTGTAAATAACCGAGCACGCTGGTTCTTGTTTCAATTCCTGTAGCCTCTTCTATTTCTTTTGCAACCCGGAAGCCAACCGACTGAGGCATAGACTCTCTGGCTTTTTTGAATTCTTTTTTACCAAGCTTTGCTTCATCCAGATCAATCGCACCTTCCGAACAGGCAATAATAAAATAGTTCTGGCCCTTGGCTTTTTTAGCCTTCATGTATTTTGCAATCTTTTTAATATCATAAGGAATTTCAGGCAGAAGAATTACATCTGCACGGCCGGCGAGTCCTGCATAAAGTCCCAGCCAGCCAACCTTGTGTCCCATAATCTCAACAACCATTGCACGGCTGTGACTCTTTGCTGTTGTTCTGATTGCTTCAATTCCGTGAGTTGCTACATCAATTGCTGTATGAAAACCAAAGGTTTCGTCGGTGCCTACAATATCATTGTCAATTGTTTTTGGCATACCAATTACATTGAAACCCGCTTCTGAAAGCAAAGACGCTGTTGTATTTGTTCCGTTTCCACCAAGACACACAAGTGCATCAAGTTTATTTTTCTTGAAAGTTTCTTTGATTCCATCTACCGGCAAAAGTCCAGTTTTTGGATCAGGTACAGGATTTTTAAATGGCTTTACGCGGGATGTTCCAAGTATTGTACCCCCCTGCGAAATCAGCGGCTCAAGATCAAGCTCATCCATCTTGAACGTGTCGTTATCTATGAGCCCGCGGTATCCGTTTCGAATACCAATAAACTTCATTCCGTAATTATTTTTTCCAGAAATACAAAGCGCACGAATTGCAGCATTTAGCCCTGGCGCATCTCCACCCGAAGTCAAAATTCCAACAGTTTTAATTGTAGAAGCTTTCATGCCTTTAATTATAACCTTTTTTGCACGTAACGGACAACAAAAAAATGAAAGAAAATCTCTCTTAAAAATCCTAAAATCTTTTTTTATTATTCCGATAATGGAACTATGAGAGCATCTAATAAGTCTAGTTTCATAACCGGAGTCGCTTTGCTGATGCTGGCGGCTTTATTTTCAATCAGTTTGATTCTTCTCCCTTTGGATTACGGAGTTACCGGGCCAGGGCATAATAATATTTTGTATTTACTCGGAGATATGCTGTACTCCGTTTACGGCTTTTGCAGCATTTTGATTCCGGGATTTCTGCTGGTTGCTGGTCTTTCGTGCTTTGCTTCTAAGTGGACTGCACGTAAAACGCTTCGTCTTTTGACTGCGCTTGTACCATTTTTTACCTGCGTAGTTACAGAAAGCATTGTTCGTTCTATTGTTAAGGTAGATCATTCATCTTTCGCAATTGTAAAAATTCTTATTGCTCTTGTAACGGGTGTTATGCTCGTTATTATCGAATTTTTGGGAACAGGCATTATTGCTGATCGTTTGCGAAAACCTAAAATGAGATCTCTTGTTTTGCCGAAAGATGAAGAGAATTCTGAAACTGTTGCTGAGGAAGCGGAAAATGCAGAGAATTCAGAAAGTGAAAATCTTCCAGAATTCAATAAGCTTTCAAAAATCAAAGTTCCTAAAGAATCTATCTTTGACAAATTAAAGAATAAATTCAAAAAATCAGATGACAGCGATTCAGATGATTATTCTGATGATGATTACGAAGAAGACGGCACAGAAAAGAAAGCAACCATCTTTGATGAAATTCTTGATGAAGTTGATTCTTACGAAGAAGAGCCAGAGGAAACTGCTGTAGAAGAATCATCTGCTCCAACAGTAGATGACGAAGTTTATGCTCTTGCACAAAAGCCAGAAGCACCATCTCTTACAAATGAAGAGTTTGCGGCACTTACTGCACCTCAGGAAGAACTTGAGTGGAATAATCTTCCTCCAAAACCGGAAAATCTTCCACCTGAATACGATGCTGATTTTGATGAGAATGATCCTGCATTGGAATTTCCTCCAAAAGATGCCGTTGAACCACAGGCAGAAAAAACAGAAACTGTTTCTGAAAGCGCAGCTGCATCTGAACCTGAAGCATCAAAAGCTGAAGATGAAACTGTAGAAGATGTTGTGTATGAACCAAAAAATGATCCTTATGCAACAACACGCTATATTGATTCAGTTGTAGAAAATCCTCTTTATCCTCACAAGATTGTTCTGGACGATGGTTCAGATTCTGAGGGTGCGGCGGAAAAAAAAACTCCTGATCAGTCGGTAACAGAAAAACCAAAATATCCTACACGAATTCAAATAAAGGATGATGCTGTTTTTGAATCTAAACCTGAACCGGAAGCTTCTGGCGATGACTATGTAGAAGATGAAACACTTCCTTTCCCTTCTTTTGATTTGGAAGAGCCGGCCATTAATACCAAGCCAGCAATCCTCACTAAGCAGGAAAAATCAGAAACAACAGAAAATGAAAACTACCGTTCGGTAGGTTCATATTTCAATGAAGAAGAATCTCCAAAGATTGCAACCAAAGAAAATCTCTATAACTATTTTGAGAATGTAGATACAAAGAAAACTGCTCCAAAAATCGAAGATCCTTATCAGGCAGAAAAAGAATCTGATTCTGACTCTGAAGAAGAATACGAAGACAATCCTGAAATCTTCAACCAGCTTGCACAGCAGCAGGAACAGGCTGAAGAAGAGGAAGAAGTAAATATTTCAACTGCAGCAGCAAGTGTTTTCAAAGACATGGATGCTGATATCAGAAAAGAGATGCCTGCAAAAGCACCAGCCACTGCTCCAGCTCCGGCTTCGGCATCAGCTGCAAACGGGCCATTGCATGGTGGCGCAACAAATCTTACAAAAGACGAACTTTCTGATTTCTTTAATGCACAGCAGGAAGAAAATCGTCCTCATACAAAAGAAATTGCCGCAAATCCTCCAAAGACAAATCGTGCCACAAAAAAAGGCCCTTATGTTATTCCGTCAGATTTGCTCACAGCATATAAAGATGACCAGTACTGGATTATCGACGATGCAACAAAACAGGCATCTCTCAACCTTAAGCAGACTCTCTCAGAGTTTAATATTGAAGCTGATATTATCGGAATCAAAAAAGGTCCGGTTGTTACAATGTTCGAGATTTTACCGGCGCCTGGCGTAAAGCTTAGTAAGATTGTTGCCCTTCAGGATAACATCGCTCTCAGCCTTGCCGCTCAGTCAGTCCGCATCGTTGCGCCAATTCCTGGAAAACAGGCTGTTGGTATTGAAGTTCCAAACCGAAACCGATCGGTAGTCGGCTTCCGCGAAATCATAGAAATGGATTTGCCTGAATGGAAGAAGATGGCCGTGCCTGTTGTACTCGGAAAAGATATTCTCGGAAAGGCCCAGCTGATTGACCTTGTAAAAACACCACATATGCTGATTGCCGGTGCAACCGGTTCCGGAAAGTCTGTTTGTGTAAACTCACTCATTCTTTCTATCTTGTATAAGAGAAGCTTTGAAGATGTAAAGATGATTCTTGTTGACCCTAAGGTTGTCGAGCTCAAACTTTACAATAATATCCCGCACCTTTTGACTCCAGTAATTACAGAGCCAAAGAAAGCGCTGCAGGCCCTTCAGTGGTGTCTATGCGAAATGGAACGCCGCTATGCTTTGCTTGATGGAATGGGTGTACGTGATATTTCTAACTACAACAAAAAAATTAAAGAGCAGAAAATCTGTACAGAAAAGCTGCCATACATCGTTGTTATTATTGATGAGTTTGCCGACCTCATGGCAACCAGTGGAAAGGAACTCGAAAATATCGTAGCCCGCCTTACAGCAATGAGCCGCGCCGTTGGTATTCATCTTGTTCTTGCAACCCAGCGTCCTTCTGTAAACGTAATTACAGGTCTTATCAAGGCAAATATTCCAACCAGAATTGCCTTCATGGTTGCCAGCCGTACAGACTCTAATATCATTATTGATACAGTAGGTGCCGAAAAACTTCTTGGCCGTGGTGATATGCTTTACGCTTCTGCAGTGGATCCGGCTCCAATCCGAATTCAGGGAACCTTTGTTAGCGACCAGGAAGTTGAAAATGTAGTTACCGCTGTAAAAGACTACGGTGAACCGGACTACATCGACGAAGAAATTTTCACAGATGATGATGACGAAGAAGGAGCACGTGACCTCTTTGGCGAACCAATGGACGACGATGATCCATTGTACGACCAGGCTCTTGAAATTGTTGTTCAAAGCGGCAAGGCCAGCGCAAGTTACCTGCAGCGCCGCCTGAAGATTGGCTACAACCGTGCGGCCCGCCTTGTTGAGGAAATGGAAGAACGCGGAATTGTCGGTCCTGCAAACGGAGCAAAACCTCGCGAGGTAATTCATATTCCATGATAAAAGTGTGAGGTCATGCTGATCCTGAAACAAGTTCAGGATGACATTTCAGCATCTCCCGCCTTAGGAAGTTTATATGATTCTGATAATTCTTTTCTTTATCGCCGGGGTTGCATTTTGCGCCGCCGGTGTATATTTTCTCTTACCAGATTTCCTGGATAAACTCAACGAAGCCGCTGCAGACAAGTCGCCGGAAAATCTACGCAAAAATCAACTCCGCGCAAAAGCCAGCGGTTACGTTGCATTAGGTTTAGGCGCACTAACTCTCGTCCTGGGCTTTATGCTCATAAGCTTCCCTCAGATAGCCTCGCCTCTTGTACTGGTGTACATGATTTTTCTGCTGGCCGCAGTTAGTGTTCTTCTGGTTATGTACAAATAATTTTGATAAATCAAGAAAATCTGCTTTCTCTTGTTTTTCTTTACAATTCATAAAATTGGCTTCATACTTAAATTAAATAAACTTTATTCAAAAAATGTGGAGGCTCTATATGAATTCAATGTTGTTAAACATCATCATTCAGACAATGCCCAAGGTTGATGCCAACCGATACGAAGAAGGACGGCTGATTATAAAATCCCGAAAAAAATGGCAAAGCGATTATATCACAGGATTTTTACTTTGCATTTTGTGTATAATCGCAATAATTCTTACAGATAAACTTCCTGTTCCCTATGTTGGCGGCGTTCTGTTTATTGGCGGATTTTTCGGCCTCATATATTCTCTCTTGTTTGCCCTAAGAGCCCTCCTCGTTTATAAATATTATTATGATATTTACAAAGAAGAAGATTTGAAAAAACTGGAAGAATAGAAACAAAACGGTGGGGGATTTTAAGGGGGCCAAGCCCCCTTAGGAGAAGGGGTAGCGGAAGACCGCGAAGCGGGCTGAAGCGAGGGGAAGGCTTTCCCTTCCTCCTTTACTTCATAAAATATGTCTTAATAGGTGGGAAGCCGTTAAACGCTACCGAGGCATAAGTTGAAGTATAGGCTCCTGTTGAAAGCCAGTAGAGCTTGTCGCCGGCCTTCAGGGAAATCGGCAGCTTGTACTTTGCATCCTCGTACATTATGTCCATGCTGTCGCAGGTTGGGCCCGCGATGATTACAATACCTTCTTTTTCGCCTGGTTTGTCGCGACTGGTTACAACAGGATATTTGATTGACTCGTCGAGGGTTTCGATAAGGCCGTTGAACTTTCCGGCATCAACGTAAACCCAACGTGCAAGGGCAGTATTGTTTTTGCGTGAAGTCAAAATTACTTCCGAAGTTAAAATTCCGCTGTCTCCAACGAGTGAACGACCAGGCTCAAGAATAATTTCCGGAATATCATCACCAAAGTCTTCCTGAATGTAGCGGGTAATTTCTGCTGCATATTCAGCAAGTGTATTTGTAGGTTCAATATAACTAGCTGGGAAACCACCACCCATATTAATCATGCTCAAGCGGATTCCTTCTTCTTCTTCGAGAGAAGTGAAAAGATATTTTACTTTTGCAATAGCATCGTTCCACTGACCAATATCGCGCTGCTGGCTTCCTACGTGGAAACTGATTCCATATGGTGTAAGGCCAAGGTCGCGGGCAAGAACGAGAAGATCGTATGCCATATCCGGATGACAACCGAACTTGCGGGAAAGCGGCCAGTCTGCACTGACTGAGTTTTCTACGAGGATACGCACATAAATGCGGCTGCCTGGGGCGTTCTTTGCAATTTCCTTAAGATCATCTTTGCTGTCAGTAGCAAACATACGAACGCCCTTGTCGTAAAAGTATTTGATATCCTTAGCCTTTTTAATTGTGTTTCCGTAAGAAAGACGGTCCGGCGAAACATCATACTTTGTAATCATATCAAGCTCATAGCGTGAAGCAATATCAAAGCATGACCCCATTTCTGCGAGCATTTGAAGTACTGGTTCACCTGGGTTAGACTTCATAGCATAAAAAATGCGGGCATAAGGGAAAGAATCTCTAAGACGAATAAAATTCTGCTTGATTGTGTTGAGATTGATTACGATGTTTGGAGTTTCCAAATCTTTAGAAAAGTCGAGAAAACGCTGCCAGTCCTTATCGCTGACATAATCGTTTCGATTAAACATTAACATTACCACCTGTAATGAAAAAATAACCGGTGTATTCGCAGCAAATCAACAATCAGGAATCATGGCTGCGAGCGATCCGCCAACGCTGGCTGTAGGAACCCTAAATTTCAACGTTCGGGCTATAATATCAAAAATGTATGATGTTGTAAATTGAAATCTTAAAAAAACAGCATTATAATAAAATAATATGGAAACAAAACGTCCTGAGAAAAAAACGTATGATATTTCGACTCTAAGCCGTCTTATGAAAAAAGATTTCATTTTTGTAATTGCAGTTTTCCTTGCTCTTGTTTTGATTTTTACTGATATCAGCATTTATGAATCATTTGGTTCTGTCCGTTCCAGAAAACTGGAAGCAGAAAATCTTGCTGTAATTTGTGTTTCGGAAATTGAGCGAAACAGCGAGGACGGAAAACTTTCTTTTCTTTCAGAAAATGTAAACCTTTCTGCCCTTACGGCCCGCGGTTATATTTATTCTATTTACAAACAAAAAAATAATACGGATGTTTATGAAACAATTTATGGAACTGATTTTAATCTGCTCTATAAACCAATTTGTGTTCGTATTAATCTTTCTGAAGCAAACTTGTATTTTGCGATTGCACCTGACGGACACTGGGTAAATGTTCATCTTGTCCTTGTTCTGGGAACTTTATCTCTCCTTTTGATTTGTGCCTTTACAATTTTGACTCTGCTCTTCTTAAAACTCCGCCAGAGTAATATCCGTTTGGCCCAGCTTGCAACTCTGGACCAGCTTACAGGACTTTACACAAAACAAACTGCAATCTTCTCCCTAAAAAAAGAACTTGATTATGCAAAACGCAATGACTCTCAGGTTGCAGTCTGCTTTATTGATATGAATAATTTCAAACAGATAAATGATAATTACGGGCATACTATCGGCGATGCTGCACTTTCAAAAGTTGCAAAACGTCTGATGGAATCTGTACGTCCGGAAGATATTATTGCCCGATTTGGTGGTGATGAATTTATTATTATTTTCCGTGGTAAAAAAACAGGAACAGATTACAGCAGCACCGTTGAACGAATACGTGCTGTTCTGAACGTTCCTGCCCGCCTTTCTGCCCATGTTCTTGCCGATATTTCTGCATCGGTAGGACTTGCTGTTTACCCGACAAACGGGAACTGCGTTGAAGAGCTTATAGCCTATGCCGACAAAGCCATGTACGCAGAAAAAGAAAGAATGAAGAAATCAAGACAATAAATCACAATTTTTCTAAATAAATAACATTTAGAGGTTCATATGAAAAAGACTCTCTTTATTTCTCTCCTTGTGTTTGCCTCTATCCTAACGTTCGGTAGTTGCAAAAAATCTGATTCAAGTAAAACAAATTCTTCTTCTGCAAATGAATCTATTTCTGCTGCAAAGAGTCCAGGAAATTCCGGAAAGAATGTAAAGTATTCCGGCGTTTCTTTTAATCCAAATTCATATTCAGAAGATTATCCAGAATATAAGGAACGCAATTCTCTTCATCTGGAAACCAATGAAAAAAATCAGGTCAACTTTGATTCTGTGAGTCAATTCTTTGCCCTTGACTATACTCCTGAGTATCCGGATTCATATTTTTCTGATAATTCACAAAACGCAAAAACTTCAAAAAAGAAAGGAAAAACTTCTTCTGATAAAAATGATAAAAACGAATCATATGTTCCGGGAATCAGAAAGCTTTCGGATTATTTGACAAAGTATGTTACAAAGAAGGCAGCTCTTCAGGAATATAAGCCTTCTGATGAAACTGAAAAAGATGACAGTTCAAAAGACTTCTATATTGAAGATTGGGGACCCCAGGAAAAAATTGTAGCAGGAGAAAACCATCCTTCTTTTTATGTGATTTTTTCTCGTCCGGCAAAATCTCTCCAGGCCCTAGATAAACCTGAAACTACTTCTGAGATTATGACAATTGAACCTTCTCTACCCGGAACTTTCCGATGGTATGGTTCCAGACATTTAAGCTTCGAAGCAGATCAACCTGCCGACCCTACAATCCGCTATAAAATTTCTATCAATCCAAATATAAAATCTACCAGTGGAAAGAAGCTTACCGGCGAAACTGTCTTTTATACTCAGGCTGAAGCAATTGAAGTTATAAATCTTTGGGGTGGATATATTAAAGACAGCGACTGTGCCTTTGACTGGAATACAGGTGCTCTTCCTCCTTACGAAAACCGTTTTGTAATGCGAACTAATTACACAACAAATATAGAAGCTATAAAGCAAAATCTTATAATCAGCATAAATAATCAGAAAACTGATTATGATATTCAACCTGTATATAAAGATATTTTTAAGATGTGGTCAAACAATGCAGAATATGATGAAGCAACAAATCGTACCAATACTTTTTTAGTTGAAATAAAAGGTACTGTACCACATAATTCTGAGATAGTTGTAACTGATGTAAACGGAAAAACAGAAAGTTACTCAACTCTAAAACCTTTCGTAATAAATCACTTTCCTGAAATGACAGAATACTCTTCTGCCAAATATAAATGGCCGTTAACTGTTTATTTTTCACAGACTCCAGACAAACTATCGTTAGTTAGTAATGTTACTTATGATGATGACAAAAGCATTACTGAGGATAATATTGTTGTAAATGGACATTATGTAAAAATCTGTAATCTTCCTTTTGATTATAATCAGAATCACACAATCCGTTTTGGAGCTGGACTTAAAGATAAATTCGGGCAGACATTTTCTTCAGAGCAAAAAGAATATTCTTTTAAAACTCCGCAGGAAAAAGCTTATGTAAAATTCCAGAATTATGGAACAACGATGCTAGAAGCACAATTCCCTCATAAAATGATTTTCGAGCATCAGAATCTTAGTTCCGGAAATTATTATCTTCAAAAAACAGACCGACCTTCCGGAAACGGATTATACAGCTTTAATAAAAATGAAGCTGCTTTTTATGATTTAGACGTGGGTAAAAAAAATCAACGGAACTTCCAGGAGCTTAATCTTGATCCTTTCCTTGATGATAGTTTTGGCTTTGTTCGTTATGAAGCAAATGTAAATTACAATGCTTACAACTACTGGCGTAAAGAATATAGAAATGAACAGCAATCTATGAATGGAGTTGTTCAGGTTACTGATCTTGGAATTACTGCCCGTATGTCTATTAACAAAGCAGTTGTAATGGTTCGAAGTCTTTCTACCGGAAAACCTGTGGAAGGCGCAGAGGTTTACATTGTTCATAATCTTAATGACTATCAGGAATGGAATAACGGAAAGTATAATCCAAAAGAAATTTTTGTTTACGGTAATGAAAGCACCTATGATAAGCTGTATGCAAAAGGTCGTACAAATAAAAATGGACTTGCTGTAATCAACTATAGCGAAAAAGAAATTGAGCAGATTCAAAACGAAAACAGGGATTCTTTTGTTTATGTTGTAAATGGAAATGATAAAGCGGCCTTTGCTCCGAGTTCTCACAACTCATGGCGCGAAGGCGTAAGCACAGCTTCTCTTGAACGCGCACGAACACCACAGCAGCGAACCTTTATGTTCGTAGACCGCGGAATTTACAAACCTGGTGAAACCGTAACCTTCCGTGGAATCGACCGCAATCAGCTGCTTGGAAGTTTTGCTCCTAACACCGGCTGGTATTCAATCACAGCAAAAGGAGCCTGGTGGGATTCGAAAGAAATTATTGAACCGATAACCGGCCAGCTTTCAGAATCAGGAGGCTTCTATGGTTCTTTCAAAATTCCTGATGATATTGAGCGCGGTTACTACAATCTTATCTATTCAAGAAACGGAAACCAGAATGAAACAGCAATCATCAGATTTACGATTGCAGATTTTGAACGTGTAAAATTTGAATCTTCAATTACTGTTCCAGAGATTTCATACTTTGGAGGCGACAAACTTACAGCAGGCCTTTCGGCAGATTATCTTGCCGGCGGTTCTTTGAGCGGAGCGAAATATGAAGTTTCCTGGTACAAAGCAGCAACAACTTTTAAGACAAATGATCCGGCTGCAAAGGGCTACAGTTTTTACACCGGCGTTTATCCGGACAGATTTTATTATTCAGATGATGAAGGCTTACTTGGAGTTGATGGTACTGCTTCTATTTTCTGCGAATCTGAAAGAATCACAGATGGAGCACCATATCTTTATCATGTAGAATCAAATGTTACAGATGTTTCAAATCAAAGAATTGCAGCACAAAATGATATCTTTGTTCATCCGGCTCAATTCTATGTTGGAATGGCAAAAGCAAAAAATATCCGGGGCTTTGCTAAATCAGGAGAAAAACTTGAAATCCCTTACATTCTTGTAAATCCTGACGGCAATTTAATGAGCGAAAGCGAAGTTCCTCAAAAAGTTTCTGAACTCGAATATTCATTAAGCCACGAAGTCTGGACAATGGTTCATGAGCAAAGTGTTGATGATACAATCTATACACGTTATGAACGTTCTGATGTTGAAGATGATAAGGGAATTGTTAAGGCTCAGGCAAACGGCAATCTTATGCTTACTCCAAAAACTGCCGGCTGGTACACTCTTACAATTTCCGGTAAAGACAGCCGCGGAAATAAGGTTCTCTGCAAGAATGAGTTCTATGTAACTGGAAGCGGAGCAAGCTGGTTCGATCAGTACAATTCTTATTCTCTGAATCTTACCCCAGACAAATCTCAGTACAACCCTGGCGAAACAGCACGAGTTCTTCTTGAAAGTCCTCTCCCTGCAGGCGACTATTTAATTACTCTTGAACGCGAAGGAATATTTACAGAAGAAGTTCGTCACTTTGATAACAATGCTGAAGTTCTCGAAATTCCGATCGCAGGAAATTATGTTCCCGTTGTTTATCTTTCAGTTTCTTCATATTCCGAACGTCATGGAGCTCCAACCCACCAATATGGCGAACCTGATCTTGATAAGCCAAAGGGTTATTATGGTGTAACTCCTATTTTCATAAATCCATATGTACGTTCATTTACAGTTGTAATTGAATGTGATAAGCCAAGTTATAAACCTGGAGACACTGCAACCATCAAATTCAAGGCAACAAAGGGCGGCAAACCTTACGCCGGCGCAGAACTCACAGCTATGGCTGTAGACCGCGGAGTTCTTGATCTCATAAATTATCATGTTCCTAATCCTATTGATTTCTTCTACGACAAGAGTAACTTCCCTCTTCGAGTTTACGGTGGTGACTCACGCGCCCTTCTTATGGACCCGGTTACTTACAGTGTAAAAAATCTCATGGGTGGTGATGCAACTGATGAAGAAAAAGAAGAAGAGCGCAAAGACTTCCGTCCTACAGCCTTCTTTGAACCTGTTTTAATTACAGATAAAAATGGTGAAGCCACAGTTACCTTCAAAATGCCTGACAGCCTCACAACTTACCGCATTACCGCATTTGGTGTGAAAGATGATTTGTTTGCTCTGCAGGAAGATGAAATCAAAGTTCAAAATCCTATAAATATTCAGCAGGTGCAGCCACGCCGTTTACGTGAACGTGATACGGCTGAGTGTGGTGTTCTTATAACAAATCTCGATAAGAAGGGGCAGAAGGTTACTGTAAGTCTGGAAGTTCTTTCTCCAACAAAAGATACTGAACAGGATAAACTGGAAGGCCGTAAGACTATTCCAGGCAAAGGTTTTGTTGATGGAGACAACACGCATACTGTTTATGTTGCTTCTGGTCAGTCTTCTGTAGTTTACTTTGATATTGCAGCTCAAAACGAAGGAACGGTAAATCTTGTTTATACTGTAAAATCCGACTTACTTAATGAGCGGCTCGTTTCTCCAATCAGGATTGAAAAGACCTTTGTTTATGAAACCACTTCTATAACTGGAACTATATCTGATTCTGACAAAGGCAGCGAAAAAGAAAGTCTTATAATTCCTGGCTTTGCAAAAGAAGGGCGAGGTGATTTAGCATTTACTCTAGATGCAACAAGACTTGGAGTTCTTGGAAGCTCTGTAAATTATCTTTTTGATTATCCTTATGGATGTCTTGAGCAACAGTCTTCACGCATACTACCGTTAGTTAGTTTTGACAAATATATTGATATCTTCGGACTTGATTCTAAGGTTGACAGCATCAAAGATTGTGTAAAGAGCTGGACAATAAAATGGAAGGATTATCAACATTCAGACGGTGGTTTTGGTTACTGGCCTGAATCAGTATATTCCTCTGATTTTGTAAGCATGAGAATTCTTTATGTATATGCTCTTGCAATGACAAGAGGTTATTCTTCAGAAGATATTCCGATTAATCTTTCAGCTTTGAAAAATTATATTTCATCTGCAGTAAAAAGCTATAAAACCCGCTATGAAAATTCAAATTATTATGATTATGACAAAGCCTTTGCCTGCTATATATTCAGTCTGCTCAAAGATAATTCTCTGAACTCTTTACGTGAAGAACTTTACAGTCAGGTTGATTCTCTGACTCTCGATGCCGCTGCTTATCTTTCGTTAGCATATTCTAACAGCAATTCAAACTCAGATATTGAAAAGGCAAAAATTATAAATAAAAAAATTCGTGCTTACCTTCAGCCTTCTCAGAGAAGTGTTTCTCTTTCTAAAAAAGCAAAGAGTGGATTCTGGTTCTGTTATCAGAATGAAACTGTTCAATATGCAGCAATTCTTTCTGCCTTTGTAAGTGCGGATCCGAACGATGAGATGGTAGACAGATTGATTTATACTCTATTGAGTAAACAGTCACAGGGCCGCTGGCAGAATACAATTACCACAAGTGCTGTGCTAGAATCAATTTATACTTACATCCAGAAGCGCAATCTTGATTCTACAAATTATAAAGCAACAGTATCATTCAATGGTAGAGAATTAATGACAGAAAACTTCAACGGAGTTACTGCAAAACCTAAAACCTTAAAACTTCCTTTTGAAGATGAGTTTATTTCTTCTCTGCCACGAGACAAAGCAGTTCCTCTTCTCTTTGAAAAAGATGGAGACGGATATCTTTTCTACACAGTAGAAATGAAATACGCTTTACCAGATGAAAGTCAGGCTGCCAGAAACGAAGGGTTAAACATCACTTATGAGATTACTGATTTTGATACCGGCGAAATAATTAATACTTCAAAAGACACCTGTGACCTGACTTTACAGAGTGGAAAGATTTATAAGGCTAAGGTGTTTGTAGAAACTAACAGAACCCGTGAATATGTTGCTGTACGTGCACCTATTCCTTCTGGAGCCGAAATCCTGGATTCAACTCTGGTTACAAACGGATCTGCAGCACAAAGTGATTATTCACACAACTGGCGAAGTCGTGTAAGTCATAAAAATATAACTGACAATGAAGTTCAATTCTTCTGGGATGAAATGCATTCGGGAAGATATTTCTTTGACTTTACTTTCCGTGCTTCCCGCCGTGGTATTTATCCTACACCACCTGTTCAGGCTGAGTGTATGTATGAGCCGGAAGTTTTTGGTCGAAGTGACGGTTATCTTTTTGTGATAGAGTAAAGGTATGATTTTTCGACGTCTTTGCAAGCTCCGTGCGAAGCACGGAGCGAAGCGATCCATTTATATTCTCGCAATAATTTTATGTGTCTTTTTTCTTCCACCTCTTGTACTGCGCTGCCTGCCGTTTCCGGAGCTCACGGAATTTTGTGCGCGGGAGTATAGCTGCAGGATTTACGACCGCCGCGGCGAACTGATGCAGGTTACGGCGGTTAGGAGCGGAGGAAGAAGAGAATTTACATCTGTCAAAAAAATCCCAAAATCCATAAAAAAAAGTTTCATTTTTCAAGAAGATAAACGTTTCTATTTTCATCATGGGGTAGACTGGATTTCTATTCTTAATGCTCTTATACAAAATAAACGTGCCGGAAAGATTGTCCGCGGTGGATCCACAATTACAATGCAGCTTGCAAAAGCTATAAATCAAAATAACTCTCTGACTCTTAGCCGCAAAATAAAAGATATATTTTTTTCTTATAGGCTCGAAGCAAAACTTAGCAAAAAAAAGATTCTCGAACTTTATTTGAATTCAATTTATTTTGGTTCTAATTCTTATGGCGTAACTTCCGGAGCAAGAACTTATTATGGGTGTAATCTAAATGAACTCAAACCTGAACAGATTCAGGTGCTTTCAATAATTCCCCGTAATCCCTCTTATTATAATCCGGTTGAACACAGCGATCATTTTAAATCATTTTCCCCTGAATTAGAAAAAGCTGCCCGCCAGGCTAGATATTATCACTATCCGTATAAGCTTCCACACTTTGTTAATTATATTATGAAAGACAATTCGTCTTACGAACTTCATACAACAATTGATCTGGAAATTTCTTCTATGGCTGAGGGCTTTTTACGAGAAGCTCTTGAACAGGCCAGAAGTTCAAGAATTACAAACGGTGCACTTCTTCTACTGAATAACTCAGATGGTTCTGTAATTTCCTGGCTTGGTAATGGTGATTTTTTTGATAACGAAAACGGTGGCCAGATTGATGGTGTTCTCGTAAAAAATCAGCCAGGTAGTTCTATGAAACCTTTTCTCTATGCTCTTGCCCTGGAACAGAATTTAATTCAACCTTCTACGGTTCTTGCTGATGTCCCTTCAGAGTTTGGAAATGAAAAATTATATATCCCTGAAAATTTTAATAATCGCTTTAATGGCCCGGTACGAACAAGAATTGCACTTGCGTCGAGTCTCAATGTTCCAGCTGTTTCTACTTTAAATAAACTTGGTGTACAAAATTATCTTGATAATCTTTTCGAACTTGGTTTTGAATCTTTGCGTAATAATGACAACGGGCTTAAGGCTGACTTAGGACTTGCTCTTGGTGCAGGCGAAGTTCCTCTTTATGAACTTGTTCCTGCTTTTAGTGTATTTGTTCGCGATGGTGTTTTCTTACCTGTAAATTACGAATTTGGTAAAAAACTAACTAACGGTCGTCAGCTATATTCTTCTGACACTACACGCCTTATTTGTTCTATTCTTTCTGATAAAGCCGCTCGATCTCTTGGCTTCGGTTATACTCAAACCTTCCAGACAGACTACCCTTCAATTTTCAAGACAGGTACTTCAAACCAATATCAAAATATAATTGCTCTTGGTGCAACAAGACATTTTACAATTGGAGTGTGGATGGGAAATTTTTCAGGTAATACCGTCATGGGAAAAACAGGCTCTTCTCTTCCTGCCTGGGTTGCAAAAAATGTTCTGGATAAACTTGAAGGAGTAGATCACCAGAATCGTTATGAGCTTTCTTCATTCCCTGAACCTGAAGGCTGGCATAAGGAACGCATCTGTTCTCTCTCAGGCCTTAAAGCCGGATCAAACTGCCGTTCGGTAG
Organism: uncultured Treponema sp.; assembly: GCA_934699065.1. Taxonomy (GTDB): domain Bacteria; phylum Spirochaetota; class Spirochaetia; order Treponematales; family Treponemataceae; genus Treponema_D. The sequence goes on from CAKUWD010000002.1 coordinate 44,635, forward strand.
TTTCTGAATACGTGAAAAACGGAACCGAACTGAATACTTGCAACTGGCATATTAAAATTAATAATAAAGTACAAACTGTTTATCCGCCTGAATATCAGCAATGGCTTAGAAACCAACCAGATAAAGGACTTATTGATTATTCCAAAACATCTCTAACATTTCTAACTCCTAAAGAAAATTCTCTCTTTTTCTACAGCAGCATGAATGCAGATAATCAGGCTATTCCATTTGAAATCACAGGTGGATCAGAAAACACACTTCAGGTTTTTTATGACGAAAAAAAAATCGCCACAATCAACCGTCCATTTATATTTACACTTCCGGTAGATCGTGGCGAACATTTCTGCCGCGTTATTTGCGGTTCAGAAGAAGTTACAATTTCATTTACTGTAAAATAATTATCCAAGGCTATAGACTAGCACTTCCATAATTTATGTAGATTACAGAATTCAAAAGCATTCAAAACCTTTTCGCCATCAAGCAAAGCAAACTCTGCCTTTGGTTCTTCTCCCGGTTTCAAAAACTTTTTCTGAATTCCTTTATCAGTTACAAGCACAATCCATTCAATATAATGTTCTGGTAACATAGGATGAGTTACAGAGCCTACGCTTACAGTTACCTTATTTCCTTCTGCCTGAACAACAGGCACATGTTTTTCAACAGCAGCATCTGTAGTTCCAGGAATCAATTCTGACATATCTTCACCACAGCAAACTGTAGGTACCCCAGAATCCTTTACAACTACAATAATTTTTCCACAATGTTTGCAGAAATAAAACTTAACGTCCATTTTTGCCTCCTAATAAATCTTAATAAAAGGGTAACTAAAGATTTTGAATTTGTCAAATTTTCATGATTTTTCCAAACTATTCCCTATTTTGCCAAAATCTTCTATAATAAAACATTAAAATTTTTAGAGGAAAAAAATGCCTAAAATCGAATGTAACGAAAAACTGTTTTTTGATGCTATCGGAAAAAAATACACTTATGATGCTCTGGAAGATGTACTTCCTTGCGCTAAGGCTGAGCTGGATGAAAAGCCGGATATGAGCCAGCCTGAAAACGAGCGCGTTGTAAAAATCGAATTGAATGATACTAACCGCCCTGACCTCTGGTCTACTAACGGTGTGGCTCGTCAGATTAAGCTGCACGAAGGCGGAAAAACTGTTGACTATATGAAGCTGATGGCTAACCACGGCAACAACGATTACGAAGGCCGTATTGTTGAGGTTGACCCTGAGCTTAAAGATATCCGCCCTTACATGGTTGCATTTATGATTACCGGTAAGGCAATTGATGATCCTATGCTTAAGGACATCATCCAGACTCAGGAAAAGCTGGCATGGAACTTTGGCCGCAAGCGTAAGTCTATTTCTATGGGCGTTTACCGCGTTGACCAGATTAAGTTCCCTGTTCGCTACCACGCTGTTGACCCGGACAAAACTTCGTTCGTGCCACTTCAGTGCGACGCTCCAATGACTTGCCGCCAGATTCTTACTGACCATCCAAAGGGAAAAGATTTCGGCTGGATTCTCGCTGATATGAAAAAGTTCCCTCTTTTGAGCGATGCTAAGGACGAAGTTCTTTCTATGGCTCCAATCATCAACTCAGCTACTCTTGGTGCTGTTCAGGTTGGCGACAAGGACCTTATGGTTGAGCTCACTGGTGATAATATCGAAAACCTGATTTTGTCTGCTAACATCGTTGCTTGTGATTTTGCTGATCAGGATTATGAAATCAAGCCTATTCTTGTAAAGCATCCTTATGATACTGGTCTTGGAAAGGATATTATGGTTCCTTACTACTTCCAGCCAACAACTAAAACAACTCTCGGCGCAATCAACAAGCTTCTCGGAAGCGACTTTGATATGCCTAAGGTTGTTGATGCTCTTACACGCATGGGAAGCACTGTTGAAGTTAAGGGTGACGAAATCACTTTGAGCCCAGCTCCTTACCGCAACGACTTCCTCCACGAAGTTGATATTATTGAAGACGTTATGATTGGCTGCAATGTTGCCGCCTTTGAGCCACGCACTCCACAGGACTTCACTGTTGGCCGTCTTCTTCCACTTACTGAGTTCAGCCGCAAGGCAAAGACTTTGATGGTTGGTCTTGGCTATCAGGAAATGATTTTCAACTATGTTGGTTCTAAGAAAGATTATATTGATAATATGCTGATTGACGGCTCTAAGGTTATCGAAATTGCTAACCCTATGAGCGAAAACTATCAGTTTATCCGCCCTGAGATTTTGTCATCTCTCTGCCGTGCCGAAGCTGGTTCTGCAAACGCTATGTACCCTCACAAGATTTTTGAAATCGGTAAGGTTGCATATCTTAAAGATGATGAAAACACTGGTACAATCACACGCCAGCACCTGGGCTTCTTGACTGCTGCAAGCAATGCTAACTTCAATACTCTGGCATCTGAAGTTTCTTCACTTGTTTACTTCCTCGACCACGAGTACAAAGTAGTTGAAAGCGAAGATCCACGCTTCATTCCTGGCCGTCAGGCTCAGCTGATTGTTGATGGACAGCCGGCAGGTGTATTCGGTGAAGTTCACCCACAAGTTCTTGAGAACTGGGGAATTACAGTTCCTTGTGTTGCCGGCGAACTCGACCTCGAAACTTTGATGGCTACAGCTGATACTAAAACTGAAGCTGAAAAGGCAAAAGACAAGAAAAATACGGTGGTTGAGCCTGTCGAAACCACCGCTGGTGGCAACCAGAAATCAGAAGCAGAAACAAACCCTGTAAAATACTTCAACGAACACATTGAGCTCCGCGTTGCAAAAATCACAAAGGTTGAAACAAACCCACAGGGCGACAAGCTTTATATCGAAACTTTGGATGACGGAACTGGCACAGAACGCATTATTCAGAGCGGCCTTCGCCCATACCTGACAGAAGATGAACTTCTCGGTCAGCACGTAATCATCGCTGCTAACCTCGCTCCAAGAAAGATGAAGGGCGTAGAAAGCCGCGGTATGCTCCTTGCCTGCGACTACACAGAAGACGGCAAAGAAAAGGTTGAACTCCTCACTGCTCCATGGGCAGCTCCAGGAACAATCATCCAGATTGAAGGTGCCGAATACACAGGCGAAAAGCCAGCCAAAATCGACATCGACCACTTCTGCAAGATTGAATATCGCGTAAGCGGAAAGTGCTTCACAATCGCCGGCAAGAAAGCTCTCGCAGCCGGCAAGCCAGTTACAACAAACAAGGCCGATAATTGCGAAGTTTGCTAAACCGCCGTCATTGCGAGACACGAAGTGTCGAAGCAATCCATAAATAAAAAAAGACCGTCCGAAAATGATATGTACCCATAATTCTGGACACATATTATGAATTAGGCCGAAAGAATGGATGCTTCCCTATATTTTGTGGGAGGCATCCATTTTGTTTTAACCTGTATTCGCTTATTGTTATAATAGTCTATATATTCTGCAACTGCTACAGAAAATTCTTCAAAAGATTTAAAATCCTTTTCATGTTCATAATACAATTCATTTTTCAAACGTCCAAAGAAAGTTTCCATAATGCAATTGTCATAGCAGTTTCCTTTACGAGACATAGATTGAATAACACCATGTTTAATCAAACTTGTTCTGTAATAAATATGCTGATACTGCCATCCCTGATCCGAATGAAAAATAAGTCCATTAACTTCTTGGAATTTTTCGAATGCTTTATCCAACATTCGTTTTATCTGTTCCATGTTTGGACTCAATGACAAATCATAAGAAATTATCTCATTTGTATGCATATCAAGAATTGGAGAGAGATAGCATTTGCCCCAAGAAAAATTAAACTGTGAAACATCAGTTGTCCACTTCTGAAAAGGCGCAGTTGTACTGAAATCTCTGTTAATTAGATTCGCAGCAATTTTTCCAACTTCACCTTTGTATGAATGATACTTTTCTTTTGGTCGTTTTCCAAATAGTCCCAGAGAATGCATTATTCTTTGGACTCTCTTGTGATTTACAGTTTTACCACGGTTTAGAAGTTCTCTGTAAACGCGACGCACACCATATCTTTCTTTGTTTTCTGCAAAAATCTTCAGTATTTCTTGTGCCAGGGCTGCATTTTTTTCAGCAATAACGTTCTTTTTGCTTATTTCAAAGTAATATGTCGATTTTGACATTTTTGCAGCTTTTAAAAGATAATTTAATCTGTATCCTTTTTCTTGGAGTTCTTTGAGGACTTTTGCTTTTTCGCCTTGAGTTGTTCGTCCCATTCTGCGTGTCTCAAGGCTATAGATTTTTTTATTATTTCGTTCTCCGCTTTCAGATATTCATTTTCATTTCGTAACCGTAATAGTTCATCTCGTTCTTTTTCTGTAAGAGTTTTCGTGTTTTTTGATTTTTTTTCATAACTTGATTTTTCCTTGGTCGTCCTATTGAAATGCTCTTTAATCCATCATAACCGTTATCTTTATATTTTTTAACCCACAGATGAAGCTGCCCAGGATTCAGCCCGGCCTTGCATGCAGTTTCTTCAATTGATTTTCCTTCAAGAACTTTTGAAACAAGATTAAATCGTTCTTCTAAAGTCCACCTTTTTTTTTGAGACTTGTGATGTAATGCTGATATACCTTGATGTTCCTCAATTTTTTCCCATCGTCGTATCATTTTATGGAAATTTTGTGGATCTTTAATACCTTCTGGTGTTTCAACCCAGATTCCTTGTCTGTAAAGTTCAATGCATCTAAGTTTGAACTCTAATGTGTATCGCATAAAAATACCCCTTTTACTTTTGTCCAGTAAAAGGGGTACATATCAAAATCCCGGACGGTTTTTTTGTTTATTTATTAATATACTTCCAACCAAAACCACCCACACTTTTTTTCTTTCCTTTGCAAACTGAAGTTATATTTGATGAACTTTTTAATCCACAATCATTTGCAGCTTCTGTAATAGAATCATATATTTTTTCTATTTCGTTTGTTTTTAGATTTAACCTGGCCACTTTTCGATTCTTATTATGCCAGAATCTGTCCATTGCACACTTTCTACAACCAGTTCCACTTGTTCTACTAGCAATTTCTGCTTCATATTCATTTCCACAATCTGGACAAATCCACCAGGCCTTAAAGTGAGTTCCACAAGAAAACATATATGGTGTTGCAGGAAAGTTCTTCTGAAAGTGCCATTGTTTTGCTAATTCTGGATATAGTTTTCCAAAAGAATTTGAATATTCTTTATCCATAATTTTTGTAATCTGAAATTTATCTTTTTCGATATGAATATCATAATTATTTATACCTAAGAATTGCAATAAATCACAAATTGTTTTTTCCAAAATATCGTGTTCCCACATTGTGTAAAAGACAAAGTCACAACTCTCTAAATCAGAATCTTTTTTCTTTGTTTCTTTTAATCGAATTAAAGTAATTCCATTTTCTTTGCATAAAAGATATTTTCTTTTTTCTCTTTCAAACAAGCTATCTTTATGCCAGACTTTTCCATCATATTCAATAGCAATCTTTTTATCAGGAATAAAAATATCAAGTTCGAAATCTTTAAGAAAAGAATCCTTATATCTATTTATTGTATTTGGATAATATTTCCTTACATAAAAAAATACAGCCTGTTCTGCAAATGAAGTATGTCTTCTTGCATCACAAATCGGACAACAATTCCCATTGCCCTTTTTCCTTGTTCTATTTAAAATAGTTGATTGATATTCATGTCCGATAGGACATATCCACCAAACTTTTTTTGCATTTCCATAAGAAAATTGGGTTGGTTTCAAATTACCATTTTTTGTTGGATGCCATTGTACTGCTATATCAGGATGCGTTGTTTGTAAATCATTTAGTCCTTTTACCACAATTCGATTTGTACAAACTGGACAATATAATGCTTTATTACGATTATTTATCTTATCTTCAAATGAATAATTACACACGTGGCATTTCCACCATACTCGTTTGTTTGATGATGATGTGAAATCAGATGGTTTAAGAGGATAATTTGCTTCATAATCCCAATCTTTGAGTAACTTAGGATTTGAAATACATCCCGTTTCTTGTAATTTCTCTTTATATCTCTTTTTCCAAACCTTTTTACGAGCACATGAAGGACATCCATTTTTCCTCGCACCTGTCCTTGCTGTAACACTAGTTACCCAATGATTGTTACAAACAGAACACACCCAATGTACTCTAGATAATGAACCTTCTGTAACATCTTCGGGTGTTAGGGTACCGTTATTTTCATAATCCCATTCTTTTGCTAATTCTGGATGCGTAGATTGTAAGTCATTTTTTCCACGATGCAACTTACGATTAGAACATATTGGGCAATTATTTCCATCTATTCTTTCTTGCAATGTAGCTTGCCAAGAATGATTTCTATCACAACTCCACCATAAAGGTTTTATATATTCTAAAGAAAGTGTATTTATAGAAATTTCTTTATTTTTGGAATAATCGAATTCTTTAGTAATAAATGAATATAATTCCGTTATGTCAAAATTCAAAAACAAAATCGTATCTCTTCTTACAATTCAAGCACATTAAGAATTATTTATTATAATAATCCCTGCCGCCAAAATCTTTCCAGGTTTTATACATATCAATGTAATTTGCTTGAATAAACTTTTGAATTACGGTTATTTCCTTATCAGTTAAATCTCCACGCTTTTGCATTACAGATGAACCGTCAGCTCTTACAAAAAACTTTGCTGAATCTTTTTCTGTCAGTTTTTTATCACTGGCATGAACATGCATAGCCTCAACAATACATTGCGACGTAAAATATAAATAATGATTTGCAATTTTATCACGTAGATATTTAGGCATTGTCATCCTCTAGGAAAGCTAAGTTTCGTTTTGCCAAAGAAAGAACAATTCCCTGTTCAATTTCATCCATGTTAGTTTCGATAATTTCCAATTCTTTACTAATTACCATTGCACAATCAGGATGATCAAGATTTAAGATGCTTATAAATCCATCATCTCGTTTTGAAAAAGCGTATCCATTTACGATGATTGTTGCATTTTCTGCAATTTTCTGAAGTTCTTTTTCAGGCATATTCTATTTTTACCTCTTTGATAGGTGCAAGGAATTTTTCTTTATCCATATATAAACCTTCAAGTACAGGAATAAGGTCTATATATTCTTCGATTTCTTCATCTTTGTGTTTATACTTTGCCATGACTTCAATGTAACCATCATCCCACTGTAAAACTTTTGTATATCTTTCTAATCCGTTACAAGTTCGGAAAGTCAGCGTTTTTCCGCCAAATGAGAAAGTTGTATATTTATCAAAACTACTTAAAATCGCAGTATTCATTAAATGTATTATAAGTCAAATATTTTGAATTTTCCACTATTAAAAATGCGTTAGCGCTGTGAAGGGCGCCGAAGGCGGCCACCGCAAGCGAACGAATGAAATGAGCGAGTGCGGAGGCTGGAGCGAAAGCGGAACCCGTAACATAGCGACCCGGAGCGACCGAGCATAGTGAGAGAGCGCAGGGGAACGCCCATATTTTTCTTATTATAAAATACTTCAACGAGCACATTGAGCTCCGCGTAAGCAACAAGTGTTCGGCAAAAAAGCCATGGCAGCCGGTAAGCCTGTTACAACAAACAAGGCAGATAACTGCGAAGTTTGCTAAGAGATTCCCGCGTCAAGCGCGTGAATGACAATAAAGGCCAGTCCGAACCACGGGCTGGCCTTTCTTTTGTGTATTTTCGAATGTAATACACCTTTTTAGTTATAATGTCCTTTACAAGCGGCAATGATTATATTATCTCCATCCTGCTTGTAAACAATACGATTGGTGTCATCTATCCGGCGACTCCACCAGCCGCTAAGATTTTCTTTTAATGGCTCTGGTTTTCCTATTCCGTCGAAAGGACTTCGTTGGATATCTTTTATTAAGGCATTTAATTTTTTAAGAGTTTTCTTGTCTTCCGTTTGCCAGGCGCAATAATCATCCCAAGCGTTTTCATGCCACAAAATCTTCACTGGCTACACCTCTGCCAGCTTATGTTCTTTAAGCTGTGCTTTTCCGCTGTCAATTTCGCTGGTGATTTTTTCGAGATAATGAAGGTTTGTGTCGCTGTAAAATGGATCAAGAGTAAGGTCGAAAGGAATTCTACGCTCACGAATAACCTTTTTAGCAAACATCTTAAATGCTGCTGTAATTGTTAAACCAAGCTGATCGCATACATCTTCAAAAGAGTTCTTTTCATCTGTATCCATTCTGATATTAATCATTGACTGTGCCATAAATTCACTTCCTATATACAATGTAAAGCATAATTATATATTTGTAAAGCAATTTACTTCACCTCATTCACCAGCTCTTCCCCGCCCGCAAATGCCCTTATATTTTCCAGCGTAGTATCTGCCAGGTTTTTAAGCGCATTTGTTGTTAGGAAGGCCTGATGGCCTGTAATTATAACATTCGGGAAGGTCAAAAGTCTCGCCAGCACATCATCCGTCATAATATCTGTAGACCAGTCGCTGAAGAAATATTTACTTTCTTCTTCGTAAACGTCCATGCCGATTCCACCGATGTGGCCGTGCTTGAGAGCATGAACAAGAGCCTTGGAATCGATGAGGGCGCCACGACCAGTATTAATAATCACCGCATCCTGCTTCATCATTTTCATTGTATCGTGATTTACGATGTGCTTTGTCTCTTCGGTGAGCGGGCAATGCAAGCTGAGTACATCACTCTGGCGGAAGATTTCTTCCTTGCTCACATACTGAGCCCCGCTCTCACTTGCCCACTTTTCATTCGGATATAAATCATAGGCTATAATCTTCATACCAAAGCCTTTTAGGATGCCAGCCATAATCTGGCCGATTTTTCCGGTACCCAAAATACCTGCGGTAAGCCCGTGCAAGTCTCGGCCAGTCAAACCTTCAATATTAAAGTTTGCTGTCTTTGTACGCAGGTATGCCTGAGGAATATGGCGGGTAAGAGACAGCAGCAGGGCCGCCCCGTGCTCAGCAACCGCATAAGGCGAATAAGCCGGAACACGAACAACTTTTATCCCGGCCGTCGCAGCTGCTTCTAAATCAACATTATTAAAACCTGCACAGCGCAGGGCAATCAGCTTTACGCCGCACTCTGAAAGAATGCTGATGACCTCTGCATTTACCACATCATTTACAAATACACAAACCGCATCATAATCGTGAGCGGTCAAAGCAGTATTTTCATTCAGCCTAAAATCACGAAAATCTATTTCGTAATTAAAACCGCCCTCTGTATTCGCTTTTGTAAACGAAGCCTTGTCGTAAGAACGTGTATCAAAAAATGCAATTTTCATATTGTAAGTCTCCTCTAACTCTATGAATAAGTTAACATCGGAATACATTAGTCGTCAACATTAAAAATCAGGCCAAACCTAAAGCCATAAGATTACTGATTATCCATGACTTTCTGTAAATCCATAAGATCTTTTTTTAATGATTTATTATCTGGATATTTTTTCAGCCCTTCTTCGAGTATTTTCTGCGCTGCATCGTAATTACGTACATTTGCTTCTTTTACAAATTGATTATGAATAGTTACTATTATATTTTTGAAAAAGCTGTTCTGCATTGTTTTAATTTTTGAACTTTTTGGAAGCTGACTGGCTGCAAGATTTGCTTTGCTATAGCCATTTTCATAATCACGAGTGTTCATGTATACATTCAAAATTTCTAACCAATAACTTTCCAAATGAAGCTCTGCTCTTTTCTGGCGAGCTGGAATTGCCAGTTCTTCAGATGCAATCAATCTGTTAATTTCCGTTATCGATTTTTCTTTATTTAACCCAACTGTTGCTTTAGAAATTATTGTATCAGCTATTATTTCCTCTACCTTCGTAATTTGAAAAGAAGAAACCTTGTCTTTGTATTTTTCATAAAATTCCATGGTGAGTTCATAGTTTCTCTCCTGACTAGAAAGAATCAAAAGATTCACAAAAGAATTATCAAGATTGTTCTGAAGAAAATCTGTATTTCCCCAGCGTTCAATAAATGAAATATACCAGTCGAATGCTGAAAGATAATCTGGAAAAAAATAAGACATAACAGTCAAATAATTTGCGGCCAGAATATCAAACTCATTACGAACAAATGTCACAGATTTTGCAGGCTCTGATTTTACAATTTCCCAGCGGGCCGCTCCAAGAGGCACCGCTTTGATAAAATTCCTGCTCTTTATATATTCCGAAGTAAGATTTCCAGCAATGAGCCCTGCAAAAATTCCATCACTGACTTCTTTCCTGTTAGAATAAAATTTTTTCGGAACAAGGTAATAGCCTTTTATCTGGTCTTCAAATTCTATTTCTTCTCTGCTTCCCGGATTAAAACCATAGGGATTAGTCGTTTCTACATCTATCTTTTTTAATTGGCCTTCTTTTGAACCCGGCACATAAATAGAACAAAAAGCATGCTGTGTCGTTCTCTGACCACGTACATCGAGCCCAGCTGCCTTTGCCGCAGCCATATACATAACTGCTGATGAAACACAATTATACGAACCAGTTTCAAGAGCCACATCTAGTTTAGTCTGATAAGTACTATAAGATTTTAAATATCCTTCATAAAGATATTTAAGAATTGCTTTTCCTTTCTCTTCATCAGAAAGAGCATTCATCTCACTGGAAGTTACTGTCTCTTTTATTTCTTTAAATTTTTGATTGCATCGATTCCAGGATTTACTTCCTTTTTCACATTCAGAAAATAATAATGATATTTCAAAGAATTCATCAGAAGAATAAAGAGAAGTTTTTGTGTTAGTTGTAAATAACGGCTCAAAAGAAGGATGATGTATTTGAGCCGTGAGTAGATTAATAAAACCTGAAAGAAATAAAAGCGTAATAAGTTTTATAACTGAATTTTTTTCAGTAATATAACAACGAAACATCTCAATCTCTTTTACAGATTTTTTAATTCCTTATCGTAAGTTACTTTCATACCAATAAGGCTGGCAACAAGAGAGGCTCCCTCCGCAATAATAAAAGACCACCAGATATTGTTTATATCACCGGTAAGCGAAAGCAGATAAGCAGCAGGCAGCAATACAATCACCTGACGAACGAATGAAACAATCATACTCATCAAGCCTTTACCAAGAGCCTGGAAAACAGAAATCAAAGTAATACAAATAGCTGCAACCGGGAAGTGAATTGCTATACGACGAAGAGCCGGAACACCAATAGCATACATTTCATCAGATGCATTGAACATAGCAAGCAGCTGACGAGGGAAAAGCTCGAAAATCAAAAGGCCGGCAACCATAATCAAAACTGCGGCAATAGCGCAAAGCTTAATAGAACGCATGATTCTGTCTTTACGTTTAGCACCGTAATTATAGGCAACAATTGGAACAATACCATTGTTAAGTCCGAATACCGGCATAAAGATAAAACTCTGCAGTTTAAAATAAACACCATAAACCGCAACAGCAGTCATAGTAAATGCACCAAGAATCAAGTTGATGAGGTAAGTCAAAAGCGAACCAATAGAACCAAGAAGAATTGAAGGAACACCTACTTTATAAATATCACCAATTGTTTTAAGATGCGGACGGAAACCTTTTACAACAAATTTAATTTCTTTATTTTTAGTAAGATTCAAAATAAAGGATATTACAAAACCAACAATCTGACCAAAAACCGTTGCCCAGGCAGCACCAGCAATTCCAAGTTTAGGGAATCCCAAAAGTCCAAAAATCAAAAGCGGATCAAAAATTATATTTGTAATTGCACCGGCAAGCTGAGAAATCATAGAAAGCACAGTGCGGCCTGTAGACTGTAAAAGACGTTCAAAAAGAATTGCCCCATAAAGACCTAAGCAGACAATCATACAAATAGAAAGATATTGAACACCGTATTCAATAATTTCAGGATTGTTAGTCTGCGATTCAAAATAAAGACGTGGTAAGAAAAGGCCAAGTGCAACAAAAACAATTGTAGTTATTGCATAAAGAAAAATGCCATTAAGGGCCGAATCTGTTACACCTTTTTCATTCTGCTCTCCAAGTCGACGTGAAAGCAAAGCATTAACACCAACTCCTGTTCCAACTGCTGTAGAAATCATCAGATTCTGAATTGGAAAAGCGAGGGAAACGGCTGTAAGTGCGTTTTCCGAAATCTGTGCAACAAAGATGCTGTCTACGATATTATAAAGTGCCTGAACCAGCATCGAAATCATCATCGGCAAAGAAATCTGAACCAAAAGCTTGCCGACAGACATAGTTCCCATTTTGTTTTCTGCAGGAGCTACCACAACTCCTTCTTTAATTTCATTATTTTCCATTATTAAGTCCTTAATTCAACAGTTTATCAAAATATTACATAAATTGCAAAGAAACAAAAAAATCCCGCGCAGTTAAATTACCACGCGGGACAGTATATGTAATCACCCCGGAGCAAAGCTTCTACGGGATGTAAGTTCAAGCCATCTGACATGAGGCCAGACAGCGAGAAGCCTTTTTAATTACACATAAAGTGGAGCAACCTGATTGAGAACCTTGTTGTATTCATCGTATGCTTTGTTGTAAGCAGCAACATTCTCAGGAATTGGGTCTGCACTCTTTGATGTATCGAGTGTAATGTGTTCTGCACAGAGCTCTGCGATGTCGCACTTGCCGTTCATGTTCTTGAGACACCAGAGAGCCTGAACTGCTCCACCGAGGGCTGCTGCTTCGTCCAGTGCTGGAACGCGGATTGGCAGGTTCATGATGTCTGCTGCAATCTGGCGCCAGAGTGGAGACTTTGAACCACCACCAATCAGGCGGATTTCGCGAGGCTTAAAACCAAGCTTTCTGAAAGCATCAAGACCACCACGCATTGCGAATACTGCCGACTCGAGGCTGGCACGTGCAATATTTGCACGGTTAGTATTTGCAGAAGTCAAACCTGTAATGCTTGCGCGTCCGTTTGGCAAGTTTGGAGTTCGCTCTCCATTAAAGAATGGCATAACCAGAACACCTTCAGATCCGCAAGGAGCCTTAGCAGCTTCGCCATCAAGCTCTTTTACATCCATCTGGAAAAGTCCACGAACAAACTCAGTTGCTACAGTACAGTTCATTGTACAAAGCAAAGGCAGCCATCCGCCTGTACTTGAACAGAAACCGCTCAAACCATTAGCAGGATCATTAATAGGCTTGTCACTATATCCGTAAAGAGTACCAGAAGTTCCCATAGACATTGTAAGGAAGCCGTCTGCAACAGTACCAGTTCCAACAGCACCCATCATGTTGTCTCCACCACCAGCACTTACCGGAATTCCCTCAGGAATACCATAAGCAGCAGCAGCTTCAGCCGAAACCTTTCCGGCAGGGGCACTAGGCTCAATCAACTTAGGCAAAAGACCAAGAAGGTTGCCATCAATAATATCACAAATCTTTTTAGACCAGCAGCGGTTAGCAGAATCGAACAAAGCTGTACCTGAAGCATCACCGTACTCCATTACATACTCGCCGGTCAACTTCCAGTTGAGATAGTCGTGTGGAAGCATAATATATTTCAAAGCCTTAAAAGCTTCAGGTTTATTTTCCTTGAGCCAGAGAATCTTTGGAGCAGTAAAACCAGGAAGCATCAAATTGCCGAGCAGCTTAACAACCTTCTTGTCGCCGCCGGCCTTCGTAGTAATCTCGGCACACTGTTTAGTAGTTGCGGTATCGCACCAGAGCTTAATGTTGTACAAAGCCTTGCCGTCTGCTCCAAGCGGAACAAAACCGTGCTGCTGACCAGAAACACCAATAGCTTCGATAGTCTTTTTATTTTCAGCAGAAAGCTTTCCAAAACAAACTTCAAGTCCTTTGTCAAACCATTCAGCCTTCTGCTCGCGTGTTCCGTCTGCCTCAGAAATCAGCTCCATAGGACAGCTTGCTTTTTCGATAATCTCTTTCTTTTCGTAGTCGTAAATTACAACCTTCATACTCTGTGTACCAAGGTCGATTCCTGCAACAGTTTTCATAATGTGCTTTATACTCCTTTTTTTGGGTTTCCCTCGTTTCACTCGGGTCGGCTGTTCCACCCTTCGCTAACGCTCACCGTCCTCGCTCTGGTGGTTTCGATACGCCCCTTCGGGCCACTCAACCACCGGCTCTGCGGTCGGCTGCTTCGCAGGGGTTCCATAGCCTAACCTGTCCTTACATTATAACATTTACTTCACACTCTTTCTACGGCAACCGGTTGCGTTTTTAATTCCTTACTCATGCATTTTATAATCAACATCTTCATCTATCATTTCAATCATTAATTCAGCGAAATCAGGATCAAACTGAGTTCCAATACCTTTCTCATTCCAGCAGCAAGAGAACGAACAGCATGAATATTCATTTCTTCAACTTTTTTACCAAACGTCTGTTCATTCTTATAATTATAACATAAAAGGCAAGATATGATATAAAAAATTATTTTATGCTATACTGTGCCCATGACAGGTTTAATCGTTGCTCGTTCAATCAATAATGTAATTGGAAGAAAAGGAATTATTCCCTGGAAAATTGAAGGAGAGCAAAAACAGTTTAAAGAACTGACTACCGGAAACGTTGTTATTATGGGGCGTAAAACTTACGAAGAAATTGGGCATCCCCTTCCAGGTAGAAAAACAATTGTAATTTCAAAAACCCGCAGTTTTGAAGGTGAAAATCTTTCAACTGCATCATCAGTAAAAGATGCAATTACACTTGCCGGAAAGCTTTATGGAGATTTAAATATTTTTTTTGCAGGTGGGTATGAAGTTTACAAAGAAGCTTTGCCTTTTGTAGATGTAATGTATATAACGGAAGTAAAGCTTGTCATTGAAGATGGTGATGTTTTTTTTCCAGATTTTAATGTAAATAATTTTGAAATAAAAACCGGCGAAACTTCCGGCGATAAAATCAAATATACCAGAATGATTTATACCCGCCGGAAGAAATAATGCCTGCAAAAATCAGTCACCAAAAAGTGCCTTTGCATCTTCAGTTTCCATTACAGAAACCTTTGTAGTTACAACAGGCTTTTCATCGTTTTTGTTTGCATAAAGTTCGCAGATATAGCGGTAAACATGATTTTCTTCGTCACGGAAATCTTCTACTGCTTTCATCTGAATTGTTGTATTGTTCTTGAGATATCCAACATCCGCCTTAAATTCCATTACGCTAAGAATAAATCCCGGCAGCGGCGTACGTCCCTTAATTGTATTTGTAATACCAGTAAGAGCGGAGATACACTGGGCCATAAACTCAAAACCTGCCCAGCTTGGCACACCGTCGAATTCCGGCTCATAAAATATACAGTTTTCCGTAATATCATATTCACTGGTAATTGTGTGATTATTTACGTCGTGCTGAGTAACACGCGAAAGCAGAAACATTTTTCCTTTGTGAGGAAGATAATTGATAAGTTCGTCATGTTCAATAAGTTGCTGAATTTCCATAAATTATTTTTCTCCTTTTATTATATTCCTAAAACCAGACAGGCGTTAGCGCCACCAAACGCAAAAGAATTCGAAAGGCAAACTTTAAGCTCAGCAGTTTTTCCGCCAGATTTTCCGTCCACTATATTAAGATCCGGAATCTCTTCGTCGCGTTCCCCATCCCAAACCTGAACAGGAAGTTTTACATTTTCTGTTTTGCCTTTGTTTTCAACCATAGCCTTCCAGCATATTGCAGCTTCAAGTGCCGCTGCAGCTCCAAGAGTATGACCTGTAACCGGCTTTGTTGTTGAAACAGGAACCTTGCATCCAGCCTCGCCAAAAACTGCATTAACAGCTTTGCCTTCCATACTGTCATTAAACTTTGTTCCTGTTCCGTGCAGATTAATATAACCTACTTCTGAAACTGAAAGTCCGGCATTTTCCAAAGCTCGTCTAATAGCTTTTTCAGCACCCGCTCCGCTTGGATCCGGCGAAGTCATATGATATGCATCTGCACTTTCGCCCCAGCCTAAAAGTCTTACCGAGGTGGTTGAGCCTGTCGAAACTACCTCTATCGGTTCACGTGTCAGAACGAAAAAAGCAGCGCCATCTCCAAGTGTAATTCCGTGTCGGTTTTTACTGAATGGATTTGTTATCTCACTGGAAACTGCCTCAAGCGCACTAAAACCAATCAGAGTTGTATCAGAAGCAATGTCGATTCCACCGACAACAGCAGCATCAACAATACCTGCCATAATCATTTCTGCACCTTTTATTATTGCACCTGCGCTGGAAGAACATGCAGTAGAAAAAGTATTTACAGGGCCAGCCAGTCCAAATTTTTCTGCAATAAAAGTTGCAACATAATCTGCACCCTGAATTTCAAGATTATAATCTGCAGGGAATTTTTCTTCGGCAAAATATTTTCTGTGACCTGCAAGCGAAAACTCTGTTCCATTATCACAAGAGCCAACACAAACAGCAATGCGGTCTGCACCATAACGTTCTTTTGCCACGTTAACATCATTCGAAATCTGTTCAAGCGCAGCATTCTCAATACGCATAATTTTCATTTCATAACGAGCTCCGCTTACTTTTAAAACACCTTCATCTATTCGGGCAGCAAAATATTCTTCACCGTTACAGGCAGTTACCTTTTTAATTCCGCTCTGCTTACCACTTGTTACAGCCTGCCAGAGTTCATCAATATTGTTTCCACCACAGCTCATTACGCCGGGTTTTGAAAGATATAATTCCATAAATAATCCTTAACAGATGTTTTATACTATATTAAAAATCTTCTGCATTCACAAGTTGATAAGAATAACCACGCAGAAAATTCTGAATCTTTACTTCATTCTGTGAAATTGAAATTTCTTCTATCAGATTTTTTCCATCAAAAATTTTTCTAATTTCAACTTCATTTTCTGCTGAACTAGACTCAAATTTTAATCCAGATGCTTCAAAGTTTTTTCTAAGTTCATCTTTATCATAATATGCATTCTGAATATCACAGATTATATATTCACCGGGAAGTGCTTTTGGAAAATATGCTGTATCAAAAATAACTGATGTTCCGTCATAAAAAAGATTTCCCATATCTGTTCCAAAATCATTCATCAAAGAAAGATTAATTCCTTTTGCATCAATCTGTGTATAAGAAAGAAGTGTAAAACTTTGAGAACCAAAACTGCCATTCAATGCCTGAAGACCATCAAAAACAATACAAGCTTTTGATGGATTTAAAAGATTTACTTTTTTTGAATTAGTAATATAAACTGGTCTTAACCCGCTTGTTTCTGCTTTCTTACTTGCACATGAGCATAAAACTGTAATTACAATGAAAATTCCACAAAGGTGCTTTAATAACTTTTTCATATTATTTTTCATTCTTATCCTCTTCACCCAATCGTCCGTAAAAGAACGAGCTTACATAAGCAGTGGCTAATCCAATGAAAATCGAAAGGCCAATTAAATGAACCGGCTTAAAAGAACTTAATGCAAGGGCTCCAAAAGAAATTATTGTTGTAACAAAAGAAACCATTGTTGCAAAAGGTTCCAGAGTTTTTTGTTCCATGCTTTGACTTTGCACAGAAGACTGATTTCCTTTTTCTTTCTTTTCGTTTTCCATCATGTAAATTATGTAATCCAGACCGAGTCCAAAAACAAGAATTAAACCTGTAACAGAGAAGAACTCCATATTTATTTTACATAATGCAAATACTGCAACAACAACAAGAATTATAAGCAATGGAACTGAAATAATCTTAAAGGCCTGTTTCCAGGAATAAAAGAATTTCAGCATTATAAACATCAACACGTAGGCCACAACAAAGAACTTGAGAATCATTGATGTGAGATTGTCCAGATCCTTACTTATATCCTGTGACTTACTGATAAAAAAAACATTGTCATTAATTTCTGCTAACGAAAGATAGTTAGCATAATCTGTTACTTTAGTTGGCAGTAAAACTGTAAAATATTTTCCATCAACTTTTCCAAGCCAAGCTGAAGAAATTGCAGATTCGATAAAGTCTGGAACATTACCATTTTCAAAAGATACAAAATCATTTTTTGTAATCTCATAATCATTTATTAATTTCATCAAAGCATCGAAGTTTTCTACATCATCAAAACCAAGTGCCTGAAGCTGTTCCGGAGCAGACGCCATAAGTTTCTTATAAGCTTCGCGAGATTTTTTCTGAATCTCTTTAGAGGGAATAAAACTTGTAGTACTTACATAACCGATTTTGCCTTCAGTCATTTTTTCAAATTCAGCACGCAACTTTTCCTCATTTTGAAGAGCTTCGTCTTCTGTTTCTCCGCTCACAATATACCAGCCGCCAGGAGTATATTGAATTACCTGTGAAGCGATAATTTCATCCTGTAAAAGACGGCCCTTCATATCATAAAGTGTAAGCAGATTATTTTTGATTTTTACATTTTTATGACAAATCAAAATTGAAAGAATTGAAAAAACAAACAAAATAATAATTACTGCACGGCCAACCCATTTCTGTTCAACCTTAGAAACAATGCCGGAAAAATGTTTTGTAAAACGGATATTTCCTCTTTTCTCTGGAAGTTTAATATACGGATAAATTGCAATCGTAGTAAGGAAAGAACTTACAAGACCAGCAAGGCAGAAAAGAGACATCTGCTTGAGAATTGTAAAAGGTGCAAACAAAAGAATTGCAAAACAAATTCCTGTAGAAATAATTGCCATAAGAAGGCCTGAAAAAATATGATTTCTTATTTCTTTACTTGATTTTAATTCTGTGTTTCCTGCCCAGTGGGTAAAAAAGTGAAGACTGTAATCTATGCAGGAACCTATAAGAGAAGTTCCAAACACAAGAGTGATGACATGCATCTTATGGAAAACAGAAAGTGTCATTAAAACTGCAACGCCCAGAGAAATCAAAATTGAAGCAACAGAAAAAACAAGAGGACGTACAGAGCGGAAAATAAAAATCAAAAGAATTATTACAGCCAGCATTGAAACCGTAGCTATAACTGAAATCTCACGGCTCGCAGAAGTAGAACTTTCATGACTGTGGAATGGAGTTCCCGAATAAACAAAACTTGTAGAATCATTTTTGTTATTATCGCAAACTCTGTAAATCTCTGTAATCGCATTATCCTTCGAAGCAAGCTTTGCACCACTGCTGCTAAGAATACCGCGAATCATAACATACCATTTATCTTCAAACTTCGAAGCAAGAACTCCATCTTTCACAGACATTGCAGTTCCGGCATTCTGAAGAGAAGTCAGATAATTTTGAAGATTATATTCTGTGAGCAAAAAAGGATCGGTATCAATATTATCCAAAGGAAGCATTGTAAAGCCACCGTATGCTTTTGAAAGAGCTTCAAGCGCAAAATCACTGGCTCCCTCTTCACTTGCAAGAATTGTGTCAGCAGTTTTTTCATCAATCAGATATGAACGGTACTTATATAAAAAGTCTGTAATTTCCCCCATTGCACTTACGTCATTGTAAAGAGAAACCGTTTCAAAATTTTTGCTGTTTTTAAGTTCTTCGTAAACATTCTGAGCAACTTTTTTTGCTTCTGAAAAATCTTCATTCGCTACAAGAATAAAAACATTCTGCGAAGTTACAGACATCATTTTTTCATCTGCTTTTTTTACAGAAGCCATAGAAATGCTTTTAGGCACAAGATTAAAAAGATCAGAATCAATTCCTATCTTACCGCGAAAAATAATAATTGAAGCCAGGAAAAAAATAAGAACAGCAGCATGATAAAAAATCCATGCGCCAAAAAGTTTTTTCTGTGAAAGATTTTTCAGAGAATCATTCACCGATAAAGTTTTGTTTTTCATCTGTAGAAAGTTCCTTTGGGTATATCTGATTTATAAATTCATAAGTTATTGTATTACCTGAAGCTTCTGACATAACAAGGCGGTTCATTGAAGTTTCTGGTTTTGAAAGACCTGAAAGTTCAAGACTTTTCATAACAGCTGCAATTGTTGAATCTTTTGGAGTAAGAAGCAAAGTCCAGCCATTATTTCCGTTGTCGGAAAACTCACATAGAAAATTCTTTTTAAGAGCTTCAACATTACCTGAAAAAACAGAACTCAGAGTTTCAGAAATATTCGAAAAAATCTGATTATCTTTTCCACTCATTACAGATTTATTTCCGTTCGCAGAAATCTGAACCATAGTGTCTTTTGTAAGAATCAATGATGAAGGAACCGGCTTTTCTGTTTTCCAGAGAATTCCTTGTGAACAGATTATATATTTTCCAATAGACTTTAACTTACGACCGTTCGTTTGTAAAGTTTTTATCTGAGTAAAATCCCCTTTTGTATTTGGACGGGAAGCAAGCTGTTCACAGACACTTTCCAAAGTAATCTGTTTGTTTGTCTGCGCAAAACAAAGCGAATTAAAAAATACTGATAATATAAACATTGCTGCAATAATTATTCTTTTCATACTGCCCCCTGATATTTTCTAGTTCCAGAAGTTAAAAAAGTTATACCACTGATAAGGATACAGCTTGCAGAACTTTTCCAGTTTTTCTACAAACTCACCACAGCAGTCATTAATACGAGCTTCACGTTCTGAACGTGGACAATTAAAATCTATTTTTGATTTTTCAATATAAATATTATATTTAGGATTAAAAGGAGACATTTTTGAACGCATACCAAACATATAATAAACAGGTATTTTCATCAAAGCCAGAAGAAGGAAAACACCATAAGGAAATGAAGCAGGCTTTCCAAGAAAATCTTTTACAATTACTTTGTCACGATTATTTGCACTTGTGCGGTCGCCGGCAATAACAATCAAAGCACCCTGCTCTGCCTGCTCTTGAAGATATATCATAGAATCAGGACCAATGTCAGAAGAATTTACAATATTTACAGAATAATTTGGATTTATTTCTTTCATTGTATTTGTAAACTGTTCTGAAACTTTCATATTCATAACAACTACAACCGGAACAACACGTCCGCAAAGCTGAGTATTATAATCCTGAAGACTTCTCAATAATTCCATGTTTCCAAGATGAGAAGTAAGCAGCAAAGCTCCATTACCTTCTCTAAGTCTCTGTAAGATATCTTCAACATCATCATTCTGATATTGAATTCTATCAAACTTAACTTTACCGAGCCAGCCTTCCATTTTTTCCAGAATACAAAGGCTAAAGCTTAAGATCTGACGGAAACCACGGATTTTTGCAGGAACCTTTCCATCTGTATATTCCTTCAAACGTTTCTGATATTCTCTTGCATCATGGCGGGCATGAGAAACAAAAATAAAAAAGAAGAAAGCAACAGGATAACAAAAAATATGAATCAAAAAAGTTGGTAATAACTTAAAAAGAATGAGAACAAATTTTAATGGTTTATTTGATTTTATTGCTTCAGCTTCGTCTGCCCAATGAACATTGTTTTCTTCAACCGAATCTGTCATTAGTTAACACTCCCGGCTGAAGTTTTCTTTTTAAATGCTCTTTTTATTTTTCGATAAAGCAAAAGTGGTAAATAAAAAATCAATCCAATACAAAGGCGTGCATAGGTTCCAGACACTCTGAGTGTATCTGTAAAATAATTGTAATTTGAAATTCCATCAGCCGGATAATAAACCTTTACCGGTTCCGAAATTACTGGTACACCCTGCCAGTACTGTTTAACAAGAACATCAATATCAAAACCCATACGACCATCAATATATAATGTTCTCTTCAACATTTTAATAAAAGGCTTAACAGGATAAATTCTAAAACCAATCATGGCGTCTTTAATGTCTTTTGAAAGAGTTACAAAATGAATCCAGCCATTTGCAAACTTACGACCATTTACACGAGATTTTGGAGCATCCTTATCATACTCAGGATATCCGCAAATAATTGCATCAGGATTTTTTTCTGACAATTCTATAAAACGAGCAGCTCTTCCTGCATCATGCTGACCATCAGAATCAAGCTGAAGAATATGTGTAATTCCCATTTCATCTGCTTTACGAATTCCATCAATCATAGCACGGCCTTTGCCACCATTTTTTATTCTGGTCACAACTGTTACAAGCGGATATGATTTTTCTACAGCAGAAATAAAGGCACGGTTTTCTTCATCGTTTCCATCATCAACTACAATAATTGGCAAATTAAAAGAAACGAGGCTTTTTACAACAGCCTCAAGAGTAGATCCGTGTCTGTAAACTGGAATTACAAAACCGTATTTCATTCTTCTACGAGCACAGCAAAAGAACCAGATGAATAAACTTTACCCTCAACATCTGCATCTGCCATATTGAAAGTGACTGTGCTTTTCTCCTTTTTATAAATAAGTTCAAGATGAATATTTGTACCAGGTTTGATTGGCGCAGAAAATTTAATTCTTTTAATATTAGGAACGTAACGCTGGGTACCAAAATATTTTCTTGAAAAACGAGTTATTACTTCAAACTGAGCAACAGCAGGAAGTAACTTGTATTGTGGAAAATGTCCGTCAAAAAAATCACTGCTTGCAGGAATTACAAATTCCAAAACTACGTTATTTTCATCACGGCTGATTACTTTTTCATCTCTTATATCATGATCATTAAAGTTCATACAAATCTCCTTGATAGATCCCCGGGTCAAGCCCGAGGATGACATTTTTGTCATTGTCGGGCTTGACCCGACAATCTTATTCGAACAAAGCCATAATCTCCAGTTTATGTTTCTTTCCCTGAACATCTACAGGAAGCTTATCCATAAAACGCCATTTTTTTGGAATTACAACATTCTCAAAATATTTCATGAGGAAATCATGGAAATAGCGGTTTATTTTAAATTTTTCTTCGTTCTTAAACTGTTCGCGGCCTTTTTCGTTGAGTACTACTGCTGCAGCAAGATACTGACGAACATCGTTACTCATGGCAACAACTTTTACATCTTCAACCAGGCCTGTTTCGAGAAGGCGGTTTTCAACCTCAGTCATAGAAATTCTTTTCTCTTCGATTTTTACGATAGAGTCTGAACGGCCTTTTAAGAGGAAGCGGCCATCTTCAAAAATTTCAGCCAGATCTGCAGTTGCAAAGCCTTCCGGATTTTTAATATATGGAGAAATGATTCTCAAACAGCCGTCATCTCCAAGCCAAATCTTTGCATTTGCAAAAGGTGTCCAGACCAGCTGATCTTTATTCTGCTGACGATAAGCAATTCCCGAGGTCTCAGTAGAACCATATACCTCAAGCGGACAGAAGCCGAATACTTTTTCGGTCTGTACGGCGAGCTCTGGAGAAACTGCACCACCACTTGTAAAAATCCAGACATCCTTCATTGCAAGTTTATCTTCAACTTCAACTGTACGTTTAAGGAAGGCCGGTGTTGCAATAAGAATATAACTAACATCTGTTAGTTTTTCAAATTCCTCAGGGAACTCAACTCTATTTCGGCGGAATGGACATCCCAGAGTAAATGGCAAAGAAATACCAAAAAGGAAGCCGTAGATATGATGCTGACTAACGGTCGTTAGTAATTTACGGTTTGTAAACTCGCCAGCCCACTTTGAAATAATAAAAGCATTATCTTCTTCAAACTCTTTCATGCGCTGTGGAACTGCCTTAGGCTTTCCCGTACTTCCCGAAGTAAAAAGGAAAATACGTGTTTCTTCACCATCGATTTTTGGAGTATCACGATAGAAAGAAACTTCCGGCATTTCACTTTCTTCAACAGTTTTCTGAATTGAAACTGCATCAGCAAGTCCAGGTGCATCAGGTTCAGAAACAGTCTGGTCTGTAAGGAAAACCATTCCTGGCTTACGAACATCAGCCATAAAGTTTGAAGTAATATTTTGTGTAAGGTACACTGCTTTTTTACACTGAAGCAAAGCAACAAAAGTACACAAAAAGTACCAGTAATCTTCACAATGAAGAATAAACTCGTCTGCTCCTGTTTTTTCAATAAAGCGGCGAAGCTTTGCTGTATCAATCAAAAAATCTTTCCAGGTTTTATATCCGCCGCCTGTCCATGTATCTTCATAGCAAAGAACGTAATCATCCTTACGGGAATCAGCATTAAATTTAGTAATAGGATAAGTTTTAATCATTTTTGCATCTACCAGTTTTCTAATTATAAATTCAACAACAAACAGCGTACCCATCAGCACATAAGAAATGCCTCCGTTATACACTGCCCAGACTCTGCGTGCCTGTTCAGCGCTAAGTCCAAATATTTTGTCTGCGAAAGTTGTAACAACTGCTGCAGTTCCATTGAGTATAAAAAAGCAGCACCATACAATAGTTACATTTCTACAGTATAACTTAACTTGATTTTCATAGGAAGAGCCGGCAATTGATTTGTCAGCAAGAGTCGCAAATCTAAAAATAATATTTGGCTTAAGAAAAAGTGTACTTCCAAAAACTACAAGCAGCGTTATGTTAATTACAACAGAATATAATTTAAGAAAAAACTCTTTTCCTGTTATAAAACAAAAAAGACCAGCAGCTAAAAAAAGTACTGAACTAAGAAGCGGTTTCCAGTCCAAAGCACCTTTTTTTTCTCCGGTCTTTTTGCTTCCTGTAGCACTTAAGAAGAAGGCAGCCGCCAATGCAACAATGCACAAAGAAAGAATCTTTGTATCCACCTTGAACACCACAAGTAGTGTAAAAACAAGGATTGGATAAACGGCCGCAATCACATAAAAAAGCGCCTTAAGGAATTTTTTCATCAGTCTTTAGTTTACCTTATGCCATGTATGGAACAAGAGCGTCTACTACATCCTGTACAGTCTTAACTGTCTTGAAAATTGAAGGGTCAACATTTCCCTTATCAGCAGGCATGAATTCCTTCATCTTTACGATAAGGTCGATAGAGTCGATTGAATCCAAATCCAAATCGTCTCCAAGAAGTGCATCAGGAGTTACATCTCCTTCATCAAGTTCAAATTCTGAAACAAGGATTCCCTTGAGCTTTTCAAAAATCTCATCTTTAGACATATAAAACCTCTTATAAAAAAGATTAAGCTTTCTGAGCCGTAATATATTCGGCCAGTGCATTTACAGAAGCAAAATGCTTCTTATTTTCTCCACTCTCCGCAGAAAATTTAACACCGAACTTTTTCTTAAGTGCTACTCCAAGCTCAAGCGCATCAATAGAATCAAGTCCAAGCCCTTCTCCAAAAAGTGGTTCTGAATCCACAATATTCTCCGGCTTAATATCTTCAAGCTGGAGTGATGAAATAATCACCTCTTTTATTTCCTTTTTCAACTGATCCATAATCTTTCCCTATTATAATCAATAAATTATGTAATTGTAGTAAATAAGAAAAAAAATTGCAATATAAATCATTTTTATTCTCTTGAAATACCTTGAAAATCAAACTGTTCTTTGCGTTTTTTTACAAAATTTTGTCGCCTTCTTGAAAAAATAGTAGATATAGTATACTTTTACTCTTATGGATAAAGCTTTTTTTGATATAAACAAATACAAAAATGATGATTTGCGCGCAGTAGACGCAAAATTTGAAGCTCAGAAAATTGCCTTTGCTCCTTTAGCTTTTCAGGCAATTAAAACTATGCTTAACCTTGGAATTATGAAGGCAATCGAAGATGCCGGTGATGATGGTATCAGCCGTGCAGACCTGGCTGCTAAAACAAGTCTTTCTGAATACGGCGTTGGCGTATTGTGTGAAATGGCTCTTGGAATGAACGTAATTAAACTTACAGAAGATTCTGCTTCTGATCCTAAGAGTGAAAAATACAAGCTTGGAAAAATCGGCTGGATGCTTCTCGAAGATGATTTGACCCGCGTAAATTTCTGGTTTACAAACGACATCTGTTACGAAGGTGCATGGGATCTTGAAAAATCAATTAAAAACGGAAAGCCGGAAGGTCTTAAAGTTTTTGGTGATAAATGGGTTACTGTTTACGAAGCTCTTTCTACTTTGCCAGACCAGCCTAAAAAATCATGGTTTGAATTTGACCATTTCTATTCTGATATTGCATTCCCTGAAGCTCTTCCAATTGTATTTGCAAAAAAGCCAAAACATATTCTGGACATTGGCGGAAACACAGGTAAGTGGTCTCTCACCTGCTGCCGTTATGACCCGGATGTAAAAATGACAATTTGTGATTTGCCAGGTCAGGCAAACATTGCAAAGAAAAATGCAGCAGAAGCTGGCTTTGCAGACCGTGTAGATTTTTCAATGGGTAACGTTCTTGAAGAATCAACAAAGCTGCCTGCTAATCCGGATGCTGTATGGATGAGCCAGTTCCTCGACTGTTTCTCTCTCCATCAGGTAACAAAGATTTTGAAGAAGGTTTACGAAGCTGCAAACGAAAACACAAACGTTTGGGTTCTCGAACCTCTATGGGATAAACAGAAGTTTGAAGCAAGTTCTTACTCTTTGATGGGAACTTCTCTTTACTTTACATGTATTGCAAACGGAAATAGTAAGATGTACCGCTACCAGGAACTTGTAGATGCAATTGAAGAAGCTGGCTTTAAGCTGGACTGCGCTCATCACAACTTGGGAAGCAACGCATATTCGCTGCTTTGCTTTAAGAAAAAATAATGACAGTCATGCTGCCCCTGAAACAAGTTCAGGGTTCAGCATCTGGCAATTGAGATTCCGAACCAAGTTCGGAATGACATTAGACACTATGAAAGAAATATATATTTCTGGAATTACCAAGTGGGCTCCCGGCCTTGCAGATGATGAAGCTGCCTGGCAGGGTTGGCTCAATGGTGATGTCCAGATAGAACAGATTAAAGAATCTCCAAAACTGGAATACACTGACCCGCTCTTCCGTCGCCGTCTCTCGCAAATTACAAAAATGACGGTACATGTTGTTCATAGTCTGCTCGAAAAAACAAATATTTCTAAAGAAACAAAACTTGTTTTCATTTCACTTCGTGGCGAAATTGAGCGTGAATTTACAATCAATAAAGGTATCATTGAAGATGGTATGATTTTACCGGCAGGTTTTTCACTTTCTGTTTTCAATACACCCGTTTCGTCTGCGACCCTTGCATTCGGTCTTAAAGGCGGTTATTCTGTATTATATCCTTCCAAAAATAATTTTTCGGAAGCATTTAAGGCTGCCGTAGCACCTGTTCTGGCAGGAACAGAAAAAGAAATCATTCTTGTTTATGCCGATGAACTGGTTCCGGAGCTTTATGGAGACAAACGGCCGGAAGAAAATATTCCACTGGCCTTTGCCTGCGTTGTTAGTGCGGAGAAAAAAGACTCCTGCATAACCCTGGATGATTTTTCTGATGTAGGAAAATCACCTTCGGAGTTTTTAAGGTTTTTACTGAAATGAGCAAAAAAGAAGAAATCAGCTACAAGAGCAAACTTCCAAAAATCAAAAATGTTTTTACTTATCCATACTTTTGTATTTCTAAGATAATTGCAATTATTTGCTTCGGCCTTGGAGCTGTTCTTCTGGCAATTTTTGTTTTCCCATTTATCAGACTTTTTACCCTTCATAAAAAAGATTTTGGTATTATTGCCCGAGCTTATGTTTCTCATACCTTCAGAGTTTTTTTGGGAAACCTGAATATTTGTAAAACCTCTTTGTTAAAAGTTGATGATAAAGAATCCTACCGTAATATTCACGGAAAAATTATTATTGCAAACCATCCTTCACTTCTAGACTTCGTTTACATCATGTCTCTTGTTCCTAATTCAACCTGTATTGTTCGCGGAGGTCTTACACACACACCTCTTCGCTGGGTAATCAAACAGGCTTATAT
>CAKUWD010000003.1 GCA_934699065.1 uncultured Treponema sp.
CTGCAGCACCGCTGCTTCTTCCAGGCACAACATATAAGCTTTATGGAACACTTTCCGGCTTTGTTATTTTTTTAATTATCTGTATAAGAATTATACTTAAAAGAAAAAATATTTTATTTTACATTAATCAAAAACGTCTGCTTAAGAAATATAAAAAAAATAAAAAGCAGACTATCCGCAACCTGTATAAGATTGCAGATGAAGCAGAAGCAGCTAAGATTGATGACCAGACTGCTGCCGAAAATCTTCAGAAAAGTCTGCGTACTTATCTTGAAATTCGTTTTGATTATCCTTTTACACACACAGTTGCCTCAGAAATAATGCAGGGATGGCAGACTGCGACCGGCGGACTTCTTTCTGACACAAAAACAGAAGCTTTTGGAACTATCGCAGCAAGCTTTATTCGTACCGATTTTATCCGCTACAGTAAAAATGGAAAATTCGAAGAAAATGAACTTATAAATCTGATTGAAAAAATTATATCTCAAATACAAATTCTGGAACAAAACGAAGAGTCACTTTCAGGCTCGAATTCAGATAACATTCCGATAGGAGGATAAAAAACTAATGTCTGCTTTTGAAAACCCGGCTGCCTTTTTTCTTGTATTATTAATTCCTCTTCTCTTTATTTTGCGTTCTGCAAAAATTTTTAATCAGATTACTTTTCCGGCAGTTCTTTCTGACTGGAAAGGACATTCTTTTGAATGGAAAGGCAAACCTCAAAAATTTCTTTCCCTTCTTGCTTCTTTCTTTTTTACGTCAGGTTTTTTGATTTCTGTTTGTGCACTTGCAGCTCCTGTATTTTCTAACCAGGAAAAAGTATATACCTCTCTTGGAACTGATACTGTTTTTGTTTTGGACACAAGTCCTTCAATGTCTGCAAAAGATATGAATGGAAGTCAGAGACTTGATGCTGCAAAAAATGCAATTTATACACTTTCTCATAAAAATGACGGAAGCCGCTACGGGCTTGTTGCATTGGGGAGCAATGCTGCAGTTTTAGTACCGCCTACCAGTGATCTCAATTTCTTTTCGGAAAGACTTTCAAACATTACTTCCGGATCCTTTGGAAATGGTTCTGCTATAGGAGATGGACTTAGTACCGCAGTATGTCATCTGGTTTCCTCTTCTGCCCCAAAAAAATGTATTATCCTTCTTACAGACGGTGAAAACAATGCCGGAGAAATTCACCCAGAAACCGCTGCACAGTTAGCTTCTGATAACAATATTACAATTTATGTAATTGGAATTGGTTCAAAGGGAAAGGTACCTATTGAATACACTGACCCTGCAACAGGAAAACTCTATTCTGGTTATCTGGATTCAAATTTTAATCCAGCCTCACTAAAGAAAATTGCCAGTATTGCAGGCGGACGATATTTTGAAGCACAATCAATAGACGAGCTTTCTGGAATATTGACCACTGTTGCAAAAACAGAAACTATCTCTCAGAATTTTACCTACCGTACAGTCAACAGACTTTTTTACAAACAATTTTTGAACATTGCAATTCTTCTTTTTGTTCTTGCATGGTTCATCAGAAGAATTGTATTAAAAGAAATGATTTGTTTTAAATATAAACGAATCTTATTTGTACGATCCGCCTGTCTGCTCATAGCCTTTATCTTTCTTCTTCTTGCACATTCGGGGCTCACATGGGGAACTTACCTTGTACCAGTTCAAAAAAGCGGACATTCCGTTGCAATGGTTTTTGATATTTCAAACAGCATGCTGGCAAAAGACTGTCCCGGAAATACTTCACGATTGAATGCAGCCAGTCTTTATGCAAAAAAACTTCTTTCAAAAATGGAAGGAGTTCCAGTAGCTGTTGTTCTTGCAAAAGGTGATGGAGTTGCTGCGATTCCTTTAACAGATGATTCAGCAATGGTTGAATCGCTACTTGATGTGATGTCACCAAGTCTGATGACAGTTCCTGGTTCCAGCATTGGCCGTGGAATTCTAAAAGCAAAAGAAACCTTCCAGACAAACTTTTCTTCTGCCGGAAGAATCTGGGTTTTTACAGATGGTGAAGAAACTGATTCTCAACTTGCACCTGCCCTTCTTGAATGTCAGAAGGCCGGCATCCCGGTTTCATTAATCGGCTTTGGCTCTGAAACCGAAAGTCCTGTTCTGGCAGGAGATGGCAAAACTCAGGTAATGACAGCACTACGAAAAAATCGTCTTGAAAGAGCAATTTCAGAAGCTTCTTCAAAATACCGTTTTTTCAACAATCAGGAAAATCTTATCTATGTAGATTCTCTGGAAAAAGGTTCTGCTGTTCAATTACTTTCCCAACTGCGTTTTGGTCCTACAGAAAATCTGATTACTTCTTATGAAGAAAAACCCGTTCCACGATATAAATTGTTTTTATCTCTTGCAGTTATTCTTTTGATTTTCAGCTATATAAGTACAGAATTTAACTTCCAGAGATTTTTTAATAATTCAAAACCTTTTGCAAAAGCCTCTGCAGCTCTCTTTATTTCATTACTCTGCAGTTGTTCCTCTCAGACAACAAATATTTTCAAAGGAACAATTTCTTTTCATCAAAAAAAATACAGGCATGCAGTTTCCTGCTTTATGGAAGCTTCTGAAAATGCAGCTGTAAATAATAATCCGATAAATCAGGGATTTGCACTTTACGATCTAGGCACTGCTTACATAATGCTTGGAGAAGACTCCGCTGCCCTTGAACAGTTTAATAATATTTCAGAAGAAGCCCCTGCAAATGTACGTTATTCAGCCTTTTATAATGCAGGCGTACTTGCCTGGCGCAATTCTGATTTTGAGGAAGCAAAGAATTATTTTAAAAAGGCTCTGGAAATAGACAGCTCCAGAATCGATGCAAAAATTAATCTTGAACTTTCTATGCAGCAGAGTCAGGCAAAAGGGCATCAGAATCAAAGTAATCAGATTCAGGCTTCTCAGGAAGAAAGTTCATCGCAAAACCTTGAAAAAGCCGTATTCGAACATATAAAGGAGAATGATCAGAAGCAATGGAAAAACAGCGAATCAGAAAATTCATCAAATCTGGCAGAAGACTTTTAGTCATTCTTCTAGCAATATTTTGCAGCAGCCAGGCCTTTACACAAACCATCTCCTGGGAACAAATCCGTCAGCTTAAAATTACTCCGGATGAAGGGCAGGCTCTTTATACAAAAACCGACATCAAATTTTCAGTAACAATTCCCAACGCACGTTCATCTCAGGTTCAGGTACTTTCTACCGAACAGAAATCTGATATCACCTTCAGAACAATACGTAAATCAGATAACTATGAAAAAGATGGAACAACGATTGAAATCTGGTACAACTTTTCGAAAAAAGGAACATATCATCTGAAGCCGGTTTCTGTAATGATTCAAAACCGCAGGCGATCAATTGAGTTTAATCCGATTACAGTAACTGACGATCCTGCAAAAATGAATCCTCGAATTGTTCTTACTTTTACAGATGGCACAATTATTTATTCTGATGAACCAAATAATCCTTCGCCTTTGTTAAAAATCCAGACAGGTAAAAAACTGAACTTTACTGTCAATCTGCAATATGCAACACAATTAATGCAGTTTAGCTGGGACATTCCAAAAGACTCAATTTTTACCCGTACCGAAGAATTTGAATTTGCAGAAGTCCGTTACCGCGAGCGTACTTACACTCATGACCTGATTCCTGTTGCTGCCTTTGAATGGACCGGGCTTGTACCGGGAATTCAGCGAATTCCTGTTTTTCATCTGACAGCAACCAGTTATAATGGAGTTAGAACCGAACTGCTTCTGCCGGAATTTTTAATCGAATTTGTTGAATCAGAAGCCGATGAGATTTCGGACAACAAAATCGATATCTTTTCTGATGCTTTTTATCAGGAAGAGGAAACAAGCCCTGTTTACACAAGCTCTTCAATGTCTGATGAGGAATGTCTCACGCTTGCAAACTACTACTCAAAAGAACACAATGAATTCCTGCTTTATTTAAAAGCCAGAAGAATGCGTATAAACTTTGAAGAATCATGCGGCCTTGTAGTTTCTCCTAATCCTATTTTCCCTACTTTCTTCTTATATCTTGCAATCATCATGATTATTGTATCAGTAATTTGTATCATCTTTGCATATAGAAACAGACACAAAATCCGGATCCTTATTTTTACTACTTTACTTTTGATTGGAATTGCTGTACTTGTTTTCTGTGCCGTAAAACGAAACGAGCATTATGGTATTTCCAGCGGATGTAAAATATATTCGATTCCACAGATTAATGCAGAATCAGTTTCAGAAATAGACAGCGGCATTAGAGTCCGGATTCTTGAACGTACAGGCAAATGGTACTATATTGAAGTCGGTGAATCTGGCGGATGGTGCAGCACAGAAGATATCTTTTTAATCAAATAGAGAGGGCATAAAAATGGACATGGGCGATATTCTGAATCAATGGGATTCAATGCAGAAAAATCAGGCAAAAAAACAAAAGGAAAGCGGAAAAAATCAGGTATCGCATAAAAAAGCAAATGCTCCGACAGCCGAAGAAAAAGCAAGAAAAGCAGAAAAAGATTTTGAAGCCAGACTAAGAGCTGATAACGAAAAACAGATTAATCCTATGGAGTTATGGCTTCGCCGTTATGGCACAATCGACAAGGATAAGATTGCAGAAGAACAGGAGTCCCGTTCAAAACTTTATGACAGAAATTATCTTTTGAACATGCAGCCGGAAGCAAGACTGGACCTTCATGGACTTCATCAGGATGAGGCGCAGGCAAGTCTTGAACGTTTTATAAGTGATTGCAAAATGCGAGGCCTTCATAAAGTAATGATAATTCACGGTAAAGGCATTCATTCTCACGGTTCTGATCCAGTGCTCGGAGAACTTGTGCGCCGCTTCATTGAACATGATAAACGATGCGGAACTTCCGGCCACCCTAAATCAAAAGCAGAGGGCGGTACCGGTGCAACCTGGGTTATCCTAAAATAACAAACAGAATTAAATTATAATTTCGCACTTCAAAGGAAGATGATCTGAACAGCCTGAATCAGTATAAATATTATACCCTTGAGGAATAGACTTTTCATCAGCAAGCGGAGGTTCTGTAACAGGACCGAAACTGTTCACAACAATATCACCAAGAAAGAAAAAGTTGTCTATTCTTTCCCAGTTTCCATCAAAAAAATAACTTCCTATTTCTGTTGTAAAGCTTCCATTTTTTCTGAGCCAGGGAGAAACAGATTGCACCAGAACTCCATCTGTACCTCTCAAAACAACCTTTATTCCTTCTTTTGCTTTACTTCCGTTCTGAAGAGTAAAATCTTCTACGCTGCGGTTAAAATCTCCACACATGACTATCGGATTTTTTTCATAACCTTCTATGGACATAGAATGAATCCGCTGAGCAAGAACAGATTCCTGCCAGTCCCGCCAGATTTCAGTTTCCTCTTCACCGCCTGATTTTGACTTCCAGTGATTAACAAAAAGTGTAAGCTCCTTTTGCCCGATATGAGCCGTAACCTGCATAAGAGGACGAGACGAAGGCTGCTTTTCTTTATGCACCCGAACATCCAGAGTATGAACCGTGAGATTACTTAACTCGAATCTGGAAAAAACTGCACAACCTATGGCACTATCCTTCTCTTTTGAAAAACAGGCGTATTGCCAGGATTTTTTCTGATCCCACGCACCTTCTGTAAATCTGTTTACAATATCCTGAACAACAGCTTCATTTTCAATTTCTTCAAGAACTATAATATCAGAATTAAGCATTGTCATTACTTCGCAAAGTTTTGACAGACGTTTTACATATTTTTCTTTGGTCCATTTTGATGAGTTCTTAAAATCCGTGTACTCATTACCATCAGAAACAGCATCAAAAAAAGTCTGAACATTCCAGCAGGCAATAGATACACGAGATTTTTTTGCCCCAGAAAAATCAGAATACTGTTCCTGTTCACCTTCATTTTCAAAAAAAAGTGATTTTGGTGAAAGCTGATTTTTACAGCAGCATAAAAACAAAAAGGAAAAATTAATTAATAAAAGATTCTTTAGCAAGTGATTTTTTTTCATAAAACCTCCTGCTATATAAATAGTCACAATTTGAACATTTTGTACAAAATTTTCTGATTTTTTTTATTTTTTTTCTACAAGGAACAAAAACTCTTTTACGTGAATATCACGGCCACTCAGATTTCGAGATCCACGGAAGGCATTATATTCAGATTCAAGAACCTTTACCTTTCCACAAGAAGAAAGCAGTGAGATCATTTCATCTTTTGGAATAAAACCTTCTGAATTAAAAGAAACAAGCACATATTTTGCACGGACATTGCGAACCAGCTCAACAAAAACTTCTGCAACCCGACGTTTTTTATTATAATCCGACCGGTTCCAGTCTCGTGGAATACCGGAAACACGACTTATATTTTGAACATCCGGGCGACAATATTCTGCGATCAGATTCAGCATAAAATAATTTGAACCATAAGGATGCTGATTATAAGGAGGGTCAAAATAAGCGAGATCAAAAGAGCCATCTGTAGTAAACTCCGGCTCATAAACCGCCTCATCTTTCACCAGCAAATTTGCATCGCTGCTAAAAACACGACTGCGGCACTCAAACTCAGAAAAAACAGGAAAAGGCAGTTCAATTTTTCCGCGGATTCTTGAAAGAGCATTCCGCCCGTTTCCACCAAACTGACCGGTTCCCGTTTTTGAGTTTTTGTAAAAGCCTTTAAAGATTCCTGCTGTATTCGCATGAATTGAAGCCTCTGAAAGAAGCGGGGCAATAAAAAAATCTCTGAGTTCTGGAGCGACTTCTTTTTCTATAAGCTGCCGAGCAAGATCAAGATAGGCGGCATTGTATGGCGTGTAAAAGCAACGCTCCCCTTTTTCAATTTCTTCTTCATCAGAAGGTGCATAAAGCTCTGAAATAAAACCTGCACTTTTGAATCCTTTTTCAGACTTCTCCAATGAAGCCATTTTTCTGTCGATTTTTTTACAGAGTGAATAATGAAGTTTTTGGAGCTCTTCTATATTTATTTCAGATTTATTGCTTAAATAACAGCGGTTTATTATGCAGGAATATTTTTCAAGATCATTTACAGTTAGCGAAGATGCGTATTGTTTGAGGTAGCGGCTCACAATCCCGCTTCCTGCAAACACATCAAGGCAGCTGAGTTGCGACCTGCCAAGACGCTTCTGTACTTCGCGCACACCTTCACCGATAAAATCCAGGAGAGCTCGTTTATTTCCAATGTATGTGATCAGCTGGTTCTGGAGGAACTCGGGATTTTCAGTCAACTTCAAAACCTGCCCCGATTTCATTCATAGTTTCAAAAAAGCGCGGGAATGTTACACTACACCATTCTGCATCATTTACAATAACCTTCTCTCCAATTTTTAATCCAAGTCCAAGACAAGCAAGTGACATAACAATGCGGTGATCTTTATAAGATTCAACTTCGCCACCATGCAGGCTCAGGCCGCCATCTCCGTAAACAACAAGACGGTCTCCTTCATCAACAATATGGGCACCCAGTTTTGTAAGTTCACTTGTCATTGCCTTGATTCTGTCTGTTTCCTTTTTACGACAGATATCGATATCAGTAAATACAGTTTTACCTTCAATAAAGCAGGCCGCAACTGCAAGAGCACAGATCGCATCAGGAAAAGCGGACATATTTATTTCAAGCTGCTTTCCTGACAAACTATCGGTAGTTAGTTTACTTCCTCCACGAACAACAAGTTTTTCTTCTTCACGTTTCCATTCGATATCAGCACCAGCCGACAAAAGAACTTCAACGATTTTATCATCACCCTGACTGCCTGAACCGTCAACATTATCAATTGTAATTTCACTTCCAGAAATCAAAGCAGCAAGAAGAGGAAAAGCAACTCCTTCCCAGTCAGAAGGAACAGCACGATCAAAGGCTTTAAATGCCACAGGCCCTTTTACTGAAATATTTTTAAAATCTTCAGAAATCTCAACCGGAACTCCCACACTTTCAAGCCAGAGCTTTGTCATTGTAAGATAAGGAGTTTCCTTTGGATTTAAGAGTTCCATTTTCAGAGTACCCTTAAGTCTGGAAGCAGCCATCATAAAGCCGCTGATATATTGAGAAAGAGCACCCTCTGTAACAAGCTTCTTATTTACATCAATCGGACCACAAAAACTGAAGGGTGGAGTTTCGCCTCCATTCAGACATTTTGCATTTGCTCCAAACTGACAGAGAGCATCTACAAGATGATTTACAGGACGGCGGCAGATTGACTCATCACCAGTAAAGGTACATTCTCCGCTCAAGGTAGAAAGAACCGGACACAAAAAATACATGAGCGAACCGGAGTTTCCTACATCAATGGGACTGTCTGGCAAATGAATGGAAGAACCCGCACCACGAACTGTCCACACTCCGCTGTTTTCATTTTCACCAAAATCAACCTCGGCTCCAATTTTTTTTACCGCAGCTGCAGTTGAAAGACAATCATTACTTGGTAAAGGATTTGAAATATGAGATGTACCTTCTGCCATTGCGGCAAGAATAAGCGCACGAATTGTATGACTTTTAGAACCAGGTACAGTAATGTGACCTGAAAGAACAGACTTTTTTGCTACAGCTTTCATATTCCTATATTTTACAATATTTGTTTGTCTATTTTCAATTAGTTTCTTTTCTGATAAAATAAAGTTATGACTAAGAGAGCTGTAATTCATGTTGAAAACACAGAAAACCTCGTAGAATTTGCCGAATTTCTTGTATCTGACGGATGGACTATTCTTTCTGCAAATAAAACAGAAGAAATTCTCAAAAAGCAGAAAATTCCCGTAACAAAAGAAAGTGCCTTGTCGGAAAACAATATGTTTATGGCAGACACTTCAAAACTTATAAGACGGGTAATGCTTACCAAATATCATGAAGAAGGTGAAACTTATCTTTCTCATCCTGATGAAGAAGAAAACAACATCTATATCATCTGCATGAATGTTCTGCCTTCAATAAACACAGCAATAGTTTCCAAGCAATTCGACAATCAGTTATGTCCTAAAAACTTTTATGTCACAACCCTGCTTCGCAATGCTTTCAGAAATTATGAAAATCTTTTGATTCTTACAGATCCTGATGATTATAAAGAAGCGATGATTCAAATCAGGACTGGAAGTATTTCTAAAGATTTCAGAACTTATCTTGCAGCAAAAGCGCTGAACCTTGTTTCTGCTTATGATGCAGGCCTTTCTGCTTCTATTCTTCAGAGTTCTAAAATCAACGAACAGTTCATGAACTATATGATGATGCCTTTTAAGAAAGAACTTCCCCTTCACTGCGGAATGAACGCTCAACAGGCAGCTTTTCTGTATAAATCTCCGTCTGAAGAAGGCTCTGTAGGAAATTTCTTGAAATATCAGGGAAAGGATTTACCTTATACTCTGGTAAATGATATTTCTTATGCATGGAGACAAATCAACACGCTTTTTACACTTTTAAAGAATCAGCCTACGGTAAAAAGTACAAACAGTGACGGTTATGAATTCACAACTCAGTTCACACCTCTCACAGGCACAGTTTTTTCTCTGGCCGTTAAGTTTGGAACAATTCTTGGTGCTTCCCATGCAACAAATGTACTTGATTCTTTTAAGGCAACATTTACCTATGATTCTGTTATGACAACTGATACAGTTTTTGCCTGCAGCGCAGTTATCAATACAGAAGCTGCCGAAGAAATTGTAAAGGGAAACTTTGCAGCCATCGTTGCACCAAGCTTTACAACTGAAGCAAAACAGATTCTTTCAAAAAATAAGAAAACAAAGCTTGTGCCTTCTTTCAAGGTAACTAATATAGAACTTGATCTTCGCTTTATAAACGGCGGGCTTCTTGTTCAGACAAAAGATTCTACACTTTTTAATCAGTGGAAGGTTCGCACCAAAAACCGTCCGTCTCAAATTCAAACAGACGAAATGGTATTCGGAATGCTTCTTGTGATGGGAGCTCGTTCCTACTCTGCGGTTCTTCTAAAACAGAATTCTATCTGTGGAATTGCCCAGGGTTGTACTTCTGAAAAACGAGCAATCGATGGAGTTTTATTCGAATCAATGAAATTCCAGGAATATGCAAAAGGCGTTTACAGCGATAAGCTTGGAATAAGCCACGACATAGACACAAGCAATCTTGGAGAAGTGCTTGTATGTGATGGAGCAATTCCATTCTGTGAATCTACCAAAAAACTGATAGACAGTGGTGTAAAAGCTGTTCTGCAGACTGGTGGAACTTCTACAGATGATGAATTTATAGATTATTGTAACGAACATGGTGTAGTCATGGTTTTTACCGGTATGACACATCTTTCATTTTAATTGATAACACAGAGGTTTTAAATGCTTTACTATCTTGGTCTTTACTTACAAAATTACTGGGGGCCTGCAAGACTCCTTACATCTTATGCAGTGCTCATAACTCTTGCCTTGTATCTTGGTTTCATTCTTGCCTATAAACTGATTCCAAAATTCTATAACATTCTGCCACAGGATCGCGGTCGTGAATTCACATTAAAAGACAATGCCGAAGCCGCAAAAGGAAAACCAACCGGAACCGGAATCGTTTTCATTACTATTTTTGTAATAATCTGTTTTTTGATTTGTCCTATGAACTGGACTCGTGCTTCCATTGTACTTCTTACCTGGATTACAATGCTCACAGGCTTTCTTGATGATCGCAGTACAGCCAGCTGGGGAGAATATCTAAAAGGTGCTCTCGACCTGATAATCAGCGTAGTAACAGCATTTATTCTTTATTTTTCTATCAAACAAATTTCTCCGGATGGAATTGTTCACTTCTGGCTTCCATTCTTTGCAAATGAAGTTGCCGTAAATCCAGTTGTATACATAGTAATCTGTACTATCATGTTGTGGGCTTCTATAAATACAACAAACTGTACTGACGGTGTAGATGGACTTTCTTCAACTCTTGTTTTAATTGCCCTGCTTACTCTCGGTATTCTTTTCTACTTTGTTCTTGGTCACAAGGATATTGCAGCCTATCTTTTGATTCAGCATCTTCCTGCAGGTGCAAACTGGGCTGTATTGCTTATGGCAATGGCCGGAGTTGTAATGGGTTACCTCTGGCACAATGCCTTCCCAAGCCACTGTCTTATGGGAGATGCCGGAAGCCGCGCCCTTGGTTACTTTATCGGCGTTGGTGTAATGATTAGCGGAAACCCTTTCATCATTCTTGCAACTTCTTCAATTATTTTGATAAACGGAGGAATGGGTCTTCTTAAGGTTTTCCTTCTCCGCTTCTTTAAAATTAAAATTTTTGAAACAATCAGATTCCCCCTCCACGACCACATGCGCAAAAACCGCGGCTGGTCACCAACACAGGTTCTGCTGAAGTTTATGATTCTCCAGCTGCTGATTACCTGTGCGATTATGGGAATTTTCTTAAAGATAAGGTAAAATGACTCAGAGGGGCTGTCTAAAAAGTATTGTCATGCTGAACCTTTGCAGCACAGCTGCTCAGAGACTCGCTAAAAATAGTCCACTGGACTATTTTTGCCCTGCTACGCAGTGCCGCTCCCTATGTTTCAGCATCTACACTACATTTAGATCTATAGATTCCGAAACAAGTTCGGAATGACACTAGGAGGTAAACTTATTGGTCACCCCCGACTGTTTCAGTTCGCGAAAAATTCTATAAGCGTTTCTGCATCTTTTATCAGATTATCAATAACGCAGTATTCATTCGGCTGATGTGCCTGGTCATCGAGTGTAGACCAGACTACAGCGTCGATTCCTTCACGGCGAAGTTCTGCTCCAACGGTGCCGCCACCGATTCCTATGAATTTTGCATCTATACCATGAACTGTCTTAATGGCCGCTGCAAGCTTCTGGGCAACAGGTGCTGTAGTTGGAGTCGCAGGACTTTCTGATTTCTGAGGAGTTGTATATTCCACTTTTACGCCGTACTGGCTTTCTACTTCGCGACAACACTTGTCTACTTCTTTAAGAACATCTGCAAGTTTGTAGCATGGCAGAATACGGCAGTCCATGCAGAAGGTATCTTCTCCCGGAATTATATTGATGCTGTCCACATTTTTTTCACGTTTTGTAGGCTGGAAGGTTGAATAATCCGGCTCAAAAAGCGGGTCACGGCGGTCAAATATTTTTTCAAGGCCGTTGAGTTTTAGAGATAGGGCGCAGGCGGCGAGGCATGCATTTGCACCGCTGTCTGGGCGACTTCCGTGAGTCTGCTTTCCCATTACATGAACTTTCAGCCACAAAAGATTCTTTTCTGCAATTTCGATTGTACGGCCTTCGCTATCTCCGCCATCAGGAATCAAAACCAGATCGTTTTTACGGAAAAGTGAAGTATTGTGAATCAGCCAGATTGCGCCATATTCACTGCCGTTTTCTTCATCAGCAACAAAAAGCAGTTTTACAGTGTGAGCCGGCTTAAGACCGTTTTTAACATAATAAAGAGCGGCAAAGGCAGCAGAACAAAGCCCCTGTTGATTATCCTCAACACCTCGTCCATAAAGGCGGCCATCTTTTTCAACAAGTGTCCAGGGGTCTGTGAGCCAGAGCTTTGGGTCGCCGACAGGAACTACGTCCATATGAGCCATTACCCATATACGCTGAGAATCATCCTGCCCCGGAATTGTGACAACAAGGCTGGGGCGAACTCCTGCACTTACACGACTGTCAGGAGCTTCAAAGCGTTCGATTGTGCAGCCATTTTTATCAAAATCCTTATCACGTAACCAGGCTTCTAGAGCATCAGCTTTCTTTGATTCCCCATCGCCACCACCTTCAGGGGCAATGGCAGGAATAGAAGTAAGAAGAGTTTCGAGTGCAACAATTTCGCGCTCGTTAGATTTCAGAAAATCGTGTGAAGATATCATATAAGAATCCTATAGTATGTGGTTTCGATACGACACTTCGTGTCACTCAACCACCGGTGGTTGAGTAGGCGAAGCCGTATCGAAACCACATTATTTATACACTTCCCAAGTAGTCTTAACCAATGTATCAACATCAGAATATTTTGGCTCCCAGCCGAGAAGTTCCTTTGCACGCTTAGAAGTTGCATACAAACATGTAGGGTCACCAGGGCGGCGCTCTACATCTTCTGCAGGAATTGCTTTACCTGTAATTCTGCGTGAAGCTTCAATAATTTCTTTTACAGTTGTTCCCTTTTCTGTTCCAAGGTTTACTGTAAGGCTCTTGTCGTTCTTTGTAATGTAGTCCAAAGCCATAACGTGAGCACGTGCAAGGTCTGTTACATGAACATAGTCGCGGATACAGGTTCCGTCACGTGTATCATAATCATTTCCAAAAACCTTCATTCCCTCTTTCATGCCGGCAGCAACTTCCATTACACGTGGCAAAAGGTTCTGAGGGTTCTGCTCAAGGCCGCGGATTTCTCCATCAGGATCATAACCGGCAGCATTGAAATATCTCAAAGCCGCAAAGCGCATTCCCTTAAGCTTGTCATACCATGCCATAAAGCGTTCAATTTCAAGCTTAGTAAATCCGTAGTAATTTTCAGGATTCTTTGGATGATCTTCATCCATAGGAAGATATTCTGGAGCACCAAAAACTGCAGCAGAAGAAGAGAAAATCATTTTTTTGCAGCCATATTTTACAGCGGCATTCATAATATTAATTGTTCCGGTAATATTATTTACGCTGTATTTTTCCGGTTTTTCCATAGATTCACCGGCAGCCTTAAAAGCAGCCAGGTGAACAAATGCATCAAAGCCCTGGGCAAAAGCAGCTTCAATATCTGCCTGAATCAAAATGTTTCCATAAATAAAGCCGTTCTTTGGAAAAAGATTGCAGCGAAGTCCGCTTGAAAGATTATCAAAAACCGTAACTTCATGTCCGGCCTTCATCATCTCTTTTACAACGTGGCTTCCGATATATCCGGCACCACCAATAACCAAAACTTTCATAATGTCTCCTTATAATAAATTGCAAGGGCTACATATTTCCCCGCTTTAATTCTAATCCAGCTTGAATCAAAAAAAGTATATTCATCAGAAATCCCGCTTTCAGCCAGCTCCAGATTTCTTTCTGCCTGATCACTGTTTACACCTTCACCCCGCAGAATCAAAAGCTCTTTTCCGTTTAATTCCCCATCAGAGTGAATTATTTTATCTGTTTTATTGTGATAAGCTGCTTCGACCCAGTCAGGGAGTTTCTGTCCAAAGCCTTTGTATTTCCAGTCTTCAAAGAGTAACTTTTTCTGTCCTTGTTTTTTTTCTATATGTGTGTCGCCCGCACTCGTTGTAGCGCATGAGGCAAGCATGATGATAAAGAACAGCAGTGTAAGCGTTTTTAGCAATGTTTTCATTACTGTTATTTTATCAGATTCAGGTAGCAATGTTAAGGTAGGTTTAAGAGCCGCTTTCCCAGACTCTTTCTACCTTATCATGCTGCCTTTTAAGGCACTTGAATCAGACTTAATTTTTGAGGTAAACTTGTCAAACTATGAAAAAATTAATTACACTTGCAGTTCTTTTTGTATCATCAATGATTTTGTTTTCTTGTAAAACACTTAAGGAAGTTCCAGAAGGTAAAACTTCTGCACAGATAATTCAGATGGGGCAGAATTATGCCGCAGTTTCTGATTATAAATCAGCAGAGCTCTGTTATAAAACTGTAATTGACCGCTATGGTTCAGATGCATCTATATATGTAGAAGCAAAATATGAATTAGGAAGAGTATATCTTTCTCAACATAAATATGACAAAGCATACAAAGTGTTTAATGAGATTCTTGAAATCTATGATAATTTTGGAGCTGCCCTTCCCGGCTCATACAAAAAACTCTGTAACATCAGCTTAAGCCAGATTCCAGAATCAAAACTTCAGGCAAAGAAGAAATAAAAAGTCCGCCAGGTCGGCTCGCTAGGCTCGCCTATGAGACGGCCTTTTGATTTTAGTCTTCCTTTGGCAGCAGAATTGAGTGTATCTTGATTTTTCTGCTTTCAGCAATTCCCATTACATAATCTTTTGAATACCTGCCGATTCCGCGAGGAGTCGGATGTGGTTCGGCATCCCCAATAAGAATTATTTTCTTTTGAGCTGTATTGCGCCATGAATAGAACTCGCAGGAAGCATACATAGCTTCATAAACTGCCTCAGGAATATCGCCGCCTTCCTTACCATAAATTCGAATTGAATTCAGATTCTTTGAAAAGCTTGTAAAATTCGAAGTAAAAGGAAATACCTTTACCGGTAAATCCATATATTTAAAAGTATCTCCATAATCACGATAGAAAAGAAGTCCAACTCTTGCTCCAGGAGTATTGCCAAAAAGTTCTGTCAAAAGCGGATACATATCGGTCTTCAGCTTATCAAGATCATTTTTCATACTTCCGGTGGCATCTATCGCAAATACAAGGTCTAAGTTATCTTTATCTTCAATATCAGCAAGAAGGCCCCGGATATCCTCTATAATAGTTTCCGGACCTTTTGAATAAATGATGTCATCAGAAAACTCTTTAAATTTTTCGCTTGCAACAGGATTGTAATCATCCGTAAGAACAGTTTCCGGTTCATCAACAGGTTCCGGCTCGATAACCGGCTCCGGATCAGGCTTTGGCTGAACTTTTGGGGCAGGCTTTTTTACTACCTTCTTTGTCACCTTCAAATCAAACATAAAAGGACTGTCCATATAGTCGCCGGTATAATCTGCATAAGGCTTTTCAAAGGAGCGGATATTTATAAAAGTTCCCTTTCCTATCGTGATCTGGCCGTTACGAGACCATTCATAACCGTAAACAATTGTTTCCGGAATATAAATATGGAATGCAGGACCAAAAAAACTTGTATTTTCCGGAGTTGAATCCACAAGGCTGTATTTTGCACCCTCAGATTCAAGTTTCTTACCATCCAGATAGCGGATTTCATCTCCATTTATACTGTTATATTCTTGTGCCCTATAAGCATAACTATCACTCTTACCTTCAGGATCTTTTGTAGTTTCTGTCAAAAGGATGGAATTTACATTTGGCAGCTTTTTTACATAAAGATGATAGCCGCCATTCTTTTCATCACGCACAAGACGTACATTTTCTGCTGTAATTCTCAATTGCTGCTGTTTTGCTGTATACAAGGTGGTTTGAGAACCCTCTGATTGTGCAAAAACTACCTGAATAGTCATAAAAACCAAAGTTATCAGAATCCATTTTTTATGCATAATTTCACCCTCGCAGATTCATTCCAAATAATTTTCGGAATCTACATTTTTTGACAGTTTATTTTTAATTATCGGCTAGACAAATAAAAAATATGATTTATAATAGAAGAACTAAGTTTAATAGAAATAAAACCCTTTAATATAATTAAAAAAATTAGTTAACAAGTAACCAGATAAAATGAGCACTCAAGAATTTGAACAGGTAGATATAAATTCCTTTCTCGATCACTCAGCGGAAGATGAAAATACAAACGCTGACAATAATGGTGCATTTACCGAACGCCAGAATGGTCTCATTAATCAGCTTTTAGATTACACAAAAGAAAATGATAAGGAACACTATCAAACCTTCGTAAACCGAATTATGGACTTAAATTCCATTGATTCCTCAGTTTCGAAATTTCCTTCTCTTCTTGAACGCTCAGAACTTGCAGGCGGCACCCGTACCCGCACAACCCTTATTGAATCACTCATCAAGCACCAGGATAACGGAGACAGAACCCTGCGACTTCCTTCAAAGGCGGTTCTTGGAAAAAGCCTTCTTATTGCTAAGGCTCACACTCTTTCTAATTTTGCAAAATACACAGGTCACCTTGGGAAGGATTTTGAAAAGCTTTCTAAAGCCTTTGATACAGAAACAATTCTTTCTATGTTCTCCCTTCTTGCTGAAGATGTTTATTTGAACCTGATTTCTGATACTGAACAGCCTATGGAATTCCGCCGGGAATGGGCCCTTTCTTTGCTGCTCCTTTGGGAACACTGGAATGATGAAACAAGTGAAAACGTAGCGCCTATTCTTCAGTCTGTATGGACTGCACGACGCAAGCTTGCCCCGGCCTTTGGTACTATGATGGGTACAAGTGAATTGCTTTTGATTTCCATGCAGATGGATGACCAGTGGATCAGCTTTATTAAACAGAAAATGGGAGACGATGGAGTTTCCCAGGCCATGGAAGAGTTTTTGTTTGGTATTTCTACCGAGCAGATTCAGTCCCTTCGCCAGATACTTAAAACAAAAGGAATACCAGCCATTGGGCGTGATGAAGTTTCAAAATTCCTCGGAGAGCATGTTAAAGCCGATGCCGGTTTGGACTACCGCGACTTCTACTCAATGTATACAATCCGCCGCGACAATGCACGTTCGCGAGCCCGCCTTAAGCTGGAAGGCCCAAAAAAGACACTGGAAGACTACTTTATCCAGTTTGTAACCGCAGAAAACAAG
Source organism: uncultured Treponema sp. (assembly GCA_934699065.1). Taxonomy (GTDB): domain Bacteria; phylum Spirochaetota; class Spirochaetia; order Treponematales; family Treponemataceae; genus Treponema_D. The sequence goes on from CAKUWD010000003.1 coordinate 17,398, forward strand.
GAGAAACAAAATAATGACACCTTCGCAAAATCCTGAAAAAGAAGAAGAAACTGGCTCAAAAAAAGTTCCTTACCATTTTGGAGAAAAACTCCGTCAGGTTCGCGAGCACAGAGGCTACACTCTTAAGGTTGTTGCCCAGAGAGCCGGCGTAAGTGAAAGTCTTGTTTCTCAGATTGAAAGAAACCACGTATCCCCTGCAATCGATACCCTTCTCGCTCTTGCAGACGTTCTCGACATTAACCTCGAATATCTTTTTGAAGAATACCGCAAAAAGCGCCCGGTTCACATTATCCGTGCCGAGTCCCGTGCCAGCGTAAAAGAAGACGAAGTAATTTACGAAGAGCTAGCCCGCCCGGAATCTCCAACCGGCGAAGAATCTACTGAATCCTACATTATTAAGATCCCAGCAGGCTCTCACACTCACCACGGTTCCTTCGGCCACATAGGCCGCGAAATCGGCCTCGTTCTCAAGGGCCGCGCCAAGTTCACCTACGCCGGCCAGGAATACATTCTCGAAGAAGGCGACAGCGTTTCCTTCTCTTCCGGCTCCCCACACGTCCTCGAAAACGACGGCGACACCACCATGGAAGCAGTCTGGTTCGTAACTCCTGCTGAGCGATTCGCGAAATAAAGAAATACATAATTCACGACAAGTACCATAAAAAATGCGGAAGCAGAAAACCGACCCCAAAACATCATCCCCGTTTTGGGGTCGGTTTTTCTGCTGGGAGCAGTTTTTATGGTAAGATTTCTTAAATTTTATATTGAATTTATTTTTTTATATTTGTATAATTATGTAATTTTATTGCATAATTATGCATTTCTTTATATTACGGAGGCAATGATGTCTAACAAATCTGAAGCAGCAATTCTTAAGAATCTGGAAAAACTGGCTGTCCACAATGACCCTATCGATCAGAAGCTCTACTCGCAATATGATGTAAAGCGAGGTCTCCGTAATGCAAACGGAACAGGTGTACTTGTTGGTCTTACCCGCATTGGTGATGTAGTTGGTTATGAAATCAAAGATGACAAGAAAATCGCAATTCCTGGCCGCCTAGTTTACCGCGGTTATAATGTAGAAGACCTTATTAAAGATGCAGAAAAAAACAAGCAGTTCGGTTACGAGCAGTGTGCTTATCTGCTTCTTTTCGGAGAGCTTCCAAATCAGGCAAAGCTCGAAGCCTTTTCTCAGTATCTTGGAGAGTGTCGTGTTCTTCCTGCAAACTTTACAGAAGACATGATTATGAAGGCACCATCTAACGACATCATGAATAAGATGGCCCGCGGTGTTCTTGCAAGCTATTCTTATGATGAGGACCCTGAAAACCGCAGCGTAAGCAATGTAATCAAGCAGTGTATTCAGTTGATTGCCCGCTTCTCTACTCTCGCCGCTTACGGCTATCAGGCAAAGCGCCGCTACTACGACAATAAATCTCTCTTTATCCATAACCCAAAACCTGAGCTTTCTACTGCAGAAAACTTCCTCCGCCTTATCCGCTCAGACAAACAGTACAGCCGCCTCGAGGCTGAGATTCTCGACCTGGCTTTGATTCTGCATGCCGAGCACGGTGGTGGTAACAACTCTTCTCTTACAGTTCACGTTGTTTCTTCTGCAGATACAGATACTTATTCTGCAATGGCTGCAGCCGTTGGTTCATTAAAAGGTCGCCGCCATGGTGGTGCAAACATCAAGGTTATGGAAATGATGGATGACATCAAGGCTAACGTAAAAGACTGGACAAGCGAAAAAGAAGTCGGCAACTATCTCAGAAAGATTGCAACAAAAGAAGCCGGCGACCGCTCTGGTTTGATTTACGGTATGGGCCACGCAATTTATACAATCAGCGACCCTCGTGAAGTGCTTCTCAAAGCTAAGGCTAAAAAGCTTGCTAAGGAAAAAGGCTTCCTCGAAGAGTTTGCTCTTTATGATTTAATTGAAAAGCTTGCTCCGGCCATCATTCAGGATGTTCACCAGTCTGATAAAAAGATTTGTGCAAACGTTGATATGTACTCTGGTCTTGTTTACTCTATGCTCAACATTCCACGCGAACTCTTTACACCTATCTTCGCAATTTCCCGAATTGCCGGATGGTCTGCTCACCGCCTTGAGGAGATTGTCAGCGGCGGTCGTATTTACCGCCCAGCTTACAAGAACATCTCAAAAGAGCGAGACTTTGTTCCGCTGATGGATAGAAAATAGAGGTTTCGATACGCCCTACGGGCTACTCAACCACCGGTGGTTGAGTTACCTCAGAGGCTCTCGAAGGACAAGAACACGGTGGTTGAGTGCTCGTGAAGCGAGCGTATCGAAACCACCGCAGAACTCACTATGGCAAAAGAACGTTTAGATAAATTACTCGCCCACGAAGGCTTTGGTTCACGCAAAGATATTCGTAAACTTTTGCGGGGTTGCGAAGTCCTCGTGAACGGCAGCCGCACTTATGATCCGGCAACTCAAGTAGACGCTGAAAATGACTCAATCTCCGTAGACGGCGAAGAAATCAACCTTCACAAAAATCTCTATCTGATGATGAATAAGCCCCAGCACTATGTCTGCTCCACAAAAGAAGGCGATCACGAAACAGTTTTTGATTTGCTCGATGACAGTCTGCGCACCCCATATCTACAGGACAAACTTCACTTAGTCGGCCGCCTGGACATGGACACCGAAGGACTTCTCCTTTTTACAACTGATGGAGAATTAACTCACCGCTTAATTTCACCAAAATCGCATATCAGTAAAACATACCTGTGCGGTTTGGAGCATACTGAAACCTCAGAACACCAGGCCAACATCACCGCAAAGTTCGAAAACGGCATCGAGGTCGGCCCCGAAGACAACGAGCAGGGCTTCACCGCCCAGCCCGCAGAAATCAAATGGATAGATGATAAAACCGCTCACCTCACAATCTACGAAGGCAAATACCACCAGGTAAAGAGAATGTTCGCGGCTGTGGAAAATAAGATTGTTTATTTGAAAAGAATCTCAATGGGCCAGCTCAAGCTGGATGAGTCGCTGGAACTTGGAGAATATAAAGAACTCACCGACGACGATTTAGAAAAACTCAACTAATTAAACTTAAACAGTCTGCCCTTCACCAGCCAGGCAAAGCCGAAAATCAGCAGCAGTACCGCCTCAACTATCATGGTAAGGAAGCCCGGAATATTCACTCCACATGCCCGCACAATACTCAGAAGCACAAAAAGCGCCATAACAAAAATCATAGCCCAGGAACAAACCTTGTAGATTTTATTATTCTGTTCATTCTGACCACGTGTAAAAAGCCAGCCAATATTAAAGGCCAGCAGAGCAAAAAGCAGCATGGCAGATGCACAATGAATCACATTTGAAACTCCAACAGGAATCTGGAAGAAACCAACATACTCAATTCCATAAGGATTCTCACAGGGAAAAAGCACAAGGCCAAAAGCAAAAATGCCCGAAAGCACATTTATAATCGTGTCTATTTTTTCATAGGATCTGTAGCACAAAAGAAATATTCCGCAGGAACCAAGAATAATCGGAAGCGCAGGCGTAATATAATAAGTCACGCTGATTGAATACCACCAGGACTCCGGCTTGTTCCTCACAAAAAGCCCGCCAACAATACTGAATACTGGCAGCAGCATTCCAAGGGCACCGAGAACATTACGGTGTAACATAGAACTCATTGCCTTAACTTTTACTTTTTCAATTACTTTTTCGTCCATTTTATAACCTCTTATTTAATTATAGATGCAGCATCTTTGATTTTCAAGTTATAGATTTCCCCTTACTTGTTAAAACCCCACTAATCAGTTAAAATGTCATTGATTTTTTTCCAAAGGATTTTTTAATGACAGATATCGAAATCGCTCAGAAAAACAAGATGATTCCAGTGGCTGAAGTTGCCGCTAAAATTGGAATCTCTGCAGACAAGCTTGAAAACTACGGCCCTTACAAGGCAAAGATTACTTTTGAAGAGCTCCGTGCCCTTCAGGAAAAGGCTGCCAAAAATCCAGGCAAGCTGATTCTTGTAACAGCCGTTACCCCTACTCCGGCCGGAGAGGGAAAATCTACCGTAAGTATTGGTCTTGCAGATGGTCTTAATAAAATCGGAAAGAAAACTGTTGTAGCCCTTCGTGAGCCTAGTCTTGGTCCCTGCTTTGGTGTAAAGGGCGGTGCCTGTGGCGGCGGTTACGCTCAGATTGTTCCGATGGAAGATATCAACCTTCACTTTACAGGCGATATTCACGCAATCTCAATTGCAAATAACCTGATTGCGGCCCTTATTGATAACCACCTTCAGCAGGGAAATGAACTTGGAATTGACCCACGCACTATTTCCTGGAAACGCTGTGTAGACTTAAACGACCGCGCCCTCCGCAATATCACAATAGGACTCGGCGGACGCCTTCAGGGAGTTCCTCGCGAAGACCACTTCTCAATTGCTGTTGCAAGCGAAATTATGGCAATTGTATGTCTCAGCCGCACAATCAGTGAGCTTAAAGAGCGCATTGACCGTATTGTAATCGGCCAGAATTATGCCCGCGAAAACGTAACCTTTGGCCAGCTCAAGTGCACTGGTGCTATTGCTGCCCTCTTGAAAGATGTAATTAAACCAAACCTTGTACAGACACTTGAAAAAAATCCAGCCTTTGTTCACGGCGGACCTTTTGCAAATATTGCCCACGGCTGTAACAGTGTAAACGCAACTCTCTGCGCTCTTGCGACAGGGGACTATGTTGTAACAGAAGCAGGCTTTGCTGCAGATCTTGGTGCAGAAAAGTTCTTAGACATCAAGTGCCGCGCCGCTGGTCTCAAGCCAGCAGCTGTAGTAATTGTTGCAACAATCCGCGCCCTTAAAATGCACGGCGGAGTTGCTAAGGCAGACCTTGCAAAACCGGACACAGCAGCCCTCGAAAAAGGTTTTGCAAACCTCAAGACTCATATTGAAAACGTTGCAAAGTTCGGTCTTCCTGCCGTAGTTGCCGTAAATAAGTTTATAACTGATACTGATGAAGAAATTGCTCTTCTGGAAAAGCTCTGCCGCGACAACGGTTCAACAGCAGTTCTTAGCGAAGGCTGGGGAAAAGGTGGAGACGGGGCAACAGAACTCGCAAAAGTTGTTGCAGAAATTGCAGACAACGGAAAGGCAAATTACCATCCGCTTTACGAACTGGACCTTCCACTCGCAGACAAAATCCGCACAATTGCAAAAGAGATTTACCGCGCCGCTGATGTTGAATTTGATTCTGCTGCACTCAAAAAACTCAAGACTTTTGAAGATGCCGGCTACGGCAAACTTCCGGTTTGTATTGCAAAAACTCAGAACTCAATCAGCCACGATCCAAAACTCATTGGTGCTCCAAGCGGATACACCTTCCCTGTTCGCGACGTTCAATTGTATGCGGGAGCAGGCTTTGTAGTTGCCCTTGCCGGCGACATTATGACAATGCCAGGCTTACCAAAAGCCCCAGCCGCCCTAAACATAGATGTAGACGACAACGGAGTAATTCACGGATTATTCTAAAAGAAGAAAGCCGAGGTACACCTCGGCTTTTTTTATAAAATGACTCTGATGCGATTCGAACGCACTACCTTTTGCTTAGGGATTATGATAGCAAAATGCGTTAAAAAAAACTTTTCATCAGAAAAGTTTTTTAGCATTTTACCACCTAAATTGCTCTATCCAGCTGAGCTATGATTCAGATGCGATTCGAACGCACGACCTTCCGCTTAGGAGGCGGATGCTCTATCCAGCTGAGCTACTGAATCTAAAAAATTAATCAAAGTCGTAGTACACCCAATGCTTGGCAAGACCGGCAAAACCATCTACCAGAGCATCGATTGTACTTACAGCCTCAGAATAGTGAGAAAGATATGTCTTTGCTTTGATTTCTTTTGGCAATGTAACCAATTCATCATAAGCTGCATGGACACCGCGAGAATACCCCATAACATCACAATCATGAAAAATAACTTCGATATTCTTGTATTTATCCAGAAGGAATTGTAACTGCGACGGATTAAACTGTGTATCGGCAGTAAATAATATACGGTCGTCAATAATTAATCCATAGGAAATCTGAGATTGTTTTAAAGAATTTTTTCTTGTAGTAACATGACGTGTTCGGAATAGTTTAATATTTATACTTCCAACATTTGTTTCAAACATTTCAAAAGGTTTTTTCTGAATACGAACAGGCTTTATCTGATTAAAATAATCATCAAAAGTCATTACGCCTTCTTCACTGTACTGAATACCACCCTTCAGAGACTCTTCCCACAGACACTTCTTAAACTCATCTGTTATAACAAGATTAACAAGTCTTTTAGTGATATATTTACCTGCAAGAGCAAGTTCTTCAACACCACCAATGTGATCAGCATGAGGATGAGTCAAAAGCAGATTCTTAATATCTGTGATTCTGCCGTTATACATGTTTTCAAAGGCATAAGAACACAAGGTTCCGCAGTCAACCAGAAGATGATCCTGCCCTTTTATTATCAGAAGGTTTGTCTGAAACGCAGTTTTTGTAAACGCATTACCAGTTCCCAGAAAGAAAAGAGAAAGATTTCCGCTATTGGTCAGTTCAATATTTGAAACAAAATGCCTAGTCTTCATTATATCTACTATTATAACACATTTTTATGAATTTGGTATACTTCTTCAACCACATTTACCAAAATTCCGCCCATACCCATTTTTAGAGGTAAAGCGATATCCATATCGTAGCGGTCGCCTATTGCAATACAATTTTCTGCTTTTATTCCAGATTCTGATGATTTTGAAAGTCTTTCTACCGCAGTCTCAAAAGGCTCCAGAGCAGGCTTAGACTTAAAACAGGTATCAAGTCCAACAATCTCAGGAAAAAATTCTGAGATTCCCAAAGCATCCAGGGTCTTTCGCGCCGGCAGCACTGGATTATTTGTAACACAAATCAGCTGATATTTTTTCTGCAAAATTTTCAATTCGTCAATAAGCTTTTCATCCCGTCTGAGAAAATCAGCTGGTTCAAGAAGTTCGCGACGCCACTGTACACTCTGTTCAATAGGTACTCCAAAAGAAAGAAGAGTATTCCCAAGACTTACCTTACTGCCGTTATGCTCTGCTGCAAATTGTTTGCGGTATTCAGCAACCATACGGCGAGCCTCATCTGCAGAAATGCCGCGTTCTTTAGCAAACTGACGAACCTGACAGTCTACCTGCTCAAAGGCATAAGCCTGATTCGTATACAAGGTTGAATCTATATCAAAAATAAAGGCACGAAGGTCAGAAGGAATTTTATAGATTTTCATACAGCACCCTTATAAGGTTCAAGTCTCACAATCTGCGCCGCAGCATCCTGCAAAGAGTCGTGCAGCCCAAGTCCAAACCAGGCAGCGCAGGCATCGCCCATAAGTTCACTATGAACAAAATGGCTTTTATTTCCTTCGTCCGCCGGACGCAATATTTTCATACCAAGCCGCTCCGATTTTTCACGAAGCAAAAGTTCATCATTAGTCTGTCCGCCGGTAACAGCCATCTCACAAGGAAACTGTACACCAGCCTCAGAAGCTGCCTGTTTAAGGCAACTAACGCCTCGCTCAACCTCCGTAAGCCGTTCATCTTCAGAAAGCTCTCCGCTGTTTGGAATCAGATACGAAGCATTCCAGAGCCCCGGAATCACAGAAGGCAGAATGCGCAAACCTTCTCCATGCAAAACCTTATCAGTACAAAAGTTAAGTCCTTCAGAGCTTCCGCAGCGGTCGCAGAGCCGTCCGCTAACAAGAGTGCCGGTTCCAATCAGGGCGACAACAAAGTCCGGACCACCGGCAATTACAGGGCAATTCTCTGTAAACGAAAGCCCCTGCTGCTGCAAATCATCAAGATCCAGTAAACCGCATTTATCGCCAGGTTTTACAAAAGGCGGAAGAAGATTTTTTCTGATACCACAGGCTTCAAGCATTTCATCATTCCAGTAAGCTTTTTCAAAACGCTCTTCCGGAAGAATAGTAACTGCCTGTCCTGTCAAAAGATATATAAGATATTCCGGGCCGGAAAAAAGTTTTTCATGCTTTTTCCATACCTCTGGAAATTGATTTTTTATTGAAAGTATTTTTGGAATAAAAAGAGAAGAACGGGCACAGTCAGGAATAAGTTCTGCCACAGCACCAGTATCTTCATTCCAGCAGAAAGTAAGCCCGCTTTCTGTTACAACCGTCGGGCCGTTTCCCGAAATACAAACTCCGGTTACCTGAACATCCTGCTGCACAAGTTTACCGGCAGCCTTCAAAAAAACATCATACCAGGAACAGGCAATAAAACGATCATGAGGTTCGTCAAATGGAATGGAGCAAAAAGAAACAACCTCACCGCATGCAGTTATTAAGCCTGCCTTTAGAGAAGTCGTTCCTATGTCAACACAAAGAATAGTATCTATCATATAAAAAGATTCCCCGGTCAAGCCGGGGAATGACAACTTAGTTATTGCCGGATCATGCCCGGCAATCTGTTACTCGTGCTTTACAACCTTCTCGATTATATTTCTATTATCAAGCAGTTCGCTGAGCGACTGGTTATAATGGATACGGGTAATAACGTTTGCAAAAAGGCCGCTTACATCTGTACTGATGTACCATTCGCGCTTCAAAAGCTCTTCGTGGTAAACAGCGTTAGTACCAATAATGCGGTAGAAGAGGCCCTTTTCGTAAGCTTCATCAAAGTTCTTAATTGCGTCTCCGGTAAAGAAAGGAAGGGAAATAGCACAAATAACCTTTGTAGCACCCTGACCTTTGAGGAACTCCATAGCTTTAAGCAAAGTTCCACCAGTTCCAAGCATATCATCAGCAAGAAAAGCAACCTTACCCTTTACATCACCCAAAAGCTTAACAGACTTAATGTTTGTAGAATGAGCATCCTGAGTTACGATAGAGTAATCACGCTCCTTGTAAATCATAGCGAGCGGCAGCTTGAGACCACTGGCATAGAATTTATTTCTATCAATAGCACCAGTATCAGGAGAAACAATAACAAGGTCTTCTGTTTTTCCAGTCAAATCCACAATCTTAGAAAGCTCGCGGATAATCTGATAGCTGGCATGAAGGTTATCAAGATTACAGGTAGAGAATGCATTAACGATTTCTCGTGAGTGAAGATCGAGAGTAATAATTCGGTCAACACCCTGCATTTCATAAATGTGGCCAAGCAGACTTGCAGTAAGTCCTTCGCGGCCCTTACGTTTGTGCTGCCTTGCATAAGGATAAGCCGGAACAACCAGAGTGATTTTTTCGGCACCCGCAATTCGTACAGCATCAATAGTTACAAGCAGTGAAACAAGATGATCATTTACAGTCATACGAACCTTGTTTGCACCACCGTTGAGTGAAAGAACTTCATGATTTTCTACATCCTGGAAAATGTAAACATCTTTTCCACGGACAGTTTCAAGCAGTTCAGTTTTCACCTCACCATTAGCAAAATAAGTAAAGCGCGCATTTACCTTGAAAACAGGCGGGCGGTACTTATCGGTTGCACCTCTTATGCACAGATCAGACGTCTGCAAATCGTTCTGCAGATTGATTCTGTTCACAAGCTCTTCTTTAGTCAGCTCATAACGCTTAGACAATACATCGTTCTTCAAGGTGAAGCGGTGTTTGTACATGTGTTTAAGGTGCGTTATGACTTCATTGGCGAAAGCTTCGCCACCAGGACACGCAACAATCGCTAGACTTGTTGGTTCTGTGTAAGGCATATTGGACCTCTTAATAAATAGTGGGATGCTTTTAATATATCAGAAAGAAGGATTTTTAGGAAGAGTTTTCCAGGTGTTAGGTTATAGGTTTTAAGTTCCAGGGGATTAGGGTGTGTATATATGTGTGTGGGGGGGGAAGATTCCCCCTCGCTTCAGCCCGCACAGCGGTCTTTCGCTACCCCCTCTGCGGGCTCAAACGCCGCCCTGCGATGTTTGCGAAGCAAACTCGGTTACAACGCCTGCTTACAATTTAGGATATTTGTCGAAATAAGCCTTTGTTTCCTTAGCAACAAGACCGCTAAGTACAATCAAAGAAATACAGTTTGGAATAGCCATCAAACCGTTTGTAATATCAGCGATTGTCCATACAGCAGAAATTGTCATGTAAGGTCCAATAGCAACTGCAATGATGTAAAGCCAGCGGTAAACTTTTACAACACTCATATTTCCGCCAGTCAAATATTCAAGACATTTTTCTGAGTAGTAGTCCCAGCCAAGAATTGTTGTGAATGCAAAGAATACAAGACAAAGCATAAGGAGGAACTGAACAGAAATATTGTCACCACCAAGAATTGCAGAGAAGGCCTGAGAAGTAAGTGCGGCACCAGTAGCACCGCTGTTCCATACATCACCACCAGCAAGAACGATTGAAAGACCAGTCATAGTACAGATGATAAGTGTATCAATTACAGTACCAGTCATATTTACCAGCCCCTGCTCTACAGGTTCGTCTGTCTGAACGGCAGCAGCGGCGATAGGAGCAGATCCAAGACCAGCTTCGTTAGAGAAGATACCACGTGCAATACCTTTCTGCATAGCCATACGGATGATTGTTCCGGCAGCTGCACCGGCAATTGCCTTAACACCAGTATCTGCACCAAATGCACCCTTGAAAATCAAAGCAAAAGCAGCAGGAATACGAGTAGCATTCATAATGATTACAGAAACACCAAGGAATACATAAATTACAGCCATTACAGGAACAATCTTTTCTGCAACCTTAGAGATTCTCTTCAAACCACCAATAACAACAAGGGCAGTTGCGATTGTTATGATTGCGCCACCAATTACTGTAGCCCATGTATAATCATTTCCAAAGAAAGAGAAAGCAATGTGTGATTTATCTGCATCAAAGGCATTCTGAATAGCACCACAAATACCGTTTACCTGAGTAAAGGTTCCAATACCAAAAAGACCTACGAGAGTTCCGAAAATTGCAAAGAGAACAGCAAGCCATTTCCAGTTCTTACCCATACCTTTTTCAATTACATAGAAAGGTCCACCAAGAACATGGCCGTCTTCCTTTACTTCGCGGTACTTAATAGAAAGCATACATTCTGCATACTTTGTAGCAGTACCAAGAAGAGCTGCAACCCACATCCAGAAAAGAGCACCTGGACCACCGGCAAGAATCGCAGTAGCAACACCTACGATGTTACCAGTACCAATTGTTGCAGAAAGAGCTGTACAAAGAGCAGAGAAACCAGAAAGTTCTCCCTTTCCTTCGTTTTCCTTGAAAATGCTCTTGAATGCACGTCCAAGCTTTGTAAATTGAATACCGCGCGTCGCAATAGTCATTACGATACCAGTAACAAGAATAAGGGCGATTGTCGGGATTCCCCATACAATGTCGTCGATAGTGTTTAGGATTTGTTCAAACATGTTGTTTGTCCCCTTTAAAAAAATTAAGAGCTGGCTTTCAAAAACCAGCTCCCTAAAGAGTAAACAGAACGTATATATTTTATATTGCTCCGTCCTTTATGCCTGAGATATCAGAATCTTGTTACACAAACTGTGTACGCCAGCTTCCTAACCCTTCGGCGTCCTGCGGGATTGCAGGAACTCTCCAGAGAAGGTGTGGATAGGAGTCGAACCTACCAATGATGGTTTTGCAGACCAGTCCCTTACCGCTTGGGTACCACACCAAAAAAAATGTATGTTTAATATATAGAAGAATAATAGGATTGTCAATATAGATATCTGTAAATCGGTCTATTACTATGATCAAAAAAAAATTAACGGAAATCTTGATGGGCTCCCGTGGAAAAAACACATCAGGCTGCGGGCGAGCTGGTTTTTGTGTAAGGATTCTGCGGTTTTCGCAAGCGAAAATCCTCGATTCCTTTTTATGGCTAAGCGCCAAAACCCCTCGATGCAGCCTGATGTGTTTTTTCCACTCCGCCCATCGCTTCGCTCGTGCTATTTTTTATTCAGTAATAGACCGTTTCGAATACTTTTTTGAAACTCGATTCCTTCTTCTATATATTAAACACACTTCTTTTTTAATATATTCAGGACTTCGGAGGCTTCGTTGGCGTTGTCGAAGGTGAACTGGCGGTTGCGGCCTTTTTTGGGTTTTATCATAATCATGTAGTCAGGGTGATTAGATTCTTCTTCTGTTAAGATTTTTTCAATATCTTTATACCAGAAAATGTCTGAGCCTACTATCATAAGATTTTCATAAATGCCGTTCACAGGATAAAAGGTGCTTTCGCGGGTAGCTATGAAGATTCCTAAAACACCACACAAGGGAATAACAAAATTAAGGCGGCCGAAATCTATTTTTACCGTTAAAAGCAGCAGGATAAAGGCAATTCCTGTTGTAAAATATGATGATAAAGGATTCTTTTTTGCCAGCGCAAATACTTTGTTTCCAGCCTTTTTCATAACACTAATTCTATAAAAAGGCATGCCGACACTTATGATAATCATAAGACAAAATGGAATTACTGCGAAAATAATTGTTTTAAGACTCATTTTATTTCTCCAGAAATTTTTTAAGCGTTATACGTGCACTCTCAAAAGCAAGTGGAATTTTTTCTATATCTTCCAGGGAGGCAACCCGAAAAGATTTAAAGCTCAGAACTTCACTTTCTTCAGGTTTAAGGCTTTTTATAAAATCTTCGATTGATTCAAACTGAGGCGGCAAATCTGCTGTAAAAAAAATGTCGCAGGTTTTATATTCCAGATTCTTGTATTCATAAGTATTGGGAGCAGAGCATAAATATTTTACATTATCAATTTCAACTCCAATTTCTTCACGACATTCTCGCATAGCAGCTTCTTCTGCACTTTCATCAAAATCAACAAAACCACCCGGTACGGCATAAAAACCTTTGCGAGGTTCTTTTGCCCGAACTTCAAAAAGTACATTTTTATTTTTATCCTGAATTATAAGTCCAACAGCTGTAGCTACATTATTATAAAGATCAAAGCCACAATCCGGGCACATCCATTTTCTGTTACCATGATTTTCTATTTTATTACTGCCACACATAGGGCAAAGCTTAAAATCATTTTTGAATCCGTTTACTTTTGTCATTTAAAACACCTCATTGTTATGGCATCTGCAAGCGCTTCAGAACGTTTAATTGTCTGAATTACCAGCGGAACAATCAATGGTATCACTGCCCTGATTTTTGCAAGCTTGCCTTCAACTGTTCCTAAGCCACCTCGGATTGCCTGAGTTTTTAAAATTGCAACAGCTTCATCAACCAGTAGAGGAATGAATCTGAAAATTACTTCTATAATTAAAATTACATAACGGATAAGCTTTTTCGAAAAGCACATAAAACGCAGCAGGATTTTTAATCCGTCCATAAGATCGTATTCCGGAGTAGAAATAAAAAATGCTGAAATACAGGCAAGAGCAGCATCTGTTCGTAAAATTGCCGCAAGACAGAAAAGCAGTTTTGACGGAGTTATCATAAACCACTTCCAGCTTGTAAAGCGAATCTCGTCCGGTAGAGCCGGATGGAAAACAATCTGAAAGATACTGAAAAACAAAAGAAATGGAAGTATCTTCAAACTGCTTTTAAACAGACGTCGGATAGAAAAGCCGCAGAAAAGGCAATAAATTATTCCTGTCAAAAGTGCAACGCCACATAGCCATACAGGACGCACTGCCAGCGAAAAAGCAAAAAGAATAATAAACAAAAGTATTCTGAGTATAGGCGGCATTTTTTCTACCGGAGACTTTTTCTTTTGTTTTGAACGGGAAAGGCCTGATGAAAGATTTTTTAACCCCATAATCAAACCTGCTATTTCCATTGGAGAAAGTTTGGCAGAATCATCTGAAACTAAAGTATTGTTTTCTGCAACTTCCACTAAGCTGTCACTTTCGACTCTTCCATCTTTTATCACAATTTCACGATCTGCAAAATCAGCCTCATCACGTTTATGAGTACTGAATATTACAGTTTTTCCTTCAGCTGCAAGCCTCTTTAGCAAAGCCATTACTTCATCTCTTGAAGGACTATCCAGACCGGCCGTAGGTTCATCAAACATAACCACATCTGAATTCATTGCAAGAATACCTGCAATACTTAGACGTCTCTGTTCTCCACCCGAAAGCTCAAAGGTATGCCGCTCACCAAACTTTTCAAAGGGAATAGCCGCCTGATTCATAGAACGCTCAACTATCTCTTTTAATTCTGCTCCACTGATACCACGATTACGTGGACCAAAGGCAACATCATCTGCAGCAAACGACTCGAACAGCGCCGCCTGTGCATTTTGCTGGGCAATGATAGGACGTTGCGAACTCCGGCAATAAAGAGAACCGCTGTCCGCTTTCATAAGCCCTGCGCAGACTTCCATCAAAGTTGATTTACCCGCGCCGGAGGCACCAGTAAGAGCTGTCAAACTCCCCTTATAAAAATCAAGATTTATATCGAATATACCGTGTTCTTTATTATCTGCACCTGATTTCTTTGCACCACCAGATGGTTCAGTAGAAGTCGATTTTTCATGAACATAAGAAAGGTCGCGCAGGCTCAAAGTAATATCATTTTCAGAAATATTTTTTTGGCGTTTATTTTTCGGAAGTGATGTTCCGCAAATCCGGCTCACATTCGCCTCATCTTCCATAAAAGCATTTTTTGTTCCGTAAAAGAACACCCGGCCATCTTCCATGCCAAGAACAGTATCCGCATCAGCAAGTGTTTCCAGATCATGAGTAATCTGAATAATCGTATTTCCGCATTTATGCCAGTAACGCAGAAACTCAAGAATCTCACTACGCGACAAATGATCCAGCATTGAAACAGCTTCATCAAGAATCAAGATTTCCGGACGAAGAGCGAGCACTCCACTCAATGCAATTTTCTGAGTTTGCCCGAGTGAAAGCGCAGACGTTGAAGACGAAGCTCTATCCAGCATATCAACAATATTCAGAGACTCAATTACACGAAGCTCAACCTCGCCTGCTGCCAGCCCCAGATTCTGAGCACCAAAGGCAGTATCACGAGACACAACCCCACTTACCAGCTGGTCTTTAGGAGACTGAAAAACTATACCAATTCTGTTGTTCTCTTCGATTTCTATCGAACCAGATTCGGGCAATTCAAGCCCACACAAAAGTCGCGCGAGAGTACTTTTTCCACAACCGTTATAGCCGACAATGGCAACATAAGAGCCCTTTTCAATGCCAAAAGAAACATCAAAAAGGGCCGCCTTATTACTCTGCGGATATTTAAAATTTAGATTTTTAACTGAAATTATGCTCAAATTATTTTGTCTACTATTAGAAATCGAGTGTAACAACTACAGTACCAGTCTGCACTGGTTCTGGCTGCTTTTCTACAGGGGCCGGGCTATCTGTTTTTGTAACAGTTGCAGCAGCAGGATTTTCTACATCCTGAACAGCTGCAGTTGTAACAGCAGTAATAATATCATTCGCATTTTTTATTACTGTATTTACCGGAGCAGAAACAACACCGTCATCAAAAACTTGTAAAGTGTAATTTGCTGTCAGCAAGATTCCATCATCAGAAGAAAGACTTGCAGCTTCTTCACTCTCTCCGTCTTTTTCTTCATCACCGTCCTTAGACTTATCTTCATCACCCTTTTCATTAGATTCATCTGATGAATCTTCAGAGTCTTCTTCCTTTTTATCCTCTGAAACTTCCTCATCATTATCATCTGCAGGTGGAACATAAGCAGAAACAGCAACAATTCCTTCTAAACAAGAAATTACATTATTTGAATCAATTATCCAGTCTGTACCACGACAAGACGCAACCGCTACCGCAGTATGAACCTGATAATTTACACGCTTATTATCAACATGTTTTACCTGAGAACGGGCAGCTCCTGTTTTCAAATAAACATTTACATTATCTGTATTTCCTTTTGTTGCAAGTTCTTCCAGCGTTATTCTTGTTACCGGCCCCAGATATAATACCGAATCCATCAGTTTAATTTTGGCTTCAGACTGAAAACCGGTACTTATTGTATCAGACTTTGCTAAAGTATCCCCCTTCTGAAGTGGAACCCATTTTGTACCACGCTGAACTTCTACCTTTCCACTCACAAAAGTAACTGATGCATCAGCAGCATAAAGACCAGCTCCTGCACTAATTAAAAAAGCAATTAAAAGAAATCGGATTTTTTTCATTTTCTTCCTCCGCTTTAGAACTGAAGGGCAGCTTTTAAAGTTGCCGCATAATTACTTGCATTCTTTGCTTCATCAAAACCAATAAAGGCATCCAGAATTCCAGAAATCTGCAAATCGCTGAAAACATTAATAACTACGGTTCCAGATGCATCAATACCATGGAACTTAGTGTTATTATCTGACATAGCAATAATTCCTTTTCCTGTAACAGAGGCATAAAGCTTACCTTTGGCATACATATAGGCAACTTTAGGAATAATTCCGCCTGCAAACAATGAATCATTAGTCACAGTTCTACTGGTAATAGATGTAAATGCCAGCATACTATCACTGGCAGATGAAAGATATTCAAGACCCGCTGTAATCATTCCGTTTGAAACAAAATAATTAAAATCAGCTTTTCCATTCAGCATAATCTTTTCAAACTTTACTACTCCAAGAGTAAAACTTGCATCATAACTACCAAAGTTTGCTACAGGACCTTTCAAATAAAGGCTTCCATAGGTTTTCTGTGTAAGTTTCTCTGAAAGCGGAAAGAAAGCTTCTCCCTGAATTCCGAGTGTATGATTATTGAACAGAGTCTTATAACTAAAATCTATAGAAACCGGAATATATTGTGGACAGAGTCTGTAAAAATTATCATTCTCTTCTGATACAAGTGCATTCTCTGTCATAGAAACATTCATACGATTTAAGAGGCCTGTATATCCGGCATAAAATTTTAAATCAATCTTTCTTGCAGTATAAGAAAGCAGTAAACCATCGGAAATCTGATTATATACAATTCCATTTGAATCATTTACAAAGAAACGTCCGGCATTAAAATTCAGCGTGCCTTTTCCCAGTTTCCACAAACCAGACAATCTGAATAAATCACAATCAACAATATTCTTAAAACTTGACGTATTTGTTTTGAATGCACACTTCAGATTATATTTATAAAGGGCTTCTGCATCAAAAACCAGGGAACCTTTTTTTGAAAGTGGAGTTCGTAATGAAAGATACACTCCATTAGACTGTTCAAGCCCTGGCTCTGAAAAATCATGATTTTCTGTAAACTTTGTTGTGTTATCAATTACACCGTTCCATGAAAGTGCAAAAGAAGGAAGGCTAAAACTGAATAACAGGGACAGAGCAATGAAGGTCTTTTTTGTTTTTTTCATTTTACATTTCCTCCATTGAAACACTTTCCATGTTGAAATCGCTGTAAGTGTTTACGCAAGCCGTATAAATTGAAAGTGCCTCTGAACCTGAAATATGAGACGAAGGATCAACTGTTGACTTTATTACACCATCGCGCTGAAACTGCTTAAAAACATATCGTGGTGAACCTTTTGTAATTTTATACATAAGCCCACCTTTTACTGTCCACAACTTTGAAAATAAATATGCAACTTCTACAGCAGAAACTGCACTTTCAGCATTTTGATTTTCATTTTTCGAGGATGCTAAAAGACCTTTTTCCTGCATTACGCTTACTGCGTTTTCGTATGAAGAACTTTCATCCGTATAATCTAATTGAACTGCTGTCAGATAGCATACCTGGCCGAGAGTAACTTCTTCTGTATTAAGAATATCTGTTATAACGTCTGCAGACTGAGCCCAAAGCGATGCTGCTAAAAGAAAAGTAAATATCAAGACCATTATCTTTTTCATAAAGTACATATTACAGTACATTTTGACAGTTGTCTACTTTTAACGCTATAATAGTAGCAAATGGTTACCTTAAAAGAAATAGCAGAAAAATGTTCTGTTTCAATCACTACTGTCTCAAATATTCTCAATGGAAAATCAAACGTTTCTGAAATTACAAAAAAAAGAGTTCTTGAAGTAATCAAGGCAACCGGTTACCGTCCAAATTATATGGCAAGAGGACTTCGTGCCAGTAAAACAAACTCTGTAGGAATCATAATTGATGATCTTACAGAATTCAGTTCCACAGGAATCATTGATGGTATAATGGCTTATTTTGATGAGCATAAATACAAAGCTATTCTTGAAAACCTTCGTTTTTATTCAAAATGGGGAACCAAATGGTATCATAACAAGGGCTACGAAGATTCTGTTCAGCAGGCAATTGATGAATTCGAATCTATTAAAGTTGATGGAATAATTTACGTTGCCGGTCATGCAAGATGCATTTCCTGTATTCCGGAAAAATTGAATATTCCGCTTGTTATTTCTTATGCCTTTACAGAACAACCTGGTTTTTCTTCTGTAGAATTTGATGATGTAAAAGCTGCCTGCGATATTACAAATCATCTTATAAAAAACGGCCATAAAAAAATTGCTGTAATTGCCGGTACAAAAAATAATATTCATACAGAACGACGTCTTGAAGGTTTTAAAAAGGCAATGCAAGAAAACGCCCTTTCTGTAAATGAAAAAGATATTGTATATGGAAAATGGGATGCAGAAAGCGGATATCAAAATGCACAAACACTTTTAAAAGGCTCTGATTATTCTGCAGTTTTCTGTTTTAACGACCTTATGGCAGCCGGCGTTTATGATTATCTTTATGAGAATAAACTTGTTCCAGGAAAAGATATTTCAGTTGCAGGTTTTGATAACCGTACAATGTCACAATTCTTAAAACCTGCCCTGACAACAGTAGAAATTCCGCTTGTAGAAATCGGACGCAAATCTGCAGAACTAATTTTAAATCAGATTAATAATCCTGATAATTTTGAAGCCCAACAAAGCTTTGTTGAATGCAAAATTATTGAAAGAGATTCTATTAAAAGAAAACAATAAGGAGACTACAGTGAACGAACAATTAATCGTAGATTACAAAAACTTTTTGAATAATGGTAAAACCGAACGAGAATGCGTAGAACAGATTTTGAAAATGGCCCAGAAAAACGGCTATAAAGACATTTCAAAATTCAAAAAACTCAGTCCGGGCGATAAAGTTTATATCACAAAAATGAATAAGGCTGTTGCTCTTTTTGAAATCGGTTTTGAGCCTATTGAAAAGGGAATGAATATTCTTTGTGCTCACATCGACTCACCTCGTCTGGATGCCAAGCAGAATCCTTTTTATGAAAAAGACTGCATAACATACATGAATACCCACTATTATGGTGGTATCAAAAAATATCAGTGGACAACTTTGCCGCTTGCCATTCACGGAATTGTTGTAAAAAAAGACGGAAAATCTGTAAATGTTGTTATAGGTGAAAATAATGATGAACCGGTTTTCTGTATTTCTGATATTTTGCCTCACCTTGCTCAGGAACAGCTTAAAGAAAAAGCAAGTGATTTTATTAAGGGTGAAGATTTAGACGTAATCATGGGTTCAGTTTCACCTTCTCCAAAAGATGAAAATCTCACAAAAGAAGAAAAGAAAGACCTCAAGGAAAAAAGCAAAAAGACTGTACTTGCCCTTCTTAAAGAGATGTACGGAATCGATGAAAAAGATTTTGAATCTGCAGAGCTTGAAATTGTACCTGCCGGAAAAGCCCGTGATATGGGACTTGACCGCTCTATGATTCTCGGTTATGGCCAGGATGACCGTTCCTGCGCTTATGCTTCGGTGGCTGCTATGCTCGAAGCTCATGCCGGAAAGAGAACAACCTGCTGCCTTTGTGTAGACAAAGAAGAAATTGGTAGTGTCGGCGCAACTGGTATGGCATCTAACCTTTTTGAAAATATGACTGCAGAAATAATTGCCCTTACAGAGGCAAATTACAGCGAGCTTACTTTACGCCGCTGTCTTGCTAATTCCAATATGCTTTCAAGTGATGTAAATGCAGCTTATGATCCAATGAACGCCGGCCTTTACGACAAAGAAAATGCAAGCATGCTGGGTGGCGGAGTTACCTTCCAGAAGTACACAGGCAGCCGCGGAAAATCTGGTGCCAGCGACGCAAATCCAGAATTTATTGCTAAGGTCCGCGCCGCAATGTACGACTCAAATGTTACTTATCAGATGGCTGAACTTGGAAAGGTTGACCAGGGTGGCGGTGGAACAATTGCCTACCACGCTGCAAAATACGGAATGAACGTACTCGACGGTGGCGTTGCTGTTTTAAGCATGCACGCTCCATGGGAAATCACCAGCAAGGAAGATATAAGCCAGCTCTTCGAGTGCTGCAAGGCTTTTCTGGGATTGAATTAGAATGTGATTTCGATACGGCCTTTGGCCTACTCAATCACCGGTGGTTGAGTAGGCTTCGAAGAAGCCGTATCGAAACCACCAAAGAGTTACCTATCCTTTTTTTGAACTCTTTTTTACTCAATCCTTTTAATGATTCATATTTCATGTTTATTAAAGCTTGTCGCTTTTTATGACTCCATCCCTGAACCTGTTTTTCTCGAAGAAATGCATCTTTTATACTTAGACATTCTTCATAATAAACAAGCTTGACTGGTAATCGATACTTTGTGTATTCAGCTCCCATTCCCTGTTTATGTTCCTCAATTCTTCTTGGAAGGTCAGTGGTGCTGCCAACATAATATGAATTGTCCTTGCATTGAAGTATATACATACACGGTTTCATATAGTCCTCCTGCATATAATATAGACAAGACATTGATGTTTTAGGAAAAAGAATTGAGAAAATTTTGTATATTTTTCGAAAAAAATGGAGGTTTCGATACGATGCTTCGCATCACTCAACCACCGTCGTGTGCCGTAATTCTGGTGGTTTCGATTCGGTTTTCGGCCTACTCAACCACCGCATTTGCCGTGTTACCGGTGGTTGAGTAGGCTTCGAAGAATCCGTATCGAAACCTTTTTGATAGCAAATCCGTTAAAGAAAAGTGCGAATACATGGAGCACTTTTCTAGGATTTACTTCTTAGACATCAAGACTTCATAGATTCTATCGAAGTCTTTTTTATTGTCAAATCCGATTATAATTGAACCTTTGTTTATGTCGCCTTTGAGACTGACATCGCGGGTTCCAAAAATATTTCTGAGTTCCTGCTCGAAGGCCAGAACATCTGCATCTTTTTTAGGAGTTTTCTTTTCTTCTTTCTTGCTGGCAGCACGGCCACCACCATTGTAAGTATCAGCGAGAGCCTCTGCTTCACGAACTGAAAGTCCGCTGCCAATAATTTTACCGAACATAACACGCATGTCGGCATCGTTTTTTACCATAAGAAGGGCACGTGCATGACCGGAAGTAATCTGACCGGTAACTAGTGCCTGCTGAATATCTCCAGGTAACTTCAAAAGGCGGATAGCATTTGCAACAGTAGCGCGGGCTTTACCAACACGCTTTGCAACTTCTTCCTGATTAAGGTCGCCCATCTGAATAAGATTATAATATGCTGTAGCTTCTTCAATAGGATTAAGGTCGGCACGCTGAATGTTTTCGATAAGTGCCATTTCCAGTTTCTGCTGCTCATCAAACTTGCGGAGCTGAACCGGAACCTTTGTAAGACCTGCCATTTTTGCGGCACGGGTACGACGTTCACCGGCAATAATATAGAACTGACCATCACCGGCATCTTCAATAATGATTGGCTGAAGGATTCCGTTTACCTTAATAGACTCGCAAAGTTCTTCCAGCTGCTTCTGGTTAAACTCAATACGAGGCTGTTTTGGGTTCGGCTTAAGAAGAGCCGGATCCAGCCACATAGAGCCGTCTTCTTTCATTTCGATGGCGGCAGGAATCTTTGTTTTCTTTAAGGTTGTTGTATGCAAACCACCAGCAGAAGCTGTGGCAGCACCAGTTGAAACTGCAACTTCTTCCTGTGCGGCAGGATTTTCACCCAGGAGCGCACCAAGTCCTTTACCTAATGCATTCTTAGCCACGACGAATCACCTCTTCTGCAAGCTTTGCATAACTGCGAGCCCCTACACACTCAGGGTCATATTTACAGATTGGAAGTCCGTGAGATGGGGCTTCTGAAAGTCTAACGTTACGTGGGATGATTGTATTGAAAACAACATCCTTAAAATATGATTTAACCTGCATTACAACGTCCTGTGCAAGGCGGGTACGAGAATCATACATAGTAAAGAAAATACCACCGATTTTAAGATCCGGATTGATTCCCTTCTGAACCTTCTGAACTGTCTGCAAAAGAAGAGTAATACCTTCAAGAGCGAAGTATTCACACTGCATAGGAACAAGAACTGAATCTGCGGCAGCAAGTCCGTTCAAGGTAAGAATGCCGAGGGAAGGCGGACAGTCTATAAGAATATAATCGTAAACAGCTTTAAGTGGTTCAAGTGCGTTTTTGAGGTAGAATTCGCGGTCCTCCTGGTCTGCAAGCTCAATTGCAACTCCCGAAAGGTCAATAGATGCGCTGATTGCATCAAGGTTTTCTACAGTTGTTTTTTTGATTGCTTTGTCTGCTTCTACCTGACCGGCAAGCAGCTCGTAAATGGTAGGCTTATCCTTTGAAACCCCTACACCGCTGGACATATTGCCCTGAGAGTCAAAATCTACAAGAAGAACCTTTTTTCCGGCAAGTGCGATATATGCACCGATATTTATAGCAGAAGTGGTTTTACCAACACCACCCTTCTGATTTACAAAAACAATACACTTTCCCATAAAATAAAATGTATCATTTTTTACTAAAATAGTATACAGTAAAAATGTATCTGAAATTGAATAAACAAAGACATCTTGAAAAACCCCATCCCTTACGCGAAAAAAGAGCCTTGCCAACGGGGATGATGTTGTCAAGGCTCTTTTTTCACTCCGGGATGGAGTTTTTCAATTAACGTGTTTGATACATTTTATTAATATAACAGGGGAAGCTGAGAACTTATGATAATTAGCGTGACTCTCTCAAAACCTACAAGTGAAGTTCTAAAAAAACTGGGAAAAGAATATCAAAAAATTAAAATAAAAGCTGTAAATGCGGCTGACGGGGCTTCTTACCAGGCTGAGATGTTTACTAAGACTCAGGTTTTTCATCAGAAATTTTCTGAAAGTCAACTGAATGATTTTTTAAAGACTAACTCTGGAATCACCTTTAAAAACGTAGTTACCCGAACTGATACAGAAGAAATCACACTGCTTACAAATAAAAAGGGAAAGACTACTGAGCTGCGTAAAAAGCTGACCTCTCCGGTGGTTGAGTGCGAGCAAAGCGAGCGTATCGAAACCACCAGATTTAAGAAGCTACCCGCTGGTGTTTTCGACAGGCTCAACCACCGTAAACATTACCTGATCCCCGAAGGCAGACCTGTTCCTTTCCTTGTGTTGCTTGGAATCATGAATGATGAAGGCAAAGTTATTTCTTCCCGCTACGACAAGTTCCGCCAGATAAACCGCTTTCTTGAATTTATTGATGACATACTGCCTGAGTTCTCAGATAAAACAGCAGCCGGTCAGCCCCTTCGTATTGCAGATTTTGGCTGCGGAAAATCTTACCTTACTTTTGCTGTACATTATTATCTTACAGAAATCCGCCATATCTCTTGTGAAATAGAAGGTCTTGACCTCAAGGAAGAAGTAATCACCTACTGTAACGAAATGGCAAAAAAACTCGGTCTGCAGAATCTGATTTTTCATACAGGAAACATTGCTGACTATTCCGGCAAGTATAATCCTGATATAGTAATCACACTTCATGCCTGCGATACTGCTACCGACTACGCCTTAAAATATGCCGTAGAACGCGGAGCCCGTGCCATCTTAAGCGTACCCTGCTGTCAACATCAGATAAATACTCAGCTTCAGAAACAGGACAAAGCGACAGCTTCTGAAATTCCTCCTGAATTCACACCTCTATTAAAATGGGGAATTATCCGCGAAAAGTTCAGTTCTCTGGTAACAGACGCACTCCGCGGCGAATGGCTTGAGCAGCAGAATTATAAAGTTCAGATGCTTGAATTTATTGATATGGAACACACGCCTAAAAATATCTTAATACGAGCCGTAAAAAAATCGACCGGCAAAAACACAACAAATAATCTTCCCGATCTTGCTGCAGCTCTTAAAGTTATGCCTGAAATCTTTTCATAATTTTTTATAGTATGTTTTCCCGACTTCCCACGATATAAATTCCTTACTATAATTTTGATTTATGAAAACTCTTTTTAATAACGGCTGGCAGTTTTTTGAACTACCCCTTGATGAAAAAACTATGTATAAGGACGGTACCCCTGTCCTTTTTTTTCCAGATCAGTTTCTTGAAGCTTCTGAGAATCAAAACTACAGGCCGGTTACAATTCCTCACGACTGGCAGATATATCATGTAAAGGAACTTTATAAAAACAGCGTGGGCTTTTATAAGAAGACTTTTTCACTTACTGCTGATGAAGTCAATAGCCGCCACACCGCCCTTCGTTTTGAAGCAGTTTATATGAACAGTGCTGTATGGGTAAACGGCAAAAAGGCAGGTGAATGGAAGTACGGTTATTCGACATTTGAGTTTGATATTTCTTCATTAATCCACGAAGGCGAAAATGAAATTCTTGTGATTGTGGTTTATCAGAACTGTAACACAAGATGGTATTCCGGAGCTGGAATTATCCGTGATGTCTTTTTGATTAACAGTCCCGCAGTGCACCTTGTTAGTGACGGCGTTTACTTTAGCGCCCAGCCTGTAGATGCTGAAAAACTCGATGGTGAATGGAAGGTGAAGATTAGCACTGAGATTTCTGCGGTGGTTGAGTGCCCGCAAAGCGGGTGTATCGAAACCACCGCAGATGAAGATAAATCAGAGGTGGTTTCGATACGTCCTTCGGACTACTCAACCAACGGAACTTGGCATAAAGTTACGCATACTATCACAACTCCAAACGGCAAGCTATTTGCAGACTTCTCCGGCGACGGTGAGTTTTCTGTAACTTCCCCTCACCTCTGGGACATCAACGACCCGTATTTTTACATACTTACAACTTCCCTCTTCGACGCCGAAGGAAAACTCCTCGATGAGACCTCCCAGCACTGCGGTTTTAAAAATGCAGTCTTCACTTCAGACAAGGGCTTTTTCTTAAATGGCCGCCATGTCAAAATTAATGGCGCCTGCCAGCATCACGACCAGGGAGTTCTGGGAGCAGCCTTTCATATTGATGCCCTTCGCCGACAGTTTAGAAAACTCAAGGAAATGGGAGTAAACTCTGTTCGCTGTTCTCATAATCCGCCGCCATCTGCCTGGATGGACCTCTGCGACGAAATGGGCATTCTTGTTGATGACGAGATTTTTGATATGTGGGAAAAGCCCAAAACCCCTTTCGACTACGGAAATTATTTCAATGAATGGTGTGAGCGTGATGTTGCAAACTGGGTTCGCCGAGATCGCAATCATCCAAGCCTTATTATGTGGTCAATCGGAAACGAGATTTATGATACCCACATGGGAAACGGTTTTGAAATCACAAAAAAGCTTTACGCCGCAGTTGTCAAAAATGACCCAAACCGAAATGCACCAATCACAATTGCTTCAAACTATATGATGACTGATGGCGCACAGAAATGTGCCACACAAATCGACACAGTTGGTTACAACTATCTGGAACGTCTATACAATGAACACCACGAGAAATATCCTGAATGGAAGATTTACGGAAGTGAAACAGGCTCAACCGTACAAAGCCGCGGCATTTACCATTTTCCTGATTCACTTAAGCTTGTTACCTTCAGCGATGGTCAGTGTTCAACGCTGGGAAACTGTACAACACCATGGGGCTGTGCAAACACACAAACCGTAATTGCAAATGACCGTGACTGTCCCTTCAGCGCAGGCCAGTATATATGGACGGGTTGGGACTATATTGGAGAACCTACTCCTTATCATTCAAAATCTTCTTTCTTTGGTCAGATTGATACAGCAGGTTTTCCTAAAGACACTTACTATCTTTTTAAATCTGAATGGGCGGGGAAAAATACTGGGCCTTTTGTACATCTTCTTCCCTACTGGGACTGGAACGAAGGTCAGCTGATTGATGTGAAGGCTTATACAAACGGAGAAAGCGTTGAACTTTTCTTTAATGGTAAGTCGCTGGGGCGTCAAAATATAAATCACAAAGATGGCGCAGAACCATTTGGACACTGGATTGTTGAATATCATAAGGGAGCAATAAAAGCTCTAGCTTATGACGAAAAAGGCAATGCGATTGCTGAGGAAACAAAAAAATCTTTCGGCGACCCTGCAAAAATCGTACTAAAGCCTGAAACCGAAGACGAAAGCGGAAAAGCTGGTTCCCTTCATTTCATTCAGATAATGTTAGCCGACAAGGACGACACCCTCGTAGAAAACGCCCGTAACTATATTACATTTAACGTAGCAGGCGATGCCGAACTTCTTGGTATGGATAACGGCGACTCAACTGATTATGAAGAATACGTTAGTGCCACAAGTCGCAGCCACACAAGAAAACTTTTTGCAAACAGATTGATTGCGATAGTGCGTTCAAAGAATAACGGAGCCAGTTTTGTAATCACTGCCGCAAGTGCCGGGCTGCAAAATGTTTCTCTTAAATTTGATGGTAAAGAATGGAAAGAAGCCGCACCGTATTTTGCAATTCATGCAGAAAAGGATTTTATTCCAACCCGTAAAATTGAATTGATTGCAGACGGCTCCACAAAGCTGGATGCAAACAACCGCGAAGTGCAAGTCACTGCAAAAGTTCTGCCGGAAAATGCCAGCATCAAAGAAATCATGTGGAACCCGGTTTTAAAAGAATGCATTGCCAGTGATAACATCACTGTAAATCCGGTGGTTGAGTGCCCGACTGGGCGTATCGAAACCACCGCAATCATCCGTGCAACCGGTGACGGCGAATGTATTCTCCGCTGTACAGCCCAGAACGGTACAAAGTACGACGAAGTTATCAGTGACCTGCCCTTCAGCGTAAGTGGAATTGGAACTTGCCGACTTAATCCATACAGTCTCATCGAAGCCTGCCGCTTTACAGACTACGACCAGAGCGAAGGAAAATTAAAACCAGAAATGTCACTCGAAAGCGGAATTTCAAACCGTAAGTGCGGACAAACCTGGGTCAGCTTTGACAAGGTTGATTTTGGCACCGACGGAGCAGACACAATTCACCTGCCGATTTTCAGCTTCGAAACAGAACTCCCTATTGAAGTTTGGGATGGAAAAGGCAATGGCAGCGACGCTGAATGTCTTGGTATATTCACCTACCGCCACGAATCTATTTACAACACCTACAACGAAAATGTCTTTACACTAAGCCGACGCCTCTTTGGAGTACATACTATCACCATCGCAATGAAAACTGATATTTACCTGCACGGCTTTTATTTTGATAAAACTCCTAAGGCTTTTGCAAAACTCCGCGCCCTCGATGCAGACTTAATCGCAGGTGATAGTTTTACCCGCGCAAAAGACGCCGTAGAAGGAATCGGTAACAACGTAAATCTTGATTTTTCAAATATGGATTTTGGAGAACTCGGTACTGCAAGTCTGACAATCTGTGGCAAATCAAACAGCGAGAACAACACAATAAACATCAAGTTCTTTGCCCAAGACGGAAGCTCTACAACTCAGGTAATCGAGTTCCCTCACACCGACGGTTACGAAGAAAAGACCTTTGAAATTGCTCCGGTAACAGGCGCCCAGAAAATCAGTTTTGTATTCCTGCCGGGAAGTAATTTTGATTTTAAGTGGTTCAGATTCAGTTAATGTCATTCCGAATTTATTTCGGAATCTCACGTGCAAGAGATGCTGAAATAAATTCAGTATGACGAGATTTATAATATATACACGATTATTCCTAGAATCAGCAGCAGTACAAAATTGTAGGCAGTGAAGACGGCGAAGTAACTGTGGCCTGTGGTTTCGACTGGCTCAACCACCGAGTTTCCAGACTCAACCACCGCAGATTTTGACTCTACCACCGAACTTTCAGCTGTGTACAACTTAAAGGAAATCACACTGGCCATTGAGGCAATCAGTGTGCCCAGGCCGCCCACGTTTACCGCCAGCAGCAGCATTGCGCCGTTATTTGTAAAGCCGCTGAGCAGCAGGGCGGCCGGTACGTTGCTTATTATCTGGCTGGCTGCGATTCCGGTCAGGTAAGTTTTAAGTGGTGACGACAAAAGTGAATTTATAAAATCAGTAAAGGCCGGAACCTTTGAAAGACTTTTTGTAAAAATAAAAAAGCCCACAAAAGTTAGCAACAGGCTGTAATCAACTTTTTTGAAAAGACGCCAGTTGCAGATTGCCATTATCACGATTGTTACTGCTAACATAATCAGATAATTTACTATATGAAAAACTGTCAACAGGCAGATTACAAAATCAGCAAAATAAAGGGCTGTGCGAAAATCTGCCTTGAGGCGCACAACCTGAGTCTGTAAAACATTTCCAGAAAGTTCATGAGGCTCTGCCATTCCGCCGTGGTCTGCAAGCTTTCTGCGGGTAAGAAAAACAATTATCACAGCCAGAATAACAAGCGACGGCAGGGCAATTTTAGCAGTCAGCGCAAAGAACTCTAGCGCGCTAAAACTGTAATAAGAAAACAAATAAAGATTCTGAGGATTTCCCATCGGCGTGATACAGGAACCAAGATTTGCCGCCAGAGTTTCAAGCACAACAATATGAAGAGCCGGAAGCTCAATCCGTCTGAAAATCAAAAGTGTAATCGGTACAAAGGTCAAAAGGGCAACATCATTTGTAACGAACATGGAAGAGAAAAATACCAGATAAGTCAAAAGAAAATAAAGCGCCCTTCTGGTTTTACAAAGCCGCAGCAAACTTGCCGCAATAAAGTCCAGAAAGTTCTGACTCTGAAAAGCCTTAATTACAATCATCAGAGAAAAAAGAATTGCCAGAGTACGGAAGTCAATTGCCTGAAGGCAAATCTGTACACCTGGCCGGATTAAACAAACCGCAGCCACAGCCAGAACCAGCGCCGCAAAAAGCACAGGCTCTTTTTTTATAAAATTCTTAAGATTTACAACAGCATTTTTCATAATTTGATTATAGCATTCTCCACGAAAAGATAGAATAAAAAGGAGTTTTTTTGTATATTTAAAAAATATGAAAATAGTTGTTTTAGCAGGCGGAATAAGCCCAGAACGCGATGTTTCACTTTGTTCAGCCAGCCTTATCTCGAACGCCCTTTTGAAAAAAGGGCATGAAGTTGCATTTGTAGATATTTATCTTGGAATTGATGAAAAGATTTCTCTAGAATCTTGCTTTGTTTCTAAAGATTCCGGTAAACAGTTTTCCTACACAATCCCGGAAACAGAACCAGACCTTGAAGCATTAATTGCCTCTCAGGGTGGCAGACGAGAACTGATTGGCCCGCGTGTTCTTGAAATCTGTAAAATTGCAGATGCAGTTTTCCTTGGCGGCCATGGTGGAATGAGCGAAAACGGGAAACTTCAGGCTGTCCTCGACTGTTACAATATTCCATACACTGGTTCAAGTTATATTGGCAGCGCTCTTGCAATGGATAAAAACCTAAGCAAAACGCTTTTTACACATTATGGAATTCCAACTCCGGAATGGATTATTTTTGATCCTAAAAAAGATTCTCTTTCTATAGTAAAAGAAAGAATAGGATTTCCTTTTGCCGTAAAGCCTACAGGATGCGGTTCAAGCTGCGGAGTTTCTCTTGTTCATAATCAGGCAGAATGGACACCTGCAATTGAATACACAACAAAATATGAAGACATCTGTCTTATTGAAAAAATGGTTGGCGGCAGAGAATTTTCAATCGGCATTCTGGATGGAGAAGCTCTACCGATTATAGAAATCAGGCCAAAACAGGGTTTCTATGATTATAAAAATAAATACCAGGCAGATGCCACAGAAGAAATCTGCCCAGCCCCGCTTTCTCCAGAAAAAACAAAAGAAGCTCAGGATCTCGCTTTAAAAGTACACAAGCTTTTAGGCCTTGGAAATTACTCTCGCGTAGATTTTATTCTTTCTGATAAGGATGATAAATTTTACTGCCTCGAAGCCAACAATCTTCCGGGAATGACACCTAACAGCCTTCTTCCACAGGAAGCAAAGGCTATAGGAATTTCTTACGAAGATCTTTGTGAAAGACTTGTTCTTTCAGCTTCAAGAAAACAGTAAACTTCTTATACAATGCGTTAGGCACTGGAGGGGCGCGAAGCGCGTGCGTAAGCACCGAGCGTAGCGGAGCCCGGAAGCGCCGACCGCCTGCGAAACGAAGTGGAGCAGGCGGGAACGCCCAATTCTTTAAAATTTATAAGAGTTTTTTAATTTGCCGAAACCTTTCTCTTATTAGTATATTTTATATATAGATACTAAATTAGCCGGCATATCCGGTAATGATTTTTTTGGCAAAATTATGAGCGACGAAATTTTAGAAGACACTATTATGGATGAGGTTACTGCACTTCCCCCATCACTGATGAATAATCTTGCTGTTTCCGGCGATTTTTATAAGATGGCCTTTCAGTTCCAGCAGATTATGATGATTTATGAAAGCGCAATTAAACAGATTGAAACAAAACTTGATATTCTCAATAAAGAAAGCAGCGTAAACAGAACCCGTAATCCTATCAGCACGGTAAAGAGCAGAATTAAGAGCCCGGAGAGTATTGCGCATAAACTTGAAAAGAAAGGACTTCCTATCAACTTTGAATCAATGATGAAAAATCTCAACGACATTGCGGGTGTGCGGGTTATCTGTCCTTACATTTCTGATATTTATTCTGTCCGTGACATGCTGATGAAGCAGCCGGACCTGACTTTGATTAAGCAGAGCGATTATATTGAATGTCCTAAAGAGTCTGGTTACAGAAGCCTTCACCTTGTGATGGAAATTCCGGTTTACCTTTCTAAAACCGAGCATCATGTTCGTGTTGAGATTCAGCTTCGAACAATCGCCATGGATTTCTGGGCCAGCCTTGAACACCAGCTGCATTATAAAAATGATGCAGAGGTACCGGATAGCATTCGCCGCGAACTTTTCCGCGTGGCAGAAACAATCGCCATGACCGACCGCGAGATGGAAGAGATTGCGATTGAACTGCAGGCTTTGGATTAAAAACAATTCTGGTCGTTCCCGGCCGCTCCACTTCGTTCCGCGCCCGGTCGGCTGTTCCGCCCTTCGCTAACGCTCACCGTCCTCGCTCTGGTGGTTTCGACAAGCTCAACCACCGCCGCTGCGGTCGGCAAGGGGCTCCATAGCCTAACGCAAATCTAAAAAAACTCCGATAATCAAATTATGAAACGAATTCCACTTTTGATTATCGCGACCCTGATTTTTCTCACACCACTGTTTTCCGAAGTCTACAAAAACGGCGTAACAGCCTCTTACTACGCCGAGGACTTTCACGGCAAACGAACTTCTAACGGAGAGCGCTTCAACATGAACGATTATACCTGCGCTCACAAGTCGCTTCCTTTCAACACAATTCTTAAAGTAACAAATCTCGCAAACGGAAAGACCTGCGAAGTTCGCGTAAACGACCGCGGCCCCTTCGTTGCCACACGTGAAATAGACCTGTCAAAAGCCGCCGCAGTTAAACTTGGCATGATTGGCAGCGGCACTACAAAAGTAAAACTGGAAATAGTAAAAAAAGGAGCGAATACAAAGCTAAGTCAGCAGACCGCCGCCTCGGCCAGTAAGATTATGGCAAAACTTGGAGGAAGCCCGGCGAGCTCGAAGAACTCGGCAAATTCTAAATCCACCGCAAACGCCGCAAAAAAGCCCGCTAACCTCACACCCGGCACCTACTGGGACATCCAGCTCGGCGCCTTCAGCACAAAAGAAAATGCAAAGGAGTTCGCACGCCGCCTTTCCCGCGCCGGCTTCCACGACATCGTACTTCAGACCTCAGCCAGCCAGGGCATAACCCGCGTGGCAATCAAAGCAGTTCCGTCAGAAAAAGTACCCTCTACCCAAGATAAACTCTCAAAAGCCGGCTTCACAGAACAAACACTTAAGAAGAGGAAATAAAAAAAGGCTGTCCGAAGACAGCCTTTTGCAAGGTGGTTTCGATACGCCCTTCGGGCTACTCAACCACCGTATGGACTATACCAATCCCTGAGCAACCATTGCATTTGCTACTTTCACGAAACCTGCAATGTTAGCGCCTGCAACGTAGTTAACCCAGTTGCCGTCTTTAGCACCGAACTTAACAGCTGTGTCGTAAGCATTGTTATGGATGTTAATCATAATCTGGTGAAGCTTTTCGTCAACTTCTTCTGCAGACCATGAAAGGCGCTCGCTGTTCTGAGACATTTCGAGACCAGATGTTGCAACACCACCGGCGTTAGAAGCTTTTCCTGGAGCGTAGAGAATCTTTGCAGCGAGGAACTTGTTTACAGCGTCGATGTTAGATGGCATGTTAGCACCTTCAGCAACAAGCTTTACACCGTTCTTCAAGAGCTTTTCTGCATCTTCACCGAGCAATTCGTTCTGTGTAGCACATGGGAATGCACAGTCAACTTTAACTTCCCAAACCTTCTTTCCAGCAAAGTATTTAGCGTTAGGGAACTTCTTAACATATTCAGAAATACGACCGCGCTTTTCACCCTTGAGCTTCTTAACCCAGTCGAGCTTCTTCTGTGTAATACCTTCTTCATCGTAGATATATCCGTCAGAGTCAGAAAGTGTAACAACCTTTGCACCAAGCTGAATAAGCTTCTGAGCAGCGTAAGTAGCAACATTTCCTGAACCAGAAACTGAACATACTTTTCCTTCGAAGTTGTCGCCAACTTTCTTGAGCATTTCCTGAGCAAAATAGATAAGACCATAACCAGTAGCTTCTGTACGAATCAAAGAACCACCGAATGTAAGTCCCTTACCTGTGAGAACTCCAGTGTACTCGTCGCGGATTCTCTTGTACTGTCCGAAGAGGTATCCGATTTCACGTCCACCAACGTTTTTGTCTCCGGCTGGAACGTCTGTATCAGCACCAATATGGCGGTAAAGTTCTGTCATGAAAGACTGGCAGAAACGCATAACTTCTTTATCTGATTTTCCGTGAGGATCGAAGTCAGAACCACCCTTTCCACCACCCATTGGGAGTGTTGTAAGAGAGTTCTTGAGAACCTGTTCAAAACCAAGGAACTTAAGAACAGAAAGGTTTACTTCCTTAGAGAAACGAAGACCTCCTTTGTAAGGTCCAATAGCAGAGTTGTACTGTACGCGGAAACCACGGTTTACATGGTACTTTCCTTTATCATCCATCCAAGGAACTCTGAACTGAATAACGCGCTCTGGTTCAACCAGGCGTTCCAAAATTGCATTTGGTTCAAGTTCTGGCATTTTAGCAACAACAGGATCGAGAGTTGTCAAAACTTCTTCAACGGCCTGCAAGAATTCAGGTTCGTTGGCATTCTTTGCTTTTACTTCTTCCCATACGCGGTTTACGTAAGCATTTTTCATTTCGTTTTACTCCTCGGTAAATGCACCAGCAAACGGCAACTCAGCAATCGGCAGGCCTGAGCCATATTTTGCATAATTATGCATTCCCAAGGAATAAATATACCACAAACTATGTTTCTATGAAAAGTAGTAAAGGTTCAAATTTGATTAAATTTTAATAAAGTTTTGAAGTAAAAATGAAGAAGAAAATATAGGGGCGTTCCCGTCGCCTGCGGCGCCGGTCGCTACGTCCGCCCTTCGCTAACGCTCACCGCCTTCGGCGGCAAGGGGCTCCCATCGCTAACGCTTGCCTAAGATTCAAACACCAGACGTCCGTCAATAAAAAGATTCCTTACGCGGCCTGTGAGACGGCGGCCTTCAAAAGGAGTAGCCTTGCCCTTGCTATAGAAGAGCTTGCTGTCTACAGTCCATTCCTCATCAGGGTCCAAAACAGTGAGGTCTGCATCGTAACCGGTCTTAAGAAGTCCTTTCTGAAGCCCCAGCAGACGGGCCGGCTGAGCAGACATAAGCTGGCTCAAGCGGCGTGGATTAAACTGGCAGTCTTTTACAAGAACACTGTTACAAACAGCATAGGCAGTTTCGAGGCCAGTAAAGCCCGGAGCACCGCCTGCCTTATCATCGAGTGTATGTGGTGCATGATCTGTGGAAATTACATCAACAGTACCGTCGCGTAATGCTTCGAGAAGTGCTACACGGTCGTCTTCACTACGAAGCGGCGGGTTCACAAGAGCACGGATATATGGTTCGTCTGTACCGCAGAGAGCTAAGTGATGAGGGGTTACTTCGCAGCTTATATCAAAGCCGCCGCTCTTTTTCGGGCTAGGTGCAAAAACTTCGCCATCTTCAAAAGCCTGGTAAGCGGCGTCGGCTTCGTCCGCGTTATAATCAGCCTGATCATCATATATTTCATTTTTCGCATCGCGCACAGCATTTATCGAAACAGCAGTACTGACATGAGCAATATGAACGTGACAATCTGCCTGTTTTGCAAGCATGATATTTCTAACTGTAGCAACATCTTCTGCAAGCGCAAGAATCTCGTTTGCTTTTGTAAGGGCCAAGTCTATTTGATCCAAGGCCTCAGCATTTCCTTCATCATCTTCATCAAAATCTTCGTCACCAGTGCCCCAGGCAGAAAGTCCTACTCCTTTCATAATTTCAAGGGCTTCTGCACGGAATGGCTTTGCCTGTGCGCCAAGAGTCATATCCTCACTGTGGCAGCTTACGATAATTCCTTTTTCTCCTGCTTTAGTCATACCTTCGAGCATGGCAGCAGAGGCTGAAACGTCACGGCCGTCTTCAGTAATCACCGGCACATATTTTTTTTCTACAAAATCAAGATGACTTGTATCTTCGCCACCAAAATCCTTAGTAATACTAACCGTCTGGAAAAGATGAGTGAGTCCTATTGCCGCAGCCTCACGTTCAATCTTCATTGCCATTTCCATAGAGGAAACAACAGGATTTGTGTTAGGCATGGCTACTATTGTACCATATCCGCCGGCTGCAGCCGCATGAAGTCCTGAATTCAAATCTTCTTTCTGAGTCTGTCCCGGATAACGCAGATGAACATGCATATCAATAAAGGCCGGGGTAAGTGTGAGCCCGTGAGCATTAAAAAGTTCTATAGAAGTCTTTTCTTCAAGACCGTCTTCTGTAAGCACAGCCCGTGCCATTTTTTCAAGAGTTTCAGAGTTAGTATAATAACCCTGAAAAACCGAGCGGATTTTTGCATCCATAACCAGTACGGCACCAGGTGTATCCATACTCTCATCCAAAAGACGTGCGTTGTATATAAGTGTTATTTTGCTCATAAAAACTCCTTACTCACGGTGGTTGAGCCTGTCGAAACCACCAATGTGCGCCAAGATTTCGACAAGCTCAATCAGCGCACATATTCGTTATCTTCTCTCGCTGCCTGCCAGATAGAGTGTGTCGCAGTATTCACAACGATAAACCCCTTTCTTCTTATCTGTAAGAATGAAGGTAGGTTTTACATAATGCTCTGTCTGTGTAATGCAGCGCGGATTCTTACATTTGAAAACTCCCTGCACACGGCTAGGAAGTTCCATGTTGATTTTTCGTACGATTTTTTCGTTTTCGATTACGTTTACGCAGATGCTTGGATCAATAAAACCCAGCACCGAATAATCAATATTGATGATGTTATCAATTTTGATAATATCTTTTTTTCCTGATTTTTCTGAGTGCACATTCTGAATCAGGCAAGAAGTAAAAGGCGCCTTGTCCAGGCCCAGCCACTGATAGATTTCCCAGCCGGAGCCGGCACGAATATGGTCTATTACAAGTCCGTTTTTTATGGTATTAACATTAAGCATTTTATTCCATCCTTATACACCGGTGGTTGAGTGACGCGAAGCGTCGTATCGAAACCACCTGTTAATCTATTGCCCCAGTGAGCTTTGCAATAAGTGCCATGCGGGCGTACATTCCGTACTGAACCTGTTTAAAGTAAGCAGCGCGCGGGTCCTCATCTACCTCAGGGGTAATTTCGTTTACACGAGGAAGCGGATGAAGGACGATCATATTCTTGCGGGCAAGCTTCATTTTTTCGCTGTCGAGAATGTAGCTGTCCTTAAGGCGGATGTAATCCTGTTCGTTGAAGAAACGCTCCTTTTGAACGCGGGTCATGTAAAGCACGTCGAGCTGGTCGATTACGGCGTCGAGGCTTTCTACAATTTCGTACTGAACACCGGCCGGCTCAAGAACATTTGTAATAAGGTAGTCCGGAACACTGAGCTCCTTTGGACTTATGAAAATGTATTTATTTCCTTTGAAGTGGCGGAGGGCTTCGGCAAGAGAGTGGACGGTGCGGCCGAACTTAAGGTCGCCGCAGAAGCCGACGGTCAGGTCGTTGAATCGCCCCTTCTCGCGCTGGATGGTGAGCAGGTCCGTGAGCGTCTGCGTCGGGTGGTTGTGGCCGCCGTCACCGGCGTTGATGACGGGGACCTCGGAGTGCATGGAGGCGACGAGCGGCGCGCCCTCTTTCGGGTGGCGCATGGCGATGATGTCGGAATAGCAGCTGACGGTGCGGATGGTATCGGAGACGCTCTCGCCCTTCGACGCAGACGAGCTGCTGGCGGACGAGAAGCCGAGGACCTTGCCGCCGAGCGAGAGCATGGCGGACTCGAAGCTCAGGCGCGTCCGGGTAGAGGGCTCAAAGAACAGCGTGGCGAGGATCTTGCCGTCGCACTTGTGGGCATAGGCCTCCGGGCGGGCGATGATGTCGTTGGCCTTGGCGACCAGTTCGTCGATCTCCTGGGTGCTGAGCTGCAGAATGTCGATCAGGTGGTTCATATCAGTTTGTTCCTCCAATCCAAGATTCGTCCGAGGGGTCATTCCGGAACTGCAGGAGCCGGGCGACGTCCTCGGGTTTGATATACTTCTGTTCGGCGGCGACCTGCGCGATCACGTCGAAGTTCGTCAGGCTGACATTTTTGACTTTGGCGGCGGCCAGCCGCTCCAGGCCCTTTTTCATGCCGTAGGTGAAGATGCTCACGATGCCGAGCACCTCCGCAGCACGTTCACGACCTCAAGGACGCTGCCGCCCGTGGAGATCAGATCCTCCACCACGACGACCTTCTGGCCTTTTTCCAGCCGCCCTTCGATCTGGTTCTGGCGGCCGTGGTCCTTGCTCGACGAGCGGACGTAGCCCATCGGCAGGCCCATCATCTGCGCGGTGATGGCGGCATGCGCGATCCCGGCGGTGCTGGTGCCCATGAGGACCTCCGCGTCCGGGTATTCGCGGCGGATGGTCTGCATGAGGGCGGTCTCCACCTCGGTGCGGACGTCCGGGGCGGTCAGGATGAGGCGGTTGTCACAATAGACGGGGCTTTTGATGCCGCTGGCCCAGGTGAACGGCTCGTCCGGCCGGAAGAATACGGCGCGGATCGACAGCAGATCCTCTGCGATGCGGCGTGCGGTAGATTCCATAGTCTGCTCCTTTCTGTTATCCGACAAATTCCTGCAGGCAGCGCTGGTAGGCTGCGACGGGGTCGGCGGCCTGCGTGATGGGACGGCCGACGACGATGTAATCCGAGCCGATGGCTCTGGCCTTTTCGGGGGTGGTGATGCGGACCTGATCGTCCGTCT
>CAKUWD010000004.1 GCA_934699065.1 uncultured Treponema sp.
GTTTACCTCTTTTCCATCTCTTGTTTTTACAGAAAAATCATAAATACTCATAATAACCTCGCTTGTTTGTAATTAAATTGTACACAATTTAATTATCTATGAAGAATATACAAAATGTTCTTGAAATTGTCAAGTAAATTGTATACAATTTAATCATGAAAGATATGAATGAAAATCAGACTTTTAATCCTCTTGCATTGGACAATCAGATTTGTTTTGCGCTTTATGTTTGTTCGAAGGAAATAATCAGAAAGTATACTCTTTTGCTTGAGCCTCTTGGGCTTACTTACACATCATATATAACATTGCTTTCGCTTTGGGAAAAAGATAACGTTACGGTAAAAGA
Organism: uncultured Treponema sp.; assembly: GCA_934699065.1. GTDB lineage: Bacteria > Spirochaetota > Spirochaetia > Treponematales > Treponemataceae > Treponema_D. The sequence goes on from CAKUWD010000004.1 coordinate 347, forward strand.
ACTTGGAAGCCGTCTCTTTCTTGATTCCGGCACCCTTACTCCTCTTCTTAAAAAAATGGAAGGGCAGGGGTTAATAACCCGTACTCGTGGCGGTAAAGATGAGCGAACAGTTTTTATTCAGCTCACAAAAGATGGAAAAGCAATGAAAAAGAAATGTGCAGATATTCCTCAGCAGATGATGTGTCAGAATATACTTGATATGAAAAATGCTGCACCACTTTTACAGACTCTGCATCAGATTATGTATAATATGGCGAATGCTCCAGTATAACAGAGTCCTGGCGGTATAAGTCTTATAAATTTGTAAAAACTGTTTTCTCATGTTAAAATTATAGCACTTTCTTTTGTATGAGGAAATTTAATGGATTTTCAGAAATTTGTAGACGGTCTTCAGCCTATGACCTGCATTATGTCAGTGGAAAATCTTGGCAACGGTAAATGGGGTAAAATCCGAATAGTTGCAGGAAACAAGGCCTACATTGATTCTATTGAAAATATGCCGGATATGCCGGAAGCTTTCTCAAAGAAATTCATTCCTAATTCAGAGTATCAGAATTATTTTCCGAAGGATCCTAATTTTGAATTTTTTTGCTATAGCAGTGCTGTTTTAAAAAAGCCTCAGCATTCCTATGTTCATCCAGATCGTTTTGATTTCTGGTTTAATCTTTTTTCTCTTCCAATAGATTTTGAAGATGGAAATCTCTGTTACTGTACTTATACTCAGGAACTTACTCATGAGGCAGATTCCGAGAAAATGTCAAATGTTTCGCATGATATTGCTGCTGAAGTTTTGAATACCTGCATAAAGCTCCGGGGAACTGCAGACTTCAAAACTACAATGAATGAAGTAATTAAAGACATCAGAAATATTTGTGGTGCTGCATACTGTGCAATTTTAAATATAGATGGACTTACAACAAAATGTTCTTTGCTTTGCGAAGATGTGTCTCCGGATTTTGTTGATTATGATCCGGGATGGTTTACAGAAGATTTTTATGAAATCGCTAAAACCTGGGACGATGTTATTGGTGGAAGTAATTGTATAATCCTTAAAGATGAGAACGATTTGGAGATTATAAAATCTAAGAGCGAAGAATGGTTTAAGTCTTTGAAAGAAGCTCATGTAAAAAGTCTTGTTCTGTTTCCACTTAAAGCCGGCTATGAACTTTTAGGATATATCTGGGCAACAAATTTTGATACTTCAAAAACCCTTCATATAAAAGAAACTCTGGAGCTTACAACTTTCTTCCTTGCTTCTGAAATTTCAAGTTATCAGATGTTTGATAAATTCAGACTTTTAAGTACAGTCGATTTGCTTACAGGTGTTTTGAATCGTAATGAAATGAACAATCGTGTGATGCAGTTGAGCATTGACGATCGCAAAGGAAGAAAAAATATCGGTATTGTTTTTGCAGATTTGAATGGACTTAAACAGATGAATGATAATCAGGGACATTCAGCCGGTGATAAACTGATTAAGGATGCTGCTAATATTTTGAAAGAGGTATTCAAAAAACAGGAGATTTATCGTGCTGGCGGCGATGAGTTTATGGTATTGCTGCGAGACACAACTCTTGAATATCTGGAAGAATCTGCCCGTCAGATAAAAGAACTGGCTGCAGAAACAGATACTGTAAGTTTTGCGGTTGGAGTCTGCTTAGAAGAAAACAGTCAGAAAATTTATGATGCAATGAAAACAGCGGATGTAAATATGTATGAGGATAAGAAAGCCTTTTATGATGCACATCCGGAAAGGAAACGAAGATAAGGTCTAATCTTTCAATGCATCAAATTTTTCTTTCATAGTCGGATTATTACGGGTAAGCTTTTTGATTGTAAGATCTTCAAGCTTATTGTTTGCAAGCCGCAGATTGTTATCAGACTTTTCAAAAAGATCTTTAATTTTCTGAAGCGTCTTAATAGCCTTATCAATTTCTTCAATTGCAGAAGAATGTTGACGCATTGCAAGATCCACGTTGTTTAAAAATTTATCCTTGAACAGATTAAGGTCACTTTCAAAATTTGTAATATCAATATTCTGATTTTTGATTTGAGCAATTTCTCTTTTATACTCAAGGCTGTTAAGAGCAGCGTTTCGTAAAATTGTAATTAACTGAATAAAAAACTGAGGACGAATTACATACATCTTCGGATATTTGTAGGAAACATCAACTATTCCAGTGTTGTAATAATCATTGTCCTCTTCGAGCATTGAAACAAGAACAGCATATTCGCAGTTCTTTTCATTACGATCTTTGTCGAGCTCTTTAAAGAAATCTTCGTTTTTATGTTTTGTTGCAGTTTCATCTGCCTGATTTTTCATTTCAAACATAATCGAAATAAATTCAATTTTATCGTCACCTTCGCCACTGAAGTCACGGAAAATAAAGTCGCCCTTACTGCCAGATGTTTTTGAAACTTCATTGTCTTTTTCAAAGTAAGCGTTCTGAAAACCAATGGCGCGGTTTTTATTGAATTCTGAAAGGCAGTATTGCTCGAGGTCTTCGCCAATCTGCTTTGTAGATTCTTTTGCTTTGAAATCTTTATAAAAGGCGATTGTTTCATCTTTTGCTTTGAGTTGAACATCATACTGCTGCTTGAGGTTTGTTTCTCGAAGCTGTGATTCACTTTTTTCAAGTTTAAGCTTATTCTGAAGGTCTGTTATGAGGCTGTCTTTTTCCTGGAGTGCAGTTTTAACGGCAAGTTCTGATTTTGATTTGTTGGTCTCAATAGTGCTGCGCAGCTGTGTTATTTCCTGTTCCTTTTCTGAAAGAGCAATTTTTAATTCTGCGGCAGATTTGTCCTTCATGTTATTAAGTTCATTGTTCTGTGCAGCCAGTTGATTTTTTAGTTTGTTGATTTCGTCTTCTTTTTGAGAATTTGCTTTTGAAACTGCCAGTTCTACAGCCATCTTTTTTTCAGAATCCATTGCAGATTTTTGACGCTGGAGCTCGTCATTAAATTCGCGGTTTCTAACCTGTTTTACAATTTCAGCGTATCCTGCTTCATCAATCTGAAAAACTTCACCACATTTTGGACATTTGATTTCCTGCATATAAAAAACCTCTGTTTTGTATTATACCATAAAATAAAAAAAATTGCGGGTCCCAGCGACGGCAAAAATGACAAGGTATCCCCCGCCTTTCGCTTACCCGTGCTTGCTTCGCTCGCACGGCCGCTGGCGGTTCCCCCTTATCATTTCTTGCCTGCGTCCCACAATTTTTTTTATTTTATGGTATAATAAACTTAATGAGTTCTAATAACAAAGAAAATCAAATGTCCAAAATCTTAATGGCGGTGGCGCTGATTTGTTTAATGGCGGGCGGGTACCTGATTGCCCGTCGCAAGGCGCGTTTTCGAGAAGCCGCTTCGCTTCCGTTTTATAAGATTGAACTCAGCCAGATAAATGATGGAACTTATGAGGGAAAAACTTATACAAGCTTTCTTCATTTACAGCTGAATGTTACGGTAGAAGACCACAAGCTAAAATCGATAGATGTTCTGGAAAACGAAGGTATTGATGCAGAAACTGCGCGCCCGATAATTCAGAAGATGATAGAACAGAATGCTGTTGTAGTTCCGGCTGTAAAAGGCGCAGAACTCGGAAGCCTTGTTTACATCAGCTGTGTAAGTAGTGCGCTTAATGGGGCAGAATAGTGAATTATCAGAAAGAACTTGATAAATTACTAACTAACGTTAGTTCGTTAAATAATTCAATAAAGCCGACTCTTCTTTTGCACGCTTGTTGCGGTCCCTGTTCATCTTATGTTCTTGAATATCTTTATCAATTTTTTGATATTACAGTTTATTATTATAATCCAAATATTTATCCGCCGGCAGAATATGAGCGCCGCCTTTCCGAGCTAAAAAAACTGTACGAAGTTTTTCCGCCTGCTACGGAGGGCAAAGTAGAGCTTGTGGAAACGGATTATGAGCCGGAAGAATTTTTTAAGGCTGTCAGAACGCGTGAAGAACCAGAACTCGCCCAGGAAGCTGAAAAAGGAGAACGCTGCCGCCGCTGCTATGAGTTTCGTTTACGGCGTGCTTTTGAATATGCCTTGGCTCATAAGTATGATTATTTTTGTACGACACTTTCTATAAGTCCTTTTAAAGATGCAGAAAAGTTAAACGTAATAGGTGAAGAATTGGAACGTGAAACAAAAGAAAAGTCATCAGAAAAAGTTCCCCACTGGCTCCCGTCAGATTTCAAAAAGAAAGGCGGCTTTAAGCGAAGTCTTGAAATAAGCGCAGAATACGGAATGTACCGACAGGATTATTGTGGCTGTATTTATTCCAAAAATAATAAGAATTCTGCTATAATAAAAGAATGACTACATCAAAAAAAGCCGAAAACGTTCGAGACGTAATCCGCTATCTTCAGAAATTTAAGAATGCCCTTCTTGTTATTTATCTTGATGATAAAACTATTAGTTCACCGCTTTTTTCATCACATATCAGAGATATAGCTTTGCTGCATCAGGCAGGACTACAGGTTGTTTTAATTCCAGGAGCACGTCGTCGTATTGATGAGGTTTTAGATAATGCAAAAATCAAATGGACTCACAACGAAGGAATTCGTGTTACGACTGCAGATGCAATGCCTCTCATTAAAATGGCTGCCTTTGATGTTTCGAATACAGTTATGACAAGCCTTGCTGCAAACAACATTACAGCAGTAATTGGTAACTGGGTTCGTGCCCGAGGAAAAGGTGTGCTTGGCGGTTTTGATTTTGGTACCGCCGGTGAAATAGATAAGCTTGAAACAGAAGCAATTCGTACAGTTTTAAACGACGGCTTTATTCCGATTTTCCCTTGTATCGGATGGAACGCAGCCGGACATCCTTATAATATTTCATCTATGCTGCTTGCAAAACAGGTTGCAATGAATCTTAAGGCAGACAAGCTTTTCTTTATGCTTTTTAATGAAGAAATCTGTGCACAAAAATATGCTATACCAGATGGTTTTGCACTTTCCGAAACAGGAAATATTCCTGCTATGAATCTTGAGGAAGTAGACCGCTTTATTGAAAAGAATTTTGCTTCTGGCGGAGAAGTTAAAAATATTCTTAAGGCAGCACAGGAGGCCTGCCGGGCCGGAGTAACCCGTGTTCATATTTTGAATGGAAATATCGATGGAGTTCTGCCTTGCGAAATCTTTAGTGGTCTTGGTTCGGGTACAATGATTTATACAGGTGGCTACGGAAAAGTTCGTCAGATGGAACAGACAGATATTCCTTCTGTGCTTGCAATCATGAAACCTTTTGTTGAAAGCGGAAAGCTTCTTCCTCGTACAGAGACTCAGATTTCAGAGGGCCTGGAAGATTATATCGTGTATGAACTCGACGGTGGAATTCACGCTTGTGCAGCTCTTCATTTTTATGAAGACGGACAGGCAGAAATTGCCGCAGTGGCAGTAGATGAAAATTATGCCCATATGGGAATCGGCCCAAAACTGATTGATACTTTGATTAGTCAGGCAGGAGAAGGTGGAGCCAGTTCTGTTTTTATTATGACAACTCAGACTGCAGACTGGTTTGAAAAGTTAGGCTTTGAAGAAGATACTCTTGAATCAATTCCGGAAGAACGCCGTAAGCTTTGGGATTCGCGCCGCGGCTCAAAGGTCTATCGATTAAAAAGATAATTGTCATGCTGATGGAACAAGCATCCTTACAATGAAATTCCGAAACAAGTTCGGAATGACGAGAAACGGAGTAAAAATGAAAACTATAGAAAAAGAGAATCTTATCTGGAGCGGCCGTTACCTTGATCATAACGGAATCCGTTATTTTGATTATTCAGCAAGCGGCTTTTGTTTTGTGATGAAAGGCAAGCGCGCCGAGACTGTGATTTTAAGTGACCCTGATTCCTGGGATGAGGCGAACAAGGGCGTGCTTGGCATTTTTGTAACTGAAGGAAGTGATACAAGCATTGCGGCAATTCCGGAAGAACCGACAGCACGAATTACTTTAACTCAACGTGAAAATCATATTGTTCTTTTTGATTCGCCTGTTGAAAAAACAGTGACCGTACGTGTTATGAAATTCAGCGAGGCCGCTTTTGGATATGCAGGTTTAAAAAGCCTTGAACTGGAGGGAGATTTGCTGAGTTCTCCAGAATCCCCGGCAACTGCAAGTCAGCTCAAACTCGAATTCATCGGTGACAGTATTACCTGCGGTTATGGAATTGAAGGCGTCTGGGAAAAAAATACTTTTACAACTCAGCAGGAAAGACCAGATAAAGCATATGCTTTTCTTACTGCCAAAGCGCTAGGTGCTCAGGTTCAGCTTTGCAGCTGGAGCGGCATAGGTTTAATCTCGAATTACGTTGACCCGGAAACTATTATGCTGCCAGATACTCACTGGTTAATGCAGGCTAACTGGCCTTATACAGATAAGTCTCTCTCGCTCAGGCTAGGCATTGAACCTGAAGTTTGGGATGGGGCTGGTTATGAGCCGGATATTGTTGTAATTCATCTTGGAACAAATGATATAAGCTGGGTACGCGGAATGGAAGAGCGTCGCCTGGAGTACACAGCGCAGCTTCGTCACCTTATAGAAGCCGTTCACCGTCGAAGCCCTAAAGCAAAAATCTGCTGCTGCCTTGGAATTATGGGAGAACAGTTGAATGCATCTGTTGAAGAGGCTGTAAATCTTTTCAAAAAAGATTTTCCGAACGTTGCAGCAAAAGCTGTATTGTTTACACAGCAGCTGGAAGAAGATGGAATTGCAGCAGACTGGCATCCTTCTGCAGTAACACATAAAAAAGCCGCAGAACTTCTGGCAGAAGCACTGCGGACTTTATAAAAGGTGGTTTCGACAGGCTCAACCACCGCAGTTTATTTTAAGTGTGTCACACCGCGGCACACAGGTTTTTCTTCAATCCTGATTTCAGGAAGAGCCGGCAATTCAGCGTAATAGTTGTAAAGCCAGTCGCCGTCCTTTGCTTCGTAGGGATCACCAGTCTTTGGCTTATTCATACCATCAGCTGGCGGCAGAAAGTATCTCAGCTTGAAGGTGCCAGGCTTTTTAATTGCATTTGATTTTTCATAAAAGTAACTCATCAAATCTATGCACTTTGTACCTGGAGCTTTATAAAACCACCAGCCGTTAAATTCAATCATCATGTTAAGAGGCAAAAGTTTATCATTAAAGGTGAGCTCAAACAAAACTGGAGTTCTGTTGAATTTTACCGGGACTTCAATTCCCTCTGCATCTTCAGAACCACCCCATCGCAAAGTTACAGGTAGTTCATTTCCCCCTTCCGCCTTAATAATCTTCTGAGAGAAGAATGCTTTATGAAGCTGTTTTTTGTACATGCCCATTATTGGTTGTTCAATTCCAATTTCACTGTTATTAGGGTCAGTAATCTCCATACCAAGTCTTCCATCGTCGCGGAACTGATAGAAGGTAAAGGCACTCAACCAGTTTTCTTTATCTTTCTGAAGCATATCCATAAACTGCTTCATCATATTTGATTGAACATAAGGTCCTGCCACATCACCGTCAGCATTCAATTCACTTAAAACCATTGGCTTATCTTGTCCTGTGATTCTGCGGAGGCGTTTTAAAGTCATCTTTGCTTTTTCATAAACTTCGGCAACACTGTAGCGTGCATAGTTTGCTGTTTCTTTTGAAACATGGTCGTTTGGCCAGCCCCAGTGAAGGGAAAGGTAATTGTCGCCAGACCAGATGTCCGCTGCCTTGTGAGCTTCGAGGAAGATATCTTCCATTTCAAGTTTGCCTGTACTTTTCTGCCACATACCTGCACACAAAATCATTTTTACGTTGGGAGCATATTTGTGCATTACACGGCAAACCATAACAAAGAAGTCTGCTATTTCCTGATAGCTTGCACGTTTGGTGTAACAGAACCAGTCACCTGTGCATTCATGATTTACACGAAGCAGAAGACGGCCATAAGGGCGCAAATCTTTTGCAAGTAGAATAATATCTTCTTCTTTTAAGTGAGGATCGATTGTGAGAGTAAGAACAACATCCATACCATGACGTCGGATATCTTTCATAAAATTAAAAGGTTCCCCGTCTCTTAAACCTTCACGTCCACCTCGGTAAGGAAAATAGTTTTCATAAGGAGAATCCCATGCGCCTGTTGATTCTCGACCTGTATCAATCTGGCAGGCGCGGGTAGGCCATTCCTTATCGTTGGGATAGTAAGTATACATGAGGCTTATGCCACGATGAACCTTTTTCATCTTTTGCAGAATATAATCCTGATTAACATAAAGACCGCGTTCGCTGCCGTCTCCCATATCCAATGCACATTTTGCCGGAGTTAATAAAACCTTATTCATAGATATCTATTATATAAAGAAACTGACAGTTTTATATAGGTAAAATTTTCTATTAAATTGCAAATTATGGGTGTATAATAAATGTTTAGAGATTGAGGATGAAAAAGTATAAGGATTATCAGATTGTTCTCCTTGCACTGGTAAGTATTCTGCTTAATTTTGCAGGAAAAGTGTTTGCAGAAAAATTCAGATTACCAATGTGGCTTGATTCATTTGGTACTTTTCTCATGGCTTATGTTGTTGGTCCTTTCTGTGGAGCAATTGTAGGAGTTGCTGGAAATATTTTATATGGCTTTATAGATCCTGTTTCATTTGCATATTCAATTACAAGTATTTCAATTGCACTTCTTGTTGGTTATCTCGCAAAGTATGGCTGGATGAAAAATCTGTTCAAGACGATGTCTCTTAGTGTTATGGTGACAGGTGTTTGTGTTGTCATTTCCTGTATTTTAAATGTGATTTTCTATGATGGTATGACAAATAATTACTGGGGCGATGGAATGATAGAAATGCTCCAGCATTTGAATCAGCCAAGATTTATTCAGATTGTAGTCGGCGAGTTTTATGTTGATTTTGTGGATAAGGTTATTACACTGGGAGCTCTTTTTTATACAATCAGAATTTACAGAATAGTTAAAAAATATCTGCCGGATTTTCTGGTTCTTCATGAGTCATCAAAACCTGCGGCTCTTGTACTTTTGATGCTTGCAATTGGATTTGTCTTTCCTTCGAAAGCATATGCTACATCTAAGAAATTTGATTCATATATAAAAACTGTTTACAACAATACAAATGGTCTTCCAGGCGGCGAGGCAAATGATATTGCCAGTACTTCAGATGGAATTCTCTGGATTGGAACCTATGCTGGGCTTTATCGTCATAACGGAAAAGAATTTCGTTTGATGAATGAATATGAATCAATCAAAACAGTACGCTGCCTTTATGTTGATGATGATGGAAGGTTGTTTGTTGGTACTAACGATAATGGGCTTTCAATACTAATTAACGAAGAAATAACAGATGTTCTGACTGAAAAAAACGGACTTCCTTCTGATTCAGTTCGCTGTATAACAAGTGCTTCAGATGGAAGGTATTATATTGGTACTTCAGCTGAACTTGCGGTTGTAGAAATAAATGATGGAATCAGAATTGTTGCAAAAGAACCTGATGTTAGTTCTGCCTTACGTCTAACAGCAGATTCTGAAGGACATGTTGCAGCAGTGACCTCCAGTGGAAAACTGATAATCCTTCAGAATTCGAAGGTAACAGGAACAGCTTCTGCTTATGATGAGAAATTTATTTCTGCTGCGTTTTCTGATGATGGGAAACTTTTTGCTGCAACAGAAAGCAATAAGATATTTGTGTTTTCAATAAAAGACGAAAATAACCTGCAGTTTTTGCAAACAATAAACTGTGGTTCCATGAATCATATTAATTCGCTTTCTTTTTATGAGAATGTTCTTTTCCTCTGTTCAGATTCAGGTGTAGGTTATATTGATTATAAAAAAGATAATTCTTTTCATCTGGTTGATACAGATTTATTTAATAATTCAATTGATAACATGATAGAAGACTATCAGGGAAATCTGTGGTTTTCTTCTTCGAGACTTGGCCTTTTAAAAATGTGCGAAACAGCGTTTGCTGAAATTTATCTTTCGGCTGGATTTTCAGAAGCCGTTGTAAACACGGTTATAAAATTTAACGATAAGATTTATTTTGGAACGGATGAAGGGCTTTCTATGATTGATGTAGAAAGTGGTGAGCCTGAAGAAAATGAACTTACAAAAAAAATGAAGGGGCTGAGAATCCGCTGCCTTATGCAGGATAGTAAAAACCGTATGTGGGTTTGTACTTACACAAAAGGTCTTTACTGTATGAATAAGGCAGGAAAGATTGAAGCATTTGAAATCGACACAGCACAGCAATTCCGAGTTCTCCTGGAACTTTCCGACGGCACAATAGCCGCCGCCGGAAAAAAAGGAATCACCTTCTTGAAAAACGGGGAAGTTACAAAACGTCTCACAAAAGCAAATGGCTTTGAAAATCAGGTAGTACTTACACTTTCCGAGCTTAGCGACGGAACTCTTATAGCCGGCACAGACGGCGGCGGAATCGCAATCATTCAGCATCAGAGTATAGTAAAATTGCTGCGCCGTCAGGATGGACTAACTTCAAATGTAATTTTGCGTACTGTTAATGATTACAATGGCAATACTCCAACAGGTGCATTCTACGCAATCACAAGTAACGGAATCAATTATGTTGATAAGGATTTTTCGATTCATCCGCTTACAAATTTTCCATATTCAAATAATTACGATATGATTGTGCGCGAAGACGGAAATATTTTTGTTCTCGGCAGCGCAGGTATTTTTGTTGTAACGAGAGATGAGCTTCTTTCTGGAAATAAAGTTGATTATATTCTTCTGGATTTAAAGCGTGGTTTGTTAGGCTCGCTTACAGCAAATTCCTGGAACTATGTTGATGAAGAAAATAATCTTTACCTTTCCTGCGATACAGGGGCGAGTGTTTTAAATCTTGATGCATACGATAAAAACAACCGCTCTTACAGAATGCAGTTAAAATCTGTAATTGTGAATGGAAAGCGTTATCTCGTACAAAAAGATATTCCATTCGTAATTCCTGAAAATAGTGACAGCATTGAAGTTGTGCCGGAAATTTTAAATTATTCAATCAACAATCCCTACATCAGTTTATACATGGAAGGCATAGATGAGCATCCGAATATAATGACACAGAATGAACTTGCAAGTGTTATCTATTCGAATATAGCGGCAGGAAAATATACTTTCCATATTTCGTTACTCGACAGCAAGGGACTCAACGTTGTAGAAGAAAATGTTTACGAAATAGAAAAGCAGTATCATATTTATGACAACTGGTGGTTCAAGGTTTATGCCTTCTTTGTAATGATAATGGCAATTGCCTGGCTCACATGGTACGTTACCGCAACAATCCAGAATCTCCGTTTTGAAAAACAGGAAAAAGAGCTTTCTCATGTTCGCGAGCAGATTCGTATGAGCAATGAAACAATTCTTTCTATTGCAAATGCTGTTGAAGCCCGCGATAAACAAACGGGCCGCCATTCCCTTCGTGTTGCAGTTTATTCAATGCTTATTGCAGCCGAGCTTGGCTTTGATGCAGAAGAGCTTGAGAATATCCGGCAGATAGGTTTGCTCCATGATATTGGAAAAATTGGTGTACCGGATTCTATTTTGAGTAAACCTACAAAACTCACAGAAGAAGAATACAACATAATGAAAACTCATGTTGATATTGGCGGTGAAATTCTTAAAGATTTTACACATATCAAAAATGTAGCAGACGGTGCAAAATATCATCATGAACGTTATGACGGAAAAGGTTATAACACCGGACTCAAGGGCGAAGAGATTCCGCTTACAGCCCGTATAATTGGACTGGCAGATGCCTTTGATGCAATGACTTCTAATCGTGTTTATCGTAAAGCAATGTCTATGGACCATGTAATTGATGAATTAAAAAAAGGAAGGGGAACACAGTTTGATCCGTCACTTGTAGATATTCTTCTTGATTTGATTGATTCTGGCCGCATAGATGTTTCTGGAATTAACCAGTTGAGTGTGGAGGCAGAGGACTAATATGAAAAGGAAATATATTCTTACTGCTGTTACTGCAATTATAACCATCTGCCTTATCAGAATCGGAATGCATTTTTTTCATACTGATTATTCTTCAAAAAAAATAAAAGTTGGTTTTGTTTATATTGGTGACAGTGGAACTCCTTATACCAATAATTTTATCCGTTCGCAAAATGAACTTGAAAAATATTATTCTGATAACGTAACAACAATTCCAAAATATAATATTCCGGAAGATAACTGTGAGACGGCAATCCGTGATTTAGTAGACCAGGGCTGTAGTCTGATTTTTGGAACCAGCTTTGGCTATGGCGAAGTGATGAAAAAGCTTGCGGCTGAAAATCCTGGAATTCAGTTTTGTCAGGCAACCTGTTCAAATGCAAACACAGCACCGGTTCTTTCAAACTATCATACTTTTATGGGAAGAATTTATCAGGGAAGATATGTCTCTGGTATTGTTATGGGTATGAAGCTGAAGGAACTTATTCAGCAGAAAAAGATTACTCCTGATATGGCAAAAATCGGATATGTTGCCGCCTTTCCTTATGCAGAAGTAATTTCCGGTTATACTGCTTTTTTTCTTGGTGTTCGCAGTGTAGTGCCAGAAGCACTTATGACAGTAAGCTACACAAATACCTGGAGTAACACAACTACCGAACGTAAGTTAGCTGAAAAACTGATTGATAAGGGTTGCATTGTTATTGCCCAGCATTCAGATACGACAGGACCGGCTACGGCTTGTGAGACGGCAAGTACTCGAGATGGAAAATTGGTTTTTCATGCAGGCTATAATCAGACAATGACAGATGTTGCTCCTACAACTTCTCTGATTTCTACAAGAATAAACTGGACTCCGTATTTTGTTGCAGCAACCGAAGCCGTAATCAAAGAAAAGAAAATTGAATCGATTGTTAATGCCCAGATTTTTGGTAATGATGCAGGAGCTGGTTTTGATGAAGGCTGGTGCGATATGATTGGCTTGAACAAACTGATTGCCGCACCTGGTACAAAAGAAGTTATAGATTCAAAAATCAAACAGTTTAAGAGTAAAGGAATAATTGTTTTTGAAGGTGATTATCTGGGGGTAAATCCTTTTGATCCTGATGATATTTGTAACCTCAAAAATCCTTACATAGAAAATGCACTTCAGTCTGCACCAAGCTTTAATTACGTTTTAAGAGATGTAATTTCTGTAGAATAAAGGGGTTTAACCTCTTGACACGCTATTTCACTCATTGACTGTATATTAATTCTACTATAAAATATAAAGACTAATATAGTAAATCTTTTTTTAGATATGGAGTAAATCAATGGCAACAAAGTATGTTTACTTTTTTGGCAACGGCGACGCTGACGGTGATGAGTCAATGCGCGCTGAACTCGGTGGTAAAGGTGCAAACCTTGCTCAGATGGCAAAGAAACCTTTAAGTCTTCCAGTTCCACCTGGATTCACAATCACAACAGATGTTTGTCAGGAATTCTACAAGCTCGGTCGCAAGTACCCAGCTGGTTTGGAAGCTGAAGTTGACAAGTATCTTGCAAAGCTCGAAAAGGCAATGGGCAAGAAGCTTGGTGATGAAAAGGATCCACTTCTCGTTTCAGTACGTTCAGGTGCTGCAATCTCTATGCCTGGTATGATGGATACAATCCTCAACCTCGGTCTTAACGACAAGGCTGTTCTTGGTCTTGCTGCAAAAACTGGAAACGAAAGATTCGCTTGGGATGCTTACCGCCGCTTTATTCAGATGTACGGTGACGTTGCAATGGGCGTTGATCATGACAAGTTCGAAGCAATCATCGAGAAAGTAAAGAAGATTCGCGGAATCAAAGATGACCCAGAATTGAACGTAGACGAACTCAAGAAGATCGTTGAAGAATACAAGAAGATGTACAAGAAGGAGAAGGGTGAAGACTTCCCTCAGGATGCTAAAAAACAGATGTGGGGTGCTATCGGTGCCGTATTCGGTTCTTGGATGAACCCACGTGCTATCACATATCGTAAGCTTAACAACATCAAGGAAGGAACTCTTAAGGGTACTGCCGTTTCTGTAATGGCAATGGTATTCGGTAACAAGGGTAACACTTCTGGTACTGGTGTATGTTTCTCACGTGACCCTTCAACAGGTAAGAATGAGTTCATGGGTGAATACCTTATGAACGCTCAGGGTGAAGACGTAGTAGCAGGTATTCGTACACCTCAGAAGCTCTCTCAGCTCGAAAAAGAAAATCCAAAGGTTTATGATCAGCTCTGCAAGATCCGTGATCGTCTTGAAAAGCACTATCACGATATGCAGGATATGGAGTTCACAGTTGAAGAAGGAAAACTCTTCATGCTCCAGTGCCGCAATGGTAAGAGAACTGGTGCCGCTGCAGTTAAGATGGCTGTAGACATGGTAGCAGAAAAGCTCATCACAAAAGAGCAGGCTCTCCTCCGTGTAGAACCAGAACAGCTCAATCAGCTCCTCCTCCCACAGTTGGACAAGGATGCTGTAAAGAAGGCTACAGAAATCGCTGCTGGTCTTAACGCTTCTCCAGGAGCTGGATGCGGACAGATCGTATTCACAGCTGACGAAGCTGAAGAATGGGCAAAATCTGGAAAGAAGGTTCTCCTCGTTCGTAAGGAAACATCTCCAGATGATATCGCAGGTATGGCTGTTGCACAGGGTATCCTCACATCAACTGGTGGACGTACTTCTCACGCTGCCGTAGTTGCTCGTGGTATGGGAACTCCTTGTGTTTGTGGATGTTCTGAAGTTACATTCAAAGATGCTAATACAATCGTTGTAAAGGGCAAGTCTTACAAGAAGGGAGACTTCCTCACAATCGACGGTGCTACTGGTAAAGTATATGAAGGACAGGTTGCTGTAAAACCTGCTACAATCTCTGGCGACCTCGAAACATTCCTTGGTTGGGCAGATGAAGTTCGTGCTAAGTCAACACGTAAGACAGCTTCTGGCCAGACAGTTAAGGGATTCGATGTATACGCTAACGGTGATACACCAAAGAATGCTGAAGATGCATTCCGCTTCGGTGCAAAGGGTATTGGTCTCTGCCGTACAGAACACATGTTCTTCGACGAACCAAAACTTACTGCATTCCAGAAGATGATCGTTTCTGAAAACACAGACGACCGCAAGAAGAACCTTGCAAAGATTCTTCCACTCCAGCAGAAAGACTTCTACGAAATCATCAAGGCTATGAAGGGTTACCCAGTAACTATCCGTCTCCTTGACCCACCTCTTAACGAGTTCATCCAGGCTGAATCAAAAGATCAGCTCAACGCTCTTGCTAAGAAACTTGATATGAAGCCAGCTGCACTTGCTGTAAAGGTTGCTGCTCTCGACGAACACAACCCAATGCTCGGACACCGTGGATGTCGTCTTGCTATTACATATCCAGAAATCTACGAAATGCAGGTTGAAGCTATTGCTCGTGCAACAGCTCAGCTCGACAAAGAAGGCGTAGCTCACGAAGTTCAGATCATGATTCCTAACGTTGTTTCTTACCGCGAAGTTGAACAGATCCGTGGACAGGCAGAAGCTGTAATTGCTAACGTAAACAAAGAAACTGGTAGAAACCTTAAGTTCGCTATCGGTTCTATGGTTGAATTCCCAAGAACTGCTCTTATCGCTGATAAGGTTGCTAAGTTCGCTGACTTCTTCTCATTCGGTACAAACGACCTTTCACAGACAACATTCGGTTTCTCTCGTGATGACTATGGTAAGTTCATCGAGTCTTACCTCGATCAGAGAATCCTCGAAGACGATCCATTTGCTACACTTGATCCAGATGGTCCAGGTGCTCTTATGGAAATCGCAGAAGCTAAGGGACGTTCAGTTAAGAAGAACCTTCACCTTGGTATCTGTGGTGAGCATGGTGGAGACCCAGCTTCTATCGCTCTCTGCTACAAGATTGGTTTGAACTATGTATCTTGTTCACCATTCCGTGTACCACTTGCTCGTCTTGCTGGTGCTCAGGCTGTTATTAAGGCAAATGCTGCTGCTAAGAAGGCTCCTGCAAAGAAGCCTGCTGCTAAAAAGGCAACAACTGCTGCTAAAAAGCCAGCTGCAAAGAAATAAGTTAAATTAAACTTATAATATAAAGACGTCCTGGAAACAGGGCGTCTTTTTTTATGTGGAAAGCGTGTTTTGTTTTAACGGTTCTTCGATTACTGGCTATTGCAGCTGCCACTTCTCGAGGCCTTGTAGGGCTGTTCCTAGTTCCGGGTCATCAATCAGATTGTTTAGTGTGTTCAAAAGGTTGTAGTGTGTTACCCAGTATTCCGGGAACCAGCCGTAGCCTTCGCCGTGGAAATCAGGATGATTGAAGGCGGAAGAATAATTGCGCGAGGTTGGGAAGGTAATCCAGATTCCAGAATAAGGCAAAGCGACACTGGTTGGATCAACATAATAAACAGCACCGGCAGTATTTTCGCCTAAGTGATGAATATTAATGTTTGCACCTTCTGCCATTTTTCTGAGCAGGGCTATTGAGTATTCTGAGCAGGAAGCAGATTGTGTGTCTGTCAGAATATAAATGTCTCCTTCAAAATCAGGATGTGGAAGTTCTTTGATTTTTGAATCGATACTAATATATTGAATATCTGCTTTGTATGGATAAAATAGTTCAGCAACAGAAGGCCAGAACAACTTTTTCTGCCAAGCTTTATCTACAATTTTTTTATATTTTTCATAATCAGTTTCTTCACGCTTATTTTTTTTGAATTTCATTTTTTTAAATTTGTTTATCAAATTTTGCATACGAAAGTATAAATTCAGTTTTCCAAAAGTTGGCGACATATTTTTATATTCTTCGTCATTTATAAGATTTGCAACATATGTGATTAAATCAAATGAAATATCATCACTTTTATTATAAAAGAGGTAAGAAAAAAGCATGGCTGCAAAGAACGGATTTCCGCCTGGATTTCCGCGTAAATCAATTATAATCTGTTTCTTTTCTGATGATTTATAGCGTGCATTCTGACAAAGTGTCTGAAATTCTTTGTAGCCGTTTATTTCGGAACTTCTGAGGAACATAAAATCAGCGAGCGACAGATACAGTGTATCTTTTGTTTCTCTCATACCCTGCATTTTTCCAGGTTTTGTAAGAGAAGTATTTTGAATAGCCTGTGCTGTAATTTTTTTACCGTCGATAGGAATCAGTATATTTTTCTGATTTTCGCGGGAAAGAATTCCTATGCGGTAGATTTTTTCATTTCCATCAAACCATTCAAAAAGCATAGATTGTGGGCCAGTGAATTCCTGTCCAGGTTTAATATCTGCCGGAGTGTATTTTCCAAGAGATTTGATAACTTTTTCCGGCATTTTTTCCCGTTCATTCTTTACGACAATATATTTTGTATTTCCGTTTTTCTGAACAGGCTTAACATAAATATCAGAAAAATACAGCTTGTTTGAATAAAGATAATTTCCGCTAATTGAAAAATGGCAATCTATAATTGCATGATTCTTTAAGATATTCGTAAATACGGCATTAAAAAAAACAGAAGTATTATAATCAGTTTTTATTTTATCCTTTTCACTATCCTTTTTTATGTCCTCTATTATTTTGTCTATATCATAACCATTTTCAAGCATTTCATTATAGCCGGCATAGAAAGTTTCGAAATAATATTTTAAGTAATCCAAATCCTTCTGAAACTCTTTTTCAGTAAGAGTTTTTTTGGCTTTTGATTTTATTACAAAAGGTTTTGAAGGAGTCGGGCTTATGATATGTCCAATCCGTGCAATTAAAATAACGAAAAGGAAAAAAACAATTACAGATGATGGAATTATCCAGAAGAGATGACGTTTTTTCATTTTAGAAATCCCTTAAAACTGTAGTGATGTAGTTTGAAAAGAAAGATTCATAATCCGGATACTGATCGCGGTTTTCTTTGTAGCAGTCAATAATAGAAATGATTTTATCAACATCATCAATTAAATAATAGTTTGTAATAGAGTTTTTGAATGTTGCATATACCTCTTCATCCTCTTTTACAAAATCATAATCAAGCAGCTCTGTTAGAGTCAGAACACTAGCAACATTGTATTGAGTAGTGAATTCAGTTATTTTATCTGTAATCTGATGTTTTTCGTAAAGTGATTTTATGATTCTGTTTGCATCTTCAGAAATCACATCCCAATATTTTTGAACAAGAATAAAATTATATCCATAAGATAATTCTATACAACTACGGATTGCCGGCCATTTTTCTTCTTTGGTCCAGAAAGAAGGGCATACAGCTTCAATGATATTTTTATTATCTGATGAAACTATTGCAGGAACATAAATTGCATCATTAAATAGAGTTGAAGGCTTCAATTCAAAAACAGTCTGCTTTTCGGGTGAAAAGTAAAACTTAGAAAACCACTCTGTAATATTACGATTATAATTATAATATTCATTAACACTGATTGCCTGCCGCTTGAGCTGGGCTTCATATAAGAGACAGATTCTTTCAAAATTTCCTTTTACAGCAAAATCGTTGAACTGAACAATAAAATCATTGAGATTAATATCTTTCCAGAAATTCAGCATTTCTTTTGGAAGTTCTTTTTTATTGATTGTAAGATGAGTCATATCATCAGAAATGTAACGGGTGATTTTCAGAATTTCGATTATCGCACCTTTATAGTTCTTAAAATGAGATTTAAGTGTTTTCACAAGAGGATGATCTTTTTGATTTAAAAATAACTTATCAACTCCGACAACAAATTGCGAGTATTCCTGACCATAACTATCGTTACTGAAAGGTTTGATTTCCGCAAGTCGCATGGCTATCATCAGCAGTTCAAGCTTAGAATCAACTTTGACGGTGACATTTTCATTTTGATATACAATAGGTTTGAGATTTACGGGGATTAGTTCGGCTTTTTTTGAACACGATGTAAACAAGCTGATTGAAGTAAATACGGTGAGAGTGGCAAGGACTACAATTTTGTTGTGAAACATTTTTTTCATTTTTTCTCCTGAATAGATTTCCGGGGCAGGAAGGAAAATGACAAGCTTGTGTCATTGTCCGTCTCGAGTGGGAAATCTTTTTTCTTTTATTATATATTATAGTCCTGTTAAAATCATTTTTATTGGCCAGAAATCCAAAAAAAGTAACTGAAGTTACGTTGAATTTAGCGCGTTTTCGGGGTATATTTTGCCTATGAGTAAACATAACATGCAGCTCCTTCAGGAGCTTTCTTTGAAAAATGGTCCTTTGTGCGTTGGACTTGATACTGATCCTTCTTATATTCCGGAAAATATCCGCGCTCAGTATGAGTCGCCGGCAGCCGCTGTGCTCGCTTACAACAAGGCAATTATTGACCGTGTAGTTGCAGATAAATCTGCCTGCTGTTTTAAAGTTCAGATTGCTTACTACGAGGCAATGGGATTAGAGGGTATGAAGGTTTATGCAGAGACTCTCAAGTACATTCGCCAGACAGGTCTTATTGCGATTTCTGATATTAAACGCGGCGACATTGGAGCTACTTCAGATGCTTATGCTCGTGCTCATTTTACCGGCGATTTTGAAACTGATATTATAACAGTTAATCCATATATGGGTTTTGATACCCTAAAGCCATTTACTGCTTACAGTACACCAGACAAGGGTGGCAAAGGAGCTTTTGTTCTGCTCTGTACAAGTAACCCTGGTATGACTGATATTGAACATCAGGAACTTGCAGAGGGTGGTCTTTTGCTTGAACGTGTTGGTGCAGAACTTCAGCGAATCGGCGAAGAATGGCGCTTTTCCTGCGCAGATTATAACGACCAGACTTGCGGTATTTTTGGAGCGGTTGTGGGTGCTACTCAGGAAGAAGATGCCCGCTGGCTTCGCGACAAGTATGCTGATATCTTCTTTTTGATTCCAGGTTACGGTGCTCAGGGAGGGGCTGCAAGAATTGCGGCAACTTTGCTTGATAAAGCAGGCGGTGCGGTAAATTCCAGCCGTGGAATTTTGTGTGCCTGGAAAAAAGATGAAGAAATAGCCGGGGCTCGTGATGCCGGCACTTTGAAGCTTGATGATATAGCCGCAGCAGCTGCACGTGCAAGTCTTTTCAGCAAGAATGATTTGCTAAGCGCAAAGGCTAGTCTTTAATCTGGCTGATTTTATAAAAGAGGTTCACAATGTTTAAAGATTGTCAGGGTGTGCCATATCCGGTTTTTGCAAAAGGCGTAGTAAGTGAATGTTCTCCTATTGTTGGAGCCGTTCCATTTGGTAGCGTTTATTCTTTGAAGGTTTTGCTGGAAGCTGGTTCTCAGGAGCCTGCTGCCGGTCAGTTTTATATGCTGCATGCGGTGCGTTCAGATGTTTTGCTTGGGCGTCCAATTTCTGTTTTTCATTCAGAAGTTTTAAGTGAAGAAGAGGGAAAACGCGTTGAGCTTACATTTTTGATTCTGCTCAAGGGCAAAGGTACTAAGGAACTTTGCTCTCTGGATTTCGGCGACCTCATAAATCTGATTGGTCCTTGCGGAAACAGATTCCCTATGCCAAAGGTGGTTTCGACAGGCTCAACCACCGGTGGTAAAGTTCTCATCATTGGCGGCGGTATTGGCGTAGTTCCTGTTGCGGGTTTTGCCGAAACTCTCCCTGCCGCTTCTTATGATTTTTACGCATCTTTCAAAAGCGGTTCCTACGGACTTGAAAATCTAAAAGCAGAAAAACTTGTTATAACAACAGATGATGGAAGTGTTGGTATTCACGGAATGTTACCGGCTGCCCTCACAGAAGATACTTTGAGAGCTGGAAACTATTCTGCTGTTTATGCCTGCGGTCCAACTCCTATGCTTGCTTATATTCAGAAAATCTGCCAGACAGCTTGCGTTAAGTGCTGGCTTAGTATGGAAGCTCACATGGCTTGTGGTGTTGGAGTTTGTCTAGGTTGTGTAATTGATACAACAGAAGGAAAAAAACGCTGCTGCAAAGAAGGTCCTGTTTTTGATGGTGATATTCTGATTTTTAAGCCAGTTACAGAAGTAGCTGGAATCAAAGTTCAGCCTCGCCGTGAACCATTGGCCGCTGGTGAAGAGCCGGATTTAAGTGTGGACATTGGCGGAGTTCGCCTGCCAAATCCTGTAATTGGAAGTTCGGGAACATTTGGCTTTGGCGTTGAATATAAAACTCTTTTTGATGTAAACCGCCTTGGTGGTATTTCTAGCAAGGGGCTTACTCTTGAGCCTCGTCAGGGAAATGATGGAATCCGTTTGCATGAAACACCGGCTGGTCTTATGAACAGTATCGGTTTGCAGAATCCTGGCATTCCTCATTTTATTGAACATGAACTTTCACAGATGATGGCTCTCAAGCCAGTCGCAATTGCAAATCTTTCTGGTTCATCTATAGAAACTTATGTAGAAGGGGCAAAGCTTCTGGATGCAACAGACGTCCCCCTTATCGAACTGAACATTTCGTGCCCGAACGTTTCCGCCGGGGGTGCCGCTTTTGGTATGACCTGTGTTGGTGCTGCCCAGGCTGTAAGTGCTGTTCGTGCGGTTACAAAAAAGCCTCTCATCGTAAAGCTTACTCCTCAGTCTCACGAGCTGACCCAGGTTGCTCTCTCATGTATTGAAGCTGGTGCTGATGCAATCAGTCTGTGTAATAGCTTCCAGGGAATTGCAATTGATATAGAACGTGGTGTTCCTGTTTTCGATAAACTAAAGGCTGGCTTTGGCGGCCCTGCAGTGCGACCGATTGCTGTGCGCCTGGTTTATGAGGTGGTTGAGGCGATTAATAAACTTCCGGCTGATAAGCGTGTGCCTGTAATTGCTATTGGCGGAATTGCCACCTGGGAAGATGCGGTAGAGTTTATTATGGCCGGTGCATCAGCCCTTCAGGTTGGAACTGCAACCTTTGCAAATCCGTATACGATGGTTGAAGTGATAGATGGCCTTGCCGCCTTTATGAAGAGAAAAGGCTATCACAACATCGAAGAGATGCGCGGACTGATACAAAAGAAATAATGTAATTCGAAACTTGTTTCGGAAGTTATAAATAGATTCTGGAACAAGTTCAGGATGACATGAATGTATTAATTAAGAAATTCAACTTATTCTATAAAAACAGACCTCGTGGTACTTTTTGTATCACGAGGTTTTTTTATGAAAATCAAAAATACATTTTTAGGAGTGGTTTTATTTTTTATGTGTACATCAACTTTGTCAGCAATCCCATTTAAAATCAGTGAAGCAAACTATCAGACAATGATAGAAAAATCAATTGTAAGTACGGGTAACAATGCAAGAATGAAAAAGGTACTTGCAAAAATCCGTAATGGCGAAAAAGTAAATATATCAGTTATTGGTGGATCAGTTACTGAAGGAGCAGGGCCTGCAAAATTTACAGATGGATATGCTTATCAGTTTTTCCATGCACTTAAGGTTAAGTATGCTCCGGGAGATGGAAAGAATCTTTCTTTTAATAATGCGGGGCTTAGCGGTACGGGATCTCTTCTTGGAATTGTCCGCTATCAGCATGATGTAGTAGAGGTCGGCAATGTTCCGGATCTTCTTATTGTTGAGTTTGCTGTAAATGATAATGGTGATGTAATTTGTCAGCGTACATTTGAAGCAATTATTCGCGAGGCTCTTACGGCAAATCCAGATTGTGCAGTAATTGCGCTTTATTGTATTGCAAGTTATGGAAATACTGCAGAACAGAAAAAGCCTGTTGCAGATTTTTATTCACTTCCTCAAATAAATATGCTTCCGGTTGTAAAAGAAGCCATTTCAAATAAGGTTTTTACAAACGAACAATATCTTACAGATTATGCTCATCCAACATTCGAAGGACATCAGTTTATGTGTGATTGTCTGATGGGACTTGTAGATAAGCTTGATAAGGCAAAGTCTGATTCACCGGTTGCAGTTCCGGAAAAGTTTTTTAAGGAGCCGGCTTTCTCTGGTATGAAAAGAATTTACCCGGATAACAAGGATTCAAATGTTCTTATTTCTGCAGGTGATTTTAATGAAACAGATCGCAGCTGTCAGACTCTTAAAAAAACAAACACTTCTGACTTCCCGCAAAACTGGAAAAAAAAGATGGATGCAAAATCAGAAAATCTTCCTTTCAAAATGGAACTTACCTGTAAGAATCTGATTTTTGTTTATAAAGTTCAGGCAAATGGAAGTGCAGAAAAATTTGGAAAAGCGGAAGTATATGTAGATGGACGTAAAGTTGCAACTTATGATGGTGGCAAGGCAGGCGGCTGGAATAACTGTGAGCCTAATCTCATTATTGATGAACGAACTGCGGCAAAGCATACAGTGCTTGTAAAAATGGCACCAGGTTCAGAAAAATTAGGATTTACAATTGTTACAATGGGATATACGAAATAGCTGTATAACATTATAATAGAAGAAAATAATTATATAGAAGGTTTGTTTTTTATGAAAACAGTTTGTGGAAAGGATTTAACTATTGAAGATGTTTGTGATGTTGCACTTCGCGGAGAAGAAGTAAAATTACCGGAAGACAAAGCCTTTTGGGAAACAATTGAAAAGAGCAGAAAGTTTCTTGAAGATTATATCGCAACAGGTGTTCCAACTTATGGTGTAACAACAGATTTTGGTGACAGTTGTCATAATCAGATTTCTGTAGAAAAAGCTGGAGAACTTCAGCGTGTTATTTGTACATATCATGGAATTGGTCTTGGTCCAAAGTTTGATCATGAAACTGCACGTGCAGTTGTTCTTGCACGTTTGAATGGAAATGTAAAAGGTGGACACTCAGCTATCCGTCCTCAGCTTGCCCGCATGATGGTAACCTTGCTCAACAAGGATATCATTCCTGTAATTCCACAGCTTGGTTCTGTAGGTGCTTCTGGAGACCTTACACCTTTGAGCTACCTCGGTGCAGTAATTATGGGACAGCGCGAAGTTTACTATAAGGGAAAGATTGTTCCAACAATGGAAGCCTTCAAGGCAGAAGGAATTGAGCCACTTCCAATTGAAGCAAAGGAAGGCCTTGCAATTATGAACGGTACATCAGTTATGACAGCCGTTGCTTCACTTGCATGGAAAAAGGCAGAACGCCTTGCAAAAATCTCAGACTTCCTTACAGCAGTAACTTCAGAAATCACTCGTGGTAAAGATACTCCATTCGTTGCAAAGGTTAGCGAAATTAAAAATCATAAGGGACAGTGCGAGAGCGCCGCTTACGTTTATAACATCATCAAAGATTCAAAACGTGTATGGCGTTACGAAGACTTCCTTAATAATCAGATTGAAAAGATGGAAGGAAAAGGCTTTGTTGCTCAGACAAATAAAATCCAGGACCGCTATTCAATCCGCTGCGCTCCTCAGATTACTGGCGTTTACCGCGATACATTGCGCTTTGCCCGCGATCTTATTACAGAAGAATTGAACTCTGCAAATGATAATCCTCTTGTAGATATTGAAGCAGGACGTCTTTACAACACCGGTAACTTCTATGGTGGACACATTTGTGCTGCATGCGATTACATGAGAACAGCTCTTGCAAATATTGCAGACCTTTCAGATAAGCAGGCAGAAGTTATTATCGATGGAAAGTTCAATGGACTTACAGAAAACCTGATTCCATTTACACCGGCTGATCATCCACGCGCTGGTTTGAGACTTGGCTTTAAGGCAGCTCAGATTACAATCTCTGCTATTCGTGGTGAAGTTGCAACTTACTGCTTCCCTGTATCTTTGACTTCTGCTCCAACAGAAGCTCTTAATCAGGATAAGGTTTCTATGGGAACAATTTCTGCACGCAAGTGGGCAGAGCAAATTGAACTTGTATTCCTTCAGTTTGCTACACATCTTCTTGCTGCAATGCAGGCTGTTGACCTTGCCGGAAAAGATGATTTTGCTCCATTCACAAAGAAGGTTCACGACGAAGTTCGTAAGATGAGCGCCTTTGTAGAAGATGACCGCGAGCTTGATAAGGAAGCTACTGCAGTTGCTGAATGGCTCAAAACAACTGAATTGTTTGCATAAACAATAATAGATTGAAATGAAAAAGGCACGCTGGAAATTACCGGCGTGCTTTTTTATCATTCCAAATTATAATTCTTCCTGAGTAACGCTTACATTTTCAATCCAGACATCGTTTGTATCCAGACCAAGATTGAATTCAAGGCGGGCTGTAGGGTCTGTATCATTTTCCATTGTAAAGAAGTATGAAAAATGTTGACTATCGGTCGTTAGTTCAGGAACGGGACGTTTTACATTTGTTGCATAAGGTTCGTCTTTTTCATAAACACGAACCCAGTCAATTAGCATTTGAGCCGGAAGGTTTGAATCATCTGGTGCAACTCCGCCGTCGTAATTTCCTCCAAGAGCAAAGTTTAGCAGAATATAAAAGGGTTTATCAAAAGGAGCAGGGTAAGCATAAGGTTCAGCTTCGCCGGCTCCCAAAGACCACCACTGAGAAGTTTCGTAATAAACGGAATCATCTACGAGCCATCTTAAAATACCCGGTTCCCATTCAAGCGAGTAAATATGAAAGCTTTCGATTGTTTCGCCTGCAGGGAATTTATACATTCCGCCTGTATTTTTGTTTCCAGGCCAGGCCTGTCCAAAGTGAACAGTTCCGTAAACACGGTTTGGCAAACGACCTTTTGCTTCAAGAATATCAATTTCTCCGGAAGAAGCCCAAACTCCATAATCTGTAGTAGCAGGCAGTAACCAGAAAGCTGGCCAGATTCCATTACCAGCTGGCATCTTTATTCTTGCTTCAATGCGGCCGTAGGTTTTTGTAAAGAGTTCTGTGCCGTCGTCTTTTACCGTACGTAAACGTGCAGAAGTATAAGCACAACCTTCGTAATTTTCTTTTCGAGCTTCAAGAACAAGTTTTCCATCTTTTATAAAAGCATTTTCTTTACGGTAATATTGAAGTTCATTATTTCCCCAACCTTGAAGACCATATTGACTTCCTGTACCAAGTTGAAAATCCCATTTGTCTGTATCAATTTTCTTTCCGGAAAATTCATCGTTCCATACAAGGTGCCAGCCATGTGGATATTCTGAACCTTTATTTTTGTGCTGGTTGCAGCTATTTAAACTAACTATCGTTAGTATTGTGATTATTGCGGTAATCGCAGAAACAATGGTTACGGAAAACGAATTGAAAAAAATATTTTTTCTATGCATTTATATTCTCCAAAAAAGTTATTTAAGAATCCAGGTTTGAATTGCACGAGGCGGACACTTGAGGTAGAGAGTTTTTTCAGATTTGTTTGAATCTGAATTTTCTGTGTGTTCATTGCTGTTTGCAGCGGTTCGTACTTTTTCCCAGTTATGAAGGTTATCTGCCTGAGTGTTTTCAGAAGCTTCAATTTTAAATTCAAAAACAAGATCGGCCTCTGTACGGTTTGTGACAATCAGGACAATTGTTCCGTCAGGATTTTTAAAGGCAACAGTTTCTGCTTCACCGTTTAAATGTCCGCTGACAGTAGCCGGTGTCATCCATGAGAAAAACTCTGAACCCAGTCTTATTGCTTCAGGTTTTATAAAACGACTGAAATGGCCAATGTAATAATAAGAACTCTGGAAGTGAAGTTTACCTTCTTTTTCATCAGCAAGAATAGGAGCGTCGCAGTAGTTTCCTACATGATTAGGACCACCCTTCATATCAAGTACGATATTCCAGTCTATCCATTTTGTACAACCGCTCTTAAGATCATTGATAATATTGTGGGCATATCGTTCTCCGGTAAACCAAGCGCCGTTTCGAGGGCCACCTTCAATACAACCTTCTGTAAAAATCAAATCAATATCAGGATATTTTTCTGAAATAGTTTTGATATTATCATACTGGTCGCCTGAGTACCAGTGGAAGGCGAGCCCGGCAACATATTTTGAAGCCCCGGGAACCTTAAGAGATTCTTCCAAACGTTCAAGAGCAAGGTCCCGGTTATGATCCCAGATGTAAATTTTTATGTCACCAAGTCCTGCTTTTTCGAGGGCTGGTCCCAGATATTGGGCTGCGAATTCTCCTTCTTGAGTTGCAGAGTATTCACAGGAATCCCAGGTTTGAACAGCAGCCGGTTCGTTTTGTATTGTGACAAAGCTGATTTTGATATTTCGCTCTGCCATCTTTTTTATAAAAGTCACAAAATACTGAGCCCATAATTCCCTGTAGCAGTCCAAGAGGTGACCGCCATGGTTCATATCACCGTTATCTTTCATCCATAATGGAGGTGACCATGGACTCAATAAAAATTGAACGTCGCTATCTTCGTTCTTTGCAGCCATTTGAACATCCATAGCCAATGGAGAAATATATTTATCGGTGCGTTCCATAGAGAAAGAATTGAGGGACTCATCTTTTTCTGGAACGCAGGCCCAGTTATCAAGTGAGAAATCGCAGGAATTCATATGGATGCGGGCAAAACGATAAGCATTTCCTGTTTTAGGATTATAGTAAGCATTAATTGCCTGTTTACGGACATCAGATGGAAGACGAGAAAGAACATATCCTGATGATTCTGTAAGGGCTCCACCAAAGCCATAAAACTTCTGATATTCATCTTCTGGCTTTAAAGTAAGAGTGGTTGGAATCCAGCCACTGCCTTCATAAATTCTGTCTTCTGGAGAGATCTCCCATAAACGTTCTGCAGTATCTTTTGCAGTTTCGTAAAGCTTTTCAATTTTCATAACATGAGTATAAACATAGAGTTATACTATTGATAGTTTGATAATTTTCTAAATGGTGTGTTTTTTTCGGCAAGAGAAAAAGGAAAAGTCTGTAAAAGGTTTTAAATTTGCCAAATTGAGGTTATAGGTTTATAATAGAAAAGATATTATAAGTAAATTATAAAAAGGAGTTTTCAGCATGAATAATCAGGCTAAACTATCGGATATAGTTTTTTCAAAAAAACTATTTATTATTTATTTGTGTACCTATTTTGTGCCATTTTTGACAAGCTGGGTTGCATTTGTATATTTAAAAGTAATTAAGTTTTCTGATACAATCAGAGGATTTATGACTCCTGTAGGTATTCTGGGAGTAATCTTTGTTCTGACCTTTGTTCTTTGCTGGTGGTTTTCACAGAAAAGACGGTTCAATAACTTTGATCCTGAAAATCCGGCATCAGTAAAAAAAATGAATAAGCTTGCAAAAAGCTTTCAGAACATTACACTTGCAACAGCAATTTTTAATGGTGCTGTTTGTGCATGGATAGTTCAGATATCATTCAGTATGCAGGGTATAGCAGTTGATAAGGCTCCTCTTTATACTACCTGCATTGGAAACGTTATTGTAATTTCAGCAACATTTTATATCCGCTTCCTTCAAACTCTGGAAGAGTCACTTTATTCTGTTCCTTACAGTAAAGAATTTAAAGGTCTTTCTTTGATTATGCGCAGCGGATTAATCAGCGGATTTACTGCAATTGGTACTCTTATGATCACCATAACACCAGTTCTTGTTACAAATCTGCAGAATCTTCCGATTTCAACTTTAATCTGGCACTATGTTTTCCCTGAAGGAATTATAGGTGCTGCATTTATTGTTATATGTAGTTTGTTGCAGGCAAAAGGTATGAGTAATCGTGTTAGTATGATTACTGATTTTACACGTCAGGTTGCAGCAAATGATTATACTGGTGAAAATCTTATTATAGAAAGCCGCGATGAATTTGGTCTTCTTATTAATGACTTGAACTCTTTCAAGGATGTGACAAAAGGGCTTTTAAAAGATATTGATGAGTCTGTTTCTGTTGCAGCAAATACGGCAGATAATGTAAGTTCAAGTATGTCTGAAACTTCGGCTGCAATTGAAGAGATTATGGCAAATATTAACAGTGTAAAAGCTCGTGTTGAAAATCAGGCAGAAAGTGTTGGAAAGAGTGATTCTACAATCCAGAACATGATTGCAAAAATCAATGAGTTGAATGAAAGTGTAAGGGTTCAGGTTTCTGGAGTTTCTACTTCATCAAGTGCAGTTGAAGAAATGGTTGCAAATATTCGTTCTGTTACTCAGATTCTTGATAATAACACTGCGACAGTACAGGAGCTTGGAGTTGAATCAGAGACAGGTCGAAAACGAATTAATGAATCTGCAAAGCTTGCTTCTGTAATTCTTGAAAAATCTGCCGGCCTTGTGGAAGCTTCTGCTGTTGTTCAGAGTATTGCTTCACAGACAAACCTTCTTGCGATGAACGCTGCTATTGAGGCTGCTCATGCCGGTGATGCTGGTAAGGGATTTGCGGTTGTAGCAGGAGAAATCCGAAAGCTTGCTGAACAGTCTAATGAGCAGGGTAAAAAGATTAATACCCAGTTAAGTGAACTTCAGGAAATTATTACAAACGTTTCTGAGAATACAAAATCTGTACAGAATCAGTTTGAAGTTATTTTTGAACTTACAAATAAGGTTCAGCAGCAGGAAGCTGTTATTAAGAATGCTATGGATGAGCAGAATGCAGGAAGTGCACAGGTTCTGCAGTCTATTAATGAGATTCAGAATTCTACAGATATTGTAAAAGAAAACTCTGGTATTCTTCTTACTGGTGGTAAAGAGATTGGTGAAGAAATGGGACACCTTGCAAATGTTACCCGTGAGATTAATGATTCTATGAATGAGATGGCAGCAGGTTCTGGTCAGATTACAAAGGCTGTTGAGCTCTGTTTTAATCTTACAAATGATAACCAGAAGAACTTTAATAATCTTAGAGATGAAGTTCGCAAGTTTAAGATTTAGGATGATTTAGAATACGATAGAAAAAGGAGTGTCAAATGACACTCCTTTTTTTGCTTTTGTTTATAATTCTTTACAATGAAAGTTCAACTGTAATTTCTTTAATTATACCATTGCGGGCAAAGAGGTTTGCAGTTTCTTCTCTGCTAAGACTTGTACCTTCGCGGCGGTTTCCGTTTACAGTAATTGCCGAACTATCGTTAGTTAGTTTGTATATTACTGGAGTACCACACCAGGTAAAGCGAAGAGTTCCAGCTGCCTGGCCTTCTGTAAAGAATTCTGATTTCTTTAAAATTACAGGCTTAAAGCTTGCACAGCCATCTTCGATATCAAGGCCGAGCTCGCCCCAGCGGGTAAGAACTTCTTCTTTTACCTGACCTGTCATTCCTGGCTGCTTTGCACCCTGCTGGAATGGAGTGTGTGAATAAGGATCTGCAGGGAAAGCACCGTATACTTCGGCCTCCTTATTAAATCCAATGCCGGAACGTACTTCGTAATAAGCAGCAGTGAGTTCTTTTATCAGGTCGTCAGAAGCTCCCTGTTTTACTGCTGCGAAAGTGTTTTCCTGAGCGGCAAGCAGTAATTTGGAAACCATGTGCCAGTAGATGCTTCCTAAGCCTTCGTATGCATAGAAGGTTCCGCTGCGTCCTGTAAAACTCTGGTGGTTGAAAGTCTTCTCGTAAAGAGCTTCGAGCGCAGAAAGTTCTGCAGCTGTCGGGCGTTTTTCTTCTGGTAATTTTTCGCAGAATTCTCGAAGGAAACGTACGTTACGGAATTCTCCGTTGAAGTGGAAGGTGTCGTTGCAGTCTGCATATAAAATTGAAGTTCCAGTTTTGTTAATCAAATTGTTAAGTTCTTTTATGTCACCTACACTTATACAGTTTTTGGCTTCAAACTCTGAAAGTTCCTTATTAGGATAAAGCATATACGAGTTCTGACGTGATTCATACATACGGCTGGCGCGGAGAGCTTTAAGAACATTGAGCGCTTCTTCTGGTTTAAGAATTTCGGCAGAAAGAACAGCAACCTGACCTTCGAGCATTTCCTGAAGATATTCAATTTCCATTCGGTCAGTACCATTCGTGCCTTCGATGATTTTCATTGTATTATATGCATGATAGAGGCCATCATCGCGACGATTCAAAGAAATTGTTGTTTTGATATGTGAAAGTATAGCATCAAGGATTGAAAGTAATTCTGATTTTTCAATTGATTTTTCGTTGCTGCCATATCCTTTGTTGTAAAGGGCAGTTCGTTCTGCTTCAAAAATCAGGCCTTCTTTATCTGTAAAAGTCTTACGTAGTTCTGAGTCTGTAGCGGCTTTTGTAGCATCTGTTTCAGAATAAAGCTTTCCAAGATTTGTGAAGCAGTCTGCAACAGCAGAAGGAAGCTTATAGTTTTGAGAAGGACTTTCTGCAAATATGTTTCTGAGGAAGCTTGTAAAGCGGTGAAGGTAATAAAGAGTGACCATAGAAAGACCGTAGCCAGCAAGTGCGTTATTTGCATCATTCCATTCTGGGCGCTGGGTGTTGAGCCAGATTCCGCCTCCTGGAACGAAGTTTGCCATTTTCGCAATTACAACCTGAATAAGTTTTGTTGCAAGAGTTACAAGAGCAACATTTCCCTGACCGGCAATTCCAGAATCAGTTACAAGTTTTGCGTCTGAGCCGGCTTCAGCTGATTTTTCTTTAAGGAGATTGCTGAGTTCCCGGTCGAAGTAAATTGTATTACGAGGATCGGTAGAGATTTCTTTGTAGGATTTAATTCTGTAAGGAACATTAGAGCTTGCATAGATTTTTTCGCCCAGCTCTGCAACCAGCTGTGACTTATTAAGTTTTGCATAAATCTCAAGCAGTTTCTGAAGATAAATTACCTGATGGTCTCCCCAGTAACCGATTTGTGCCCATGGATTATCTGGCTCTGGAATTTCCCAGTCGATTCCTTCGCGTGAAATTCTATAAGGATTAAAGCCTTCGATTGTCATAGCGTTAAGGAATTTTGCAGTCATGTTTTTGATGTACTGTGGGTAAGACCAGACAAGTGCTTCCCAGTTCTGGAAAATATCACGCCAGTTTCCTTCGTAATTTAAAATTGGATTTCCGTCGTTGTCGCGCAGGTGAATGTTGAAGCGGTTCCATGGACGGCTTGGGTCACCGTGGCGGCGGCTGAAGGTGAGTGGCATGTATTCATAAAAAAGACGGGAGAGTTGAGGATTCATGAACTTTTGTACAGAGGCTTCGAGTTCGCCATAGTTTACGAATCCATCCTTGTCGGCATTTCCGCGGGCGTCTGTACCTGCTTTTTCTGCGAGTTCTACAAGAGCCTTATTTCGCTGGCCAACAAATTTTACGAAATCGCCAAGATTTATTTTTCCATTATTTGCAAAAAAGCCGCCGCGCATAATATTGAACATAACGTTTTCTGAATGGTGAACACAGGTCATAGTTTCAGCAGTTTCCTGGAAACCGTCTGCTTCGCCAATGTAGATTTCCATAAGCTTTTTGACTTCTGCAATGTCGGCTTCGAGGATGGCTGTTATTTTCTTGCGGTCTTTAAGTTCTTTTTTAAGAAGTGCGATTTTAGCAGCATCGAGACGGGTGTCGAAAACCTGGTACCAGGAAGATTGTCCGCTCGCGCCGGACAATGAAAGGGATTTGCAAATATAAGCAGCAGGTCTTTTTCCTTTTACAACGTTCATTGTTTTAATATTTCCGTTTTCTGCAAACTCAAGAGGTGAGTTCGGATTCAGGAAGAGCTGGTCTTCTGTATTGAACCAGCTTACGTTTGCAAAAAGACCTTCGCTTGGTTCTGCTTTATCGGTTACGATAGAAGAAACTGCAAAAAGGACAAGACTCGATTCAGCATCTAAATCTGTTTTTTTGTAAGCATCGAGAAGTACGCTGTTGTTATTCTGGAAGTCTGCAGTTACACAGGCAGGCAGAATGTTACGGCAACCGTCGAGAACCTGTAATTTGATTTCTTTATCTGATAGATTAGTAATGACACTCTTTTTAACAAGGCCATATTTTGCAGATGAGGTCCAGCCGTAGCGGAAAGAAAGCTTTAGTTCTTCATTTATTTCTTCGAACCAGACTTCGGTGCCGGCTGTGTTTTTGTAAATATTACGGCTGATATTTTTTTCTGCAAGGCGGCGGAGGGCTGGGCTTGCGGCAAGGCTTGCAAATGGTTCCCACAAAACGGCCTTTTCGCCTTCGCCTGCGCGGATGGCGGTGTATGAGCCGGTGTAGCTTTTTGCATCGCTTACCTTATCTGCTGTGTAATAAGGAAAAATGGCATGGTCGCAATCTATGCGGCCGGCTGTAATTCCACCCTGTGACCAGCAGAAATTCCATATATCTGATGCAGAGGTGATTGTCATAAAGAAATCATCCATGTGATCGTAGTTTTCGATTTTGTAAAATTGTTCTCCATCGAGAGTGGTAAAGTAACCTTTTGTTGTTTTCATAATTCCTCCAGAATTAGATTGTCGGTTTGAGCCCGATAATGAAGTTTCTGCTCACTATCGAGTTTGCAGGAAACTCGCGGGGGCGTTGCGGGGGTGTCCCCCGCAGAGGGGGTAGCAGAAGACCGCAACGCGGGCTGGCGCGAGGGGGATTCTTCCCCCCCCTTTTTTCATTTCTAATCTAAAACTAAACCAAGATTTTTCATAAATCAATAAGAAGGTGGGTAAATTTCGGATAAAAACCGAAAAGTTTACACCTTTCTGAAAATTTACAAACTTTTCAGATATTGAAAGTGCCTCTATACTCCAAAATGTAAGCGAGGTACTGTCATGAAACAGAAAAACAATGAATTGCCTTTGATTCCAAAAAAAAGTTTTTGGGTAAGACTGCGTGAAGAAAAATATCTTCAGGTAATGGCACTTCTTGGAATCGTCTGGATGCTTATTTTTAATTACATCCCTATGTACGGAATTCTGATTGCTTTCAAGAAAAACTTTTTTATTACTACTCCATTGTTCAGCAAGAAATTTTTTACAACTCCATGGGCAGATCATCATGGATTCCAGCATTTCTTGAATTTCTTTAAGGATGAAGAATTTTTCAATGTAATGGCAAATACATTGGGAATCAGCATTTTGAAATTGATTTTCAATTTTACTCTTCCGATTGTTTTTGCACTTCTTTTGAATGAAGTTCGTAATGTGAAATTTAAGAAGGCTGTGCAGACTATTACTTACATGCCTCATTTTCTTTCATGGGTTGTTCTTGGTGGTATTCTTACTACCTGGCTTGGAGAGGGCGGACTTTTTAATGAGCTGCTTATTAAGATGGGTATTCTGGATGAAGGGGTTGCTTTCCTTGCTTATCCTAAATATTTCTGGGGTATTACTGTAATTTCAGATTTATGGAAGGAGCTGGGCTGGTCTGCAATTATTTACCTTGCAGCAATTTCCGGAATTGATCAGGAAATGTATGAGGCTGCTAAGGTTGATGGTGCCAGCCGCTGGAAGCAGATCTGGACAATTACCCTTCCTTCGATTGCACCTACTGTAACTATTATGTTTATTCTTGCTGTTGGTGGTCTTTTGAATACTAACTTTGATCAGATCCTGGTTTTGAATAATCCGTTGAATGCACCACGAAGTAATGTACTTGATATTTTTGTTTACCAGACTGCTATGCGTGGTATGAGATATTCGTATGCTTCGGCAATTGGTTTGTTTAAGTCGGTTATTGCTTTCATTCTGCTTTTCATTGCAAACCAGGTTACTAAGAAGTTAAACGACACTTCATTGTTCTAGGAGGAAATGAAAATGGCACATTCAAGACTTAATAAAATTTCAATCGGTGATGTCATTATTGGTTCGATAATGGTTTTGCTATGTTTCATTGCGCTCTATCCGGTCTGGTACACTATTATCATTTCGTTTAATGATGCGAACGATGCTCTTCGTGGTCATATTTACTGGTGGCCAAGAAAGTTCAGCCTTCAGAGTTATAAGACGGTTTTCCAGGATAACACAATTATCCGTGCATTTATGATTACTGTTCTTCGAACTGTGATTGGTACTGTAACCAGCGTTTTCTTTACTGCAATGGTTGGATACGCTTTTTCTAAAAAGCACATTATGGGAAATAAGGTTTATACAATCATCGGAACTATCACAATGTTCTTTGGTGGTGGTTTGATTCCTTACTTCATTACGTTGAAGAACCTTGGTCTTTATGACAACTTTCTGGTTTACATTATTCCAAGCTTGTTCAACTTTTATAACATGATAATCTTCATGTCTTTCTTCCGCGGGCTTCCTGCTGGGCTCGAAGAATCTGCTAAGCTCGACGGTGCAAACGACATGCTGATTTTTATAAAAATTATACTCCCTTTATCTATGCCGGTAATTGCAACAATTGCTTTGTTCAATGGAGTAGGTCACTGGAACGATTATTTTGCCGGAGTTATGTACATCAATAAATCTGAATTACAGCCGATTCAAACCTACCTGTATCGTGTTGTAGCCAGTGCTTCTGCTTCAAAAGCAGTTGTTGCAATGCCTGCCGGCGTTTCTGCTCAGCAGGTAAGCTCACAGTCGGTTCGCCTTGCAACTATGGTTGTCACGACTTTTCCTATCATGTGTGTCTACCCCTTCCTGCAGAAATACTTTGTAAAGGGAATGTTGATTGGGTCTATAAAAGGTTAGCAGCAAAATCCGAGCAGTGGCGCAGGATTTTGTACGCTTGAATACGTCGAGTCAAGGCACGCTCACGCTTAAAGCCTTGACTTCGCCGTTTTGAGGGGTTTGTAATAAACCCTCAATCAAAAGCAACGCGAAGCGTTGGTAACTTACTTTTAGCACATATTTATAGGAGGAAATAAATATGAAAAAAATTAAGGTAGTAGCATTAGGTTTTGCTATGGTTGCTGCAATGTCTCTTATTGGTTGCAGTAAGAAAGAAACTGTTGCTAAAGTAGATGCTAAAGCATCAAAAGATGTAGCAGGCTGGAAAGCAAATGCTGATAAACCAATCAAACTTGACTGGTACATTAACTTCAGCTGGTTTGCACGTCATTGGGGTGACTCAAAGGTTTCTAAGT
Organism: uncultured Treponema sp.; assembly: GCA_934699065.1. Taxonomy (GTDB): domain Bacteria; phylum Spirochaetota; class Spirochaetia; order Treponematales; family Treponemataceae; genus Treponema_D. The sequence goes on from CAKUWD010000004.1 coordinate 36,015, forward strand.
ACATTACACAGAAAACTGGTGTAGATGTAAACTTTATTGTTCCTGCTGGAAATGAAGCAGAAAAATTGAATGCTATGATTGCTGGTGATGCACTTCCAGATCTTATCACATTGGGATGGTGGGAAGGTCAGATTCCTATGATGATTGATGCAGGTCTTCTTTATTCTTTGGATGAACTTGCTGATCAGTATGATCCATACTTCTGGAAGGTTACAGACCCTGTAAAGGTTGGCTGGTACCGCCAGGCTGATGGTCACATCTATGGATATCCAAACGCATCTTATACTTCTACAGACTACGAAAAGTATCAGGGTAAACTTACTTCAAACGAAACTTTTCTTGTTCGTAAAGATATGTATGAAGCTATCGGAAGCCCAGACATGACAACTCCAGAGGGATTCCTTGGTGCACTCCGTGCTGCAAAGGCTAAGTTCCCGACAGTAAACGGACAGTCACTTATTCCATTCGGAACAAACGAATTTGGTGATACAGGTTGTTCACAGCTCCAGGGATATCTTTCTCACTTTCTTGCAATTGCTCCAGAAAAGGATGGTAAATTCGTAAATGCTGACCTCGGTCTTACAGATGATCCAGAGTATATCCGCTGGATGAAGATGTTCCGTCAGGCTCACGAAGAAGGTCTCTTTGCTACAGACGTATTCGTAGACAAGAGAAGCCAGATTGAAGAGAAGGCAGCTCAGGGCCGCTACTTCTGTATGCTCTATCAGAACTGGGATATGCAGGCTCCACAGAACGCTCTTTATGCACGTGATCCAAACTCTATCTACATTGCTGTAGATGGTCCAAAGAACTCTAAGGGTGATGATCCTGTTCTCGCTGGTGGTGGTATTGCAGGTTGGACAGTAACTTTGATTTCTAAGAACTGTAAAGATCCAGCTCGTGCTATTCAGTTCCTTTCTTACCTTATTTCAGAAGAAGGTCAGATGGATACAAACTTCGGTATCGAAGGTGAAACATACACAATCGAAAACGGAGTTCCAAAGCTTACAAAAGAAGTTGCTGATCTTGATAAGAACGACAAGAACAAGCAGGAAACAGATATTGGTGTTCAGTACACATACTGGATGTTGATGGATACAGCTTGGCAGGCACAGTTTGGTGCTGACTATGCTCCTTCTCTTGAACAGCCACAGCTTTGGACACGTCCATATGTACACTCATATGCAGCATACGACGGACTTACACTTCCTGTTGGATCTGATGAACAGCTGATTTACGAAGACATCCAGCGCCGCTGGGGTAAGGTTCTTCCACAGTTGATTCGTGCGAAGTCTGAAGCTGATTTTGACAAGATTGTTGCAGACTTCAATCAGTATAAGAAAGACAAGGGAGTTGATAAGGTTATCGATGCTCAGTCTAAGCTTATGAATATCAACAAGAAGAAACTTGGTATGTAGTTAAATCTATAACGGTGGTTTCGATACGACTTCTTACGAAGTCTACTCAACCACCGGTGGTTGAGTGATGCAAAGCATCGTATCGAAACCACCAAAACATTGCGGTCATTGTTACGGCCAGTGACCACATATGGGAAATTCGACAATACGGGGTTTATCATATAAAATGATAGGGATGAACTTTTCACAAAAATTAGTTTTTGCCTACACCTGTATTGTCGTAATTCCCCTTTTTATTTTAGTAATAACTGCAATGGGCTTTATTCGTAGTTCGCGTGTAGAAGAACTCGAAGCAAACAGTGAAGGCCTTTTGCAGGAAAATTACGAAATAGTACAAAAAAATATAGAATCCTTCAGCCTTTTTGAACAGCTTGTAAATAGTAACGGAAGGCTGACTCTTTTTTTTACAATTCCAGAACGAAGTAACGAAGAAGAAATCATCGATACAATGATTTCAGAAACTACAATGCTGGAGAGAACTCTTGAGACAGTTCCAAATATTTACGGGCTTAGAGTTTTCAGTGATAATCCGATGGTGCCGGAACGCTGGCCAATCTTTATGAATTCTTCGCGAACAAATCTTTCTCAATTAAAAAGATGGGAATATGGATATACAGCTGATTATTTTGGAAATCTTGGATCGCTGAAATATGAATCAGTTTGTTCAACAAGAAGACTGGAAAAAAATCATCGTGAAATCGGTTATATACAGATTGCCATGAAGACTAGTGATTTTTTTCCTTTCCTCTTTAAGAAAATAAATGAGTTTAATGATGATTATGCCTTCCGCGAAGTTCTGAACAAAGAAACAATGCAGATGGAACTTATTCCGATTACTAATGATATTATAAAAGCTTCTCAGGCACCACTAAGTCCGGAACTTTTTGAGGAATTTTATAAAACTGTTTACAGACGTAAGCATGGCGAGTTTTCAAGTTTTGGACGTGTCAGACTAAGGCATAAAAATGATGTCCGCTATTCTAGCTGGATTCGTGTTCCGGATATGGATATCATTTTATTGCATACCTGTTCATCAGAGGAAATCCAGAAAAGTCTTATGTTAATTCAATCAGGAATTCTTGTAGGACTTTTGCTGACAGTTTTTCTTTTGTATTTTCTTGTACGCTATCTGACTTCAAGATTGATGGGAAGAGTTTACAATCTTATAAGCGGAATGAAGCAGGTGCAGGGAGGAAATCTTGTTGCACAAATTGCAGTGACAGGAACAGATGAAGTTACTGAAGCCCAAAGAACTTTTAATCAGATGACAGAACAGCTTCGTAGTCAAATTGAAGAAATAAAGAAAGAACAACAATTAATTGCTGATACAGAAATGAAGGCAATGCAGAATCAGATAAATGCTCACTTTCTTTATAATGCCCTTGAAACAATAAAAATGCAGGCTGTTATCGCCGGTGAAACAGATGTTGAAGAAAGTATAAATGTTCTGGGAAAACTAATGCACTATTGTCTGCGCTGGCGTGTTCATACAGTTAAACTTGAAGAGGAAGTAGATTACATCCGCTCTTATGTTTATCTTTTAAATATCCGAAATGATTATGTTATTTCTCTTGAGACCGAGATTAGTCCGGAGTGGGAAACAATTGCGATTCCAAAAATGAGTCTTCAGCCTCTTGTTG
>CAKUWD010000005.1 GCA_934699065.1 uncultured Treponema sp.
GCTATAAGGTCATCGTCGTCATTAAGAGATTCGGCGCGGTAATTTTCCCGACCAAGCAGTTTGCCGCCACGAATTTTCAAAACTGTAAAGCTTACAAGTTCGCCTTCGCTATGGTATGCAATATAATCGCGGTCATCAGAATCAAAGCTTTCTACAATATTCTGATTCTGCAGAACCATAAGGGCTTTTATGCCGTCGCGCAGTCTTGCCGCCTTTTCAAAGTCCAGGCTAGCCGCTGCAGCCTTCATTTCGGTCTGCAGGGCTTTTACAGTTTCTTCACCTTTTCCCTCAAGTAACCTTTTTATTTCACCGATGTATAAGTTGTAGGACTCTTTTGAAATTTTACCGCAGCAGGGAGCCTGACATTGCTTCATATGGTAATAGAGACAAGGGGTGTCTCGTTTTCTAAAAGTTCTGCAATGACGGACAGGATACAGCTTGAAAAGTGTTTCAATAAATGTATCCAGAGCTGCAACGTCAGGAAAGGGACCAAAATAAGTGGAACCATCCTGCAAAATGCGGCGGGTCTTAAAAATCTTGGGAAAATCCTCATTGGTGATTCTCAAAACAGGGTATGATTTACCGTCTTTCAAATCTATGTTGTAGCGGGGATTGTACTTTTTAATAAGGTTGTTTTCCAGCAGCAGAGCTTCGTACTCATTAGCTGTTGTGATGTATTCAATAGAGTTGGCGTGGGAGATTAAAAGTCTTGTTTTTACGCTCTGTTGTCCTGAAAAATAGGAAGACAGGCGGCTCTTAAGGCTTTTCGCTTTTCCCACATAAATTACGGTGCCTTCTGCGTTTCGCCACAGATAGACGCCACTAGATTGAGGAGCTTTCAGAGCTGTTTCGTGAAGAATATCACGTGTAGTTTTGGCTGTCATGTTATGTTAGGAAATTGTATCAAAAAAAGACTTCTTATTATAGCGCTTGCAATGATTTGTGCAGGCAGCACAATGAATCTTTTTGCTAAAGAATATTTGCTCGGTGGAAAAAACGGCTGGCCGGTTTTCCAGAAGCAGGATAACATTACAACAGGAAAAGGTCGTTTCGGATACGACTGTATACAGCTTGCCTCAAATTCTTTTGTATTTGATGAATATACAGATTTATTAATTGATTTTGAAGACGCACAGATGCCAGTTTCTGATGGTGACTATACGATTAACAGAAATAATTTCCAGCAGACTAATCAGACAAAAAATGAAAAAGCAGCAGGTCTCAGCCGAAATATGGGAGGCTTGAGTATATCCGGAAAACCTGGAACCTTCTTTGGCTCAGAAGGTTTGATGGGATCTTTTTCAATTGAATTCTGGCTTTGCCCTTCGATTGCAGAAAATGGTGAAATTGTTTTGAACTGGGAATCCTCAAAAAATGAAGATGGACGCCTTGTTTTTCAGGTTATAAACGGAACTTTTGATAAAGGACACATAAAGTGGGAACTCAATAATATTTTTGATATGTACCTGAATGCTGCGGGTAAAAACGAGGTAGAGCTTAAGGGAAGTTCAAAAATCATACCGGATGTGTGGAGCTATCATGTACTTTCTTTTGATTGTGAGACGGGAATTCTTGAATACGTTGTAAACGGAATAACAGAAGATATTACTTATATAACTAACGAACGTTCGGAAGGTGGCGATGTAAATCTTGTTTATCTTGGAACTCCTTCTGAGCTTTCTATTTGTCCTGAGTATACGGGAATTCTTGATGATTTTAGAATTCTCAGACGGCCTTATTCTCCGCCAGATTTCCAGTCGGCAGACAACGCCGGAAGAATCGGTCACGCCCAATATCTCCCCGGCGGCGGCAGCTTTGTAACAAAACCGATTATGGTTTCAACAGGCTCAGTACTCAACAAGCTTGAAGCCGAAATGAACATTCCTTCACAAACTGCAGTGTGCTATTACGTACGTTCAGGTGAAAATTTTTATGGCTGGAATGATGAGTACCCTGAATGGAAGCCGGTAGAAAGCGGAGAAGACCTCAAGGGAATAACAGGCCTTTACTTTCAGGTGGCAGTAGAACTCATGCCAGACGGAAACTGTGAACAGACACCAGCTATTACATCTATAAGTCTGGATTTTACAGAACTGCCGGAACCGCTGCCTCCATTTGTTGTAAAGGCAGTTGCGGGTAACGGAAGTGTTACAGTTTCATGGAACTATTCTGTGGATGATACAGCAGGCGGTTACTATCTTTATTATGGAACTCGTCCTGGTGAATACCTTGGCCGCATGGCAATAGAAGGTGAATCACCAATTAATGTAGGAAACACAAGTTCATATACAGTTACAGGACTTGAGAACGGAAAAATATATTATTTTGCAGTAGCGGCCTGGTCTGCTTATGATATGAGGGTTGTAGGAAATCTTTCAAAAGAAGTTTTTGCGCGCCCGTTAGCAAGATTAAAATAGGGTAAAAGAGGGGATAAAAATATGGCAAACAGTTTGATTTTGACAAAGGCACAGAATGCAATTACAGCTCATGATTGGGCAACAGCTGCGCGACTTTACAAAGAACTTCTGCGAAGTGATGAATCCAATGTAGAATATCTTAAGCAGCTTGGTAGTATTTATGTGCGCGCCGGCCAGGACGAAAAAGCAATTCCCTATTATGAGCAGATTATCACTTTTAATCCGGATAACACTGACTCAATGGTGAGCCTTGGTGCAATTTTCCGCCGTCTCAAACGTTATGAAGATTCAGTAAATATTCTTCATAAAGCCCAGGATATTTCTTCTTCAAATCCTAATATCAATTATAACCTCGGTTTTACTTACAAGGAGATGGGTGATTACGATGACGCTATTGATGCCTTTGAATCTGTAATCAGCCGCAACCCTGATGATGTACTTGCGCATAACCATCTTGGTTCTATTTATTCGGCTAAAAAAGAGTATGAGCCGGCCATCGCTGCCTTTAAGCGTGGGCTTCAGGTAGACCAGAATCATCCTATTTTGAATTACAATCTTGCTCATGTTTATGAAGCTACAAAAAATTATCCCGAAGCAGTAAGAAGCTATGAAATTGCGCTTAAAACACGACCGGGCTGGCTCGATGCCATCCGTGATTTCAGTGAACTTCTTATCCGTTGTCAGGACACAAAGCAGGCTCAGGAGCTTGTTGAACAGTCAATTAAATTGCATCCGGATGATGTAGATTTGCTTTGCATTCTCGGACGTATTTATCTGAATCAGTTTGATTACGATAATGCAACAAAAACTTTCAAGAAGGCAGAAACTCTTAAGCAGCACGACATTAATATTCTTGTTGGTCTTTCAAAATCTCTTGAAAAGGGAATGAAGATTGATCAGGCCATGGAAAAAATTCTTGATGCAGTCGATATTGCTCCTGAGAATCTTGAAGTATGTAAGCAGTATGCACATGTTCTTCTTTCTGCTCAGCGTTATGAAAAAGCACTTGATTTGATTAAAACAATCGATGAAAAAAGTGATGGTAAGGATCTTCAGATTCTTGATCTTTATGGACAGTATTTTGTCTGCCGCGGAGATGAAGAGGCTGCAAATACTTATTTTGATAAAATCAAGAAAATCAATCATCACTACAAAGATTATATGATTAATGCCGCTGACCGTTATATTCAGACTGGAAATTATGAAAAGGCTGAAGAAATGGCAAATCATTTTGTAGACAGCAGACCGCAGTTACCGGAAGGTTATAATTTGTTAGGTACAATTAACGCTGTGCGTGGTGATTTGAAAAAGGCAAAATCAGACTATGAAAAAGGTGTTTCGTTAAAGAATCCTAACATCTATGCTGTTAAAGAACTTGAGAAAATTTACAACGAGCTTGAGGCAAATAAAGAAATTTATAATACCGATGAAATGCCGATAGCAGTTGATGCAGATAAACTCTCAGAAGAGGAAGGTGGAAATCTTGCAGAAGATGGAAGCTTGATTGATAACGACGAAAAAACTGATGAGCAGATAGATGCTATGATGTCTGGTTCGGGAGATGGCGAGGATGAACTTCCTGATATCAGCAGCCTTGAATCTACTCCGCCGATAGAACAGGCACTTACCGGTGAAGACGGTGAATTCTGGGAAGATTTTGATGATGATCCAGATGCTGAAAATAAACCTGCAGAAGAAGAGGAAAAGCCTTATGACGAAAATGAGGAAGATTCTGATTTGATGTCTATGATGACACCAGCAGCAGGTGAAGAAGACAGTCTTAAGGATGGTCTTTCAGAAGATGAAGGTGATTTTGACTTTGGTGATTTTGAAGATGGCACGATAGAAGACGCTGTGTCAGAGCCTGTAGCAGAGAGCACTCCTGAAGCGGAGACAGAACCGGCTTCGGATTATGAGCCGGTGGGTTCGAGCGAGCAGGAAGCTGAGTATGAGCCGCTTGCACCGAAGGTGCCTGAAAAGCCGGAGCAGAAATCTGATTATGAGCCTTATGAGCCGCCGGCAAATACTCTTTCAGCATCAGATGCTCAGAAGATGATGAATGATTTGAAGAATCAGCAGAAGGAACTTGAGCTTCAGCAGCGCGAGTTTGCATTACAGCAGAGAGAGCTTGCAAATGAACTCAAGCAGGAAAATGAGAAGATGATTCAGGAAACTGTTGAGAAAGCAGTTGAAGAAGCTGTAGAAGACAAGCTTTCTGAATATGATTTGCAGCCGGAGCAGGTAGCAGAAGAACCAGTTAAAGAGGAAACTGTGATTGATGAACCTTCTGTAGAAGCAGAAGAAGGAACTGAAGAAGAAGCCGAAGAAGAGGAGCTTGATGATTCATTACTCGATGAAGATTTGATTTCATCAAATGAATCAGAAGATATTCTTGCAGAAGAAGCTGCTTTAGATGGCTTTGATGAAGATCTGGAAGATGAAGAACCTGTAATTTATGAGCCGGAAACTGAAGGTGAAATCGAAGCTGAAGTTGAAGCTGAACCCGAAGAACCTGTGATTGAAGAATCAGAAGTCGAAATTGAGCCAGAGGTTGAAGTTGAGCCGGAAGTTGAAACTGAACCAGAAATTGAACTGAAACCTGAAACTGAACCTGAGCCTGAAATTGAAGAAGAAGTTGAAAGCGAATCTGAAGATTCAGAAATCAGTATAGATGATGCAGATGTAACAGAAGCTGATGAAACAGATTCTGATGATTTTTCTTTTGACCAGTTCCTTTCTGTTGAAGAACTCGAAGATCTCTGCGGTGGTCCTTATGAAGAAGCAGCAGTTGAAGAACCTGTAGCTGAAGTGCCGGCTGCTGAAAAGGAATCGGATGATAACTTTATTACAGCAGACGATATGCTGGACAAAATCAGCCGAATCCTTAATGACGATAATATGGCAAAGAATTATGCTGCAGAACTTGAGCTTTTCAAAAAGCTTAGAGTTCTTTCAAGCTTCCTTCCAGAAAAAGACAAAAATTCATTTGAGTGCTGCCGCATGCGAATGGTCATTGAATACATCATTCAGAAAATGTCTGGAAAGAGAGGGCTTCTCATAACAGCAGAATCATTGATAAAGTCAGGTGTGCTCGGTGAAGAATACAACCGCCAGCTCGAAGACTGCTGCGAAGAAGAATTAAGCAATGATCTTATTCGCCATGTAATTTCCGATATGAAGAAACTTGCTCAGGGACTCGAAGATAAATATCTGTGTACAGCACTTTGTGTAAGTGCCGACGGTATTCTTGAACAGATAGCCCTGCGAAATCAAAAGAGCGAAATTTTCTAGATTCGGATAATTCGTGAATGAGTGATAACCTCATTGCCGTCTTCGGTGATGAGGACATCATTTTCCAGGCGTGTTCCACCGATTTCCACATCATAAAGTCCCGGCTCACAAGTTAAAATCATTCCCGGCTTAAAAAGCAGCTCTGGCGCAGTGCGCGGGCTCACACGCGGCTGCTCATGAATCTCAAGACCAATAGCGTGGCCCAGAGTGTGAGGCATCTTACGCTTTGCGGCCGCAAAAATACTGTCCGCCTTTTTCGCCGCCTCCATAATTGGACGGCCAGGTTTGTAGAGTTTTACGCATTCATCATAGGCTTTCTGAACCAGCTCCAGCTGTTTTTCCTGGGCGGCAGTCAGAGGTCCTTTCGCAATTGTAAGCGTTGTATCACTCGTATATCCGTTATAAACAACGCCAAAGTCCAGAATGGAAAGTCCCTGTGCCGGCCAGTCTGCTGCAGTGTATCCCGGGAACGCATGAATTGCGAAGCTGCGCGAAGGTCCTGCCGCGAGCGTATCAAAACCTGTTCTCTGACATCCGTTTTCACGAAGTTTTTTCTCTATCAAAAGTGCGACATCAGTTTCAGTTTTAATTTTGCCTTTACGTACCTGTTTTTCAATTTCATCAATAATCAGGTCTCCTACACGGGCTGCCTCACGGGTACATTCAATTTCATATTCATCCTTAATCATGCGGCAGTCTACGACAAATTTGTGAAGACCATCTTCCTTACAGCGGCAGTCGTAGTTTGCAAGTGCATCAATAAATTTAAGATAGGTTGGATAGGTCAGATATGGAGGTAGTTCTACACGGCTGTTTTCTCCGTGAGTGTAGCAAACGTTTAGCACGGCAAGAATTGCATCTATATCCTTGTTTTTATAGCGGGTATATGGAACAAGCTTGTCGTACTGGGCCTGCTGGCGGGCAAGATTTTCATCCCAGGGAATGAGTACGGTGTAGCCGTCGCTGAAAATTATGAGAACTGCGTCGCTGGGGTGATTTGTAAAATATGGCAGAGCCGGGTCGCGGTGTTCTTCGCTGTCGATAAAAACACAGGCACCTGCGCCGCGGCTTCTCATTTCGCTTGCAAGGGTCTTTCGGCGTGCGCGGTAGATTTCTTTTAATTGTTCATTTGTATATTTCTTCATTATTTTTTCACCTTCTTTAAAATCACTCCCACAATCTCATCCCGTGTAATCACAAGCTCCAGCACTCCAACGACTGCAAATACAAGGCCAGAAATCAAAATAGGAGCGCCATAGCAGATAATCTTGCTGTAGCCTGTAAAATATTCAACTGTGATTTTGTGTACAAAGTAAGTTGGAACAGAAGCAATTACCGAAAATACGCACATCTTAAGTGCATAAATAATTGTTCCTTTTACAACCTTTCCAACTTCAATTGCTTCCATCTTTTTCATAAAGATAAAAAGTGCAATTGTGTTGAACATACTTGCAAGACTCAAGGCGAGGGCAATGCCGTTTCCTCCCATAGGTATTGCAAGAATCAGAACGAGCAGGATGTTAGTGCCGAAGTTTACAAGACCTGCGAGAGTTGCAAGCTTTGTTTTTTTCTGAGCATAAAAGGCCGGCGCAATAATTCTGTTTAAGGCAATAAAAAGAAGACCCGAAATATGAAAGCGGAAAATACCCAGTGTCATTGCAACAGACTTATCATCAAACTGATTCTTTTTATAGAGAAGGGAAATCAGTTCGTTTCCATTAATAAGCGAGTAAGCTGTAATCGGTATGGAAATCAAAGTCATGATTTTGATAGCCTGAAGCAGCATGGAATTGAACTGGCTCCAGTCCTTGCTGTTTGCAAAGCCAGACAAATCTGGAAGGATTACGGTTCCGATTGAAACTGCAAAAATACCAAGAATCAGTTCCTGAAGACGGATGCTGTACTGAAGGCTGGAAGCAACACCAAAGCTTACATGTTTTGCAATAAGAGTCGAAACTGTATCGTTGAGCTGGTAAGCAGCAATTCCTATAATTGTCGGAGCAAGCAGGCCGATTACTTTTCTTGTTCCCGGATTTGTAAAGGCTTTTTTGATGGAGGTAAGGCCTGCCTTCCAGCCGGTTTTTCTTACAAAGGGCCACTGGAAAATTGCCTGAATCGAACCACCGATAATTGTTCCGATTGCCATTGCGCGTGCCGGATTCGAGGTATGTGGTGCGAGCAGGTAGGTTGAAATAACAACAATTCCGTTAAACAAAACCGGTGTAAAGCCGGAAGGAGCAAAAATTCCGCAGGTATTTAAAACACCCTGGAAGAAGGCTGCAATCGAAATGAAAATCAGATAAGGAAACATTATTCTTGTAAGGATAATTGTTTCACTTTTATCAAGAAGATATTTTTCAAGCTGGGCAGCATAATCAAAGGCACCAGGCTCTGGCTTATCGCAGAAGAAAGGCATGATAAGCGGGGCAATCAGCACACCGATTACAACAACGCAGGTTGTCATAAAGGTAACAAGAGTAAAGGTTGAAACAAGAAATTCCTGTGTCGTTTTTTTGTTTTCGTCTGAATCTCCCTTTGCAAGATAATCCTTAAAAGTTGGAATGAAGGCTGCCGAAATTGCGTTTTCTGCAAAAAGTCTACGGAAGAGGTTTGGAATCATAAAGGCAACAGAAAAGCTGTCTGCATAAATCCCGGTTCCTAAAAAAGAAGCCTTTGTGATTTCACGGATTAATCCCATAATGCGGGAAGCAAAGGTCATAAGAGTAAGCAGAAGCCCTGAACGTACTATAGATTTTGATTTTTTTGATTTTGTCATAATAATTCCGTATAAAAAAAGACGAGTCGGCAAGCACAACTTGCCTCTGAGCCCTTCTTCAATTATAGGCATATCATAAAAAAATTGCGTTTTTTATTCAATTGATTTATAATTTATAGTTACTACAACGTTTGCGCAAGGTCAATTCAAAATATCAATTTAAAAATAATCCCGGAGAAAAAAGATATTTGTGTCACTGCCTTTAAGCAATGACCGATTTGGAGGACTCAACGTGCCTGGCAAGATTAAATTCTTTTCCAGAGTAGGAAAAACGAGGATTATTCCGATTGGCTTAAAGATGCTTCTCATCTTTATTTGTCTTATACTGCTTTCAAATTTTATTACAAATTTTATTTCACTTCAGCTTACTCAACGTCAAATTATCAACTTAAATAATACAATCATGGTAAGTCAGTTGAAAGAGCTTTATACAACTTCTTCAAATCAGTATCAGATTTATTCGTATTCTGGTAACCGGGAAGAAAGTATTGATGCTATGTGTAAGGTTGCCAGAACTGGATTTGATAATGCTAACAGTCTTGCACTTGGGGTAACAAATGATGGAGGAATTGAGTTTTTTACTGATGCAAATGAGCTTGCGGTTTTTCCATCTTTTGATTCAAATGCCCTAAAGCTGATAAATCAAAATAAAGAGAAGGGAATAGAGGAAGGTTCTATTTCTTTTTCGAGTCCTTATGGAGACTATTTTGGTGTATATAAATATCAGGATGACTGGGGCTACTACATTATCCGCGCTGAGCTTCGTTCTGATCTGGAAAAATCAAATTATAGAATCTATGGAATCATTTCTGCATTAATCATTATTTTTACGCTTCTATTTGTTGCTGCCGGTTATATAACAATTAACCGTGAGTTCAGATCCCTGCGTTCTTTTACAGATGACCTTATCGAAATGCAGAAGAAAAAGAAGCTTGATCTTATCGACATTTCAAAGGCTCCTAACGATGACGTTACTTACATGGCGGCTTCCTTCAATTCTCTTTCAATGCAGGTTAATAATCTTCTTGATACTTTCCAGAAATTTGTTTCAAAGGATATTGTTGCAAAAGCTTATGCAGGTCGTGATGTAGGTCTCGAAGGAAAGCAGCAGGATCTTGCAATGCTTTTCTCCGATGTAAAGAGTTTTACTTACCGAACAGAAACTCTTGGAAACGACATTATTGAAGTTTTGAATGTTCATTATAATCGTGTAATTCATAATGTTCATGAGAACTCGGGAATTGTAGGTTCTATTATTGGAGATGCAATTCTTGCAATTTATGGAACTCTCGATTCAAAACGTTCTAAGGCTTACAATGCCGTAATTTCTGCCTGGAACATAACCCGCGCAACTGCAGAACTTAGACAGGAAATGCAGAGCCGCCGCGAAGAAATAGAAAAGCAGCGTAAACTCACAGAATCAGAAGAGCGTGTTTTTCAGGCTGTAATGGTAGATGTTGGTGTTGGTGTTGATGGCGGAAAAGTATTCTACGGAACAATCGGCCGTAACGACTTTGATGATCCTCGTCAGTCTCACATGACAAACACCGTAATCGGCGATACCGTAAATTCGGCATCGCGACTCGAGGGGCTCACAAGAATCTATCACATTCCGGTAGTCGTTTCCGAATCAATTAAAGATGAAGTAATGGCAGAAACCGCACGTTATAAGTTTATAGAAATCGATACAGTTCAGGTAAAAGGAAAAACAAAAGGAAAGAAAATCTACTTCCCTTTCGATACAAACGAAATGGACGAAGCACTGCTTGAAAAATATCAGAAGTTTGAAGAGGGCTTAAAGGCTTATTACGACGGCGACTGGAAAGCAGCCCGCAAAATTTTCAAAGGACTGGAACTGGATGTCACTCAGGTATTCCTTGAGCGAATGGGTACAAAGAGTGCACCTGCAGATTGGAGCGGAATATGGGCAATGACAACAAAATAACAAAAATATCAGAAGAGCAGAAAGCAAATCAGATACATAATGAAGTAATGCTCTTTCTTGGAAAGGAGCTGGAACGCATTCACCAGACTTCTTCTGAGCAGACTTATAATATCGAAAAAGAATATGCAAAATCAAAAAAGAATCATTCGCCTTTTTCGGCCCTGATGCTTATCGGTTGTTTTTTAGTTGTATTTGCAATTGCCTTTATAATGACAAAAACAATTTCGTCTCATAATGAAGAAATTTCTGTAAGCGTGGCAGAGTTTGATGACCTCAATCTTAAAAATCTCTTGAACACAGTAACTGCAGCTCAGACAAACTACGACAATGCCGTAAAACAGCGTGCAGCAGTTGAAGGTGATATGGCTGTAAAACTTAAGGCCGCAGAAGATTCTCATACAAACGATATCTTCGTTATTGATTCTATGACCCGCCTTTCAAGAAAAAGACGTGCGGAGCTTATGTATGAGGCTGATAAGAATTACAAAGAGGCTGTAGCTGCAATTCATGAAGAATATGATGCACAGCTTGTTCAGGCAGAAAAAGAAATCGAAGAATATAAAACTCAGCTTGCAGAATTTGATACGGCTAAGGTTCAGGCTGCAAAGGAAAAGGAAAAAGCCCTTGATAGTGAACGCAAGGTCAAAGAACTCGAACAAAAGAAAATTAAAGACCAATACGAAATCCGCATAGCAGATTTAAACAAAAAACTTGCAGATACACAAAAGCAGAATTCAGAAGCAATGCGTTCTGCTGTAAGTGCTGTTTCGGCACAATATCAGACTGAGCTTGCTTTGCTTGATCCAAAACTTAATGATGAAAAGGCTGGCAGTATAATCCAAAAAACTAAAAATACAGCTGCTCCAGATTTTAATGCGACTTCTGCATTAGCACAAAAAAATATTTCATCACAAAAGCTTTCAAATACAATGAACGAATATCAAAAGCTTTATGATGATTATAAATATCTTGATAAAGCAGTAAGAGATGTTCCGCAAAAGAATTCAATTCCGACTTATACAGCAGCCTCACGCGAGCTTGTAAATGAGATGGGTGAAGCATTTGTAAATACAACTGCTTCACTTTATAACGAAACTGTTCAGCTCAATGGAAAAATAAACAGTCTTTCGAATGAGCTTACAGAAAGTAAAAAACAGATTTCGGATCAGCAGGCTTTCTATGAGCAGACTTATGAAACACTTTTATCTCTGGCAAAAACAAACGCAGTAATTGTGTTTGCAACTGATTATGATAACATGCGTGTTTATGTTACAGGTAAGGCTCGTTATCTGATTACAGAAGAAGGAGCTGATGCTGAATTTAAGGCTGATAAAACTGTCAAAGGAAAAATCTTCCGAGCCGAAGATGATTCTTTCTATTTTGAAGTTGGAACAGATAAGAATGGTGAAACATACGAGGTAAATATTGATTCTATAGTACCAGGAACACCTGTGAAAATTTTAAGCAAGTAATCAGGACTTTCTGCCGATAATCTAAGTATGGAAGTGGATAATTTTGTAAATGAGCTTCAGACAGCTCTAAACAAAAAACAGGAATGGTATAACTCTGTACGTCTGCAGGAAATGCTTATGCAGTATCGGCTTATGTATACCTGCGTAAAAACTCTTTTCGAAACTTTTGTTAAGAAGTCATTAATTGTTCCAGATCCATATAGACTGGATAAAAAGATTTCAGAGATTGTTGTACCAGAGACTTCCGGATTTGCAGAAAGCGAAATTTCTAAGGTTTTTGGAGAGCGGTTTTCGAATTATGAGACCATGCTCGACTTTATTTGTACCTACTTCAGATTTTCAATGGAAAATTTTACGATTCAGAAGGTTAAGCAGCTTCTGGATTTGAACAAAGTTTTTGAGTGGGACAATCTTTCCAGCAACAGTACAAAAATGAATACCCGTGCTCTTGCAATGGTTGTCAGTAATGCAAAAAAAGGTGCACCAAATGTTGTTCAGAGTATGATTAATGACAGCCTTGATAAATGTGCTCAGTCAACCGGTGAAATAAACAACATGCTTACAGAGCTTGCAGGCTTTTTGCGGGAGCTGTATAAAGGCGGCCTTAGGCGCGATTTGTTTGATCATCCTGATTTTGATAAGGCGAAGGCTGCAGAATCTTCAGAAGCAGAGCTGGCAGAAATCAAAAGACTTTATGCAAAAGTAACCGGCAAAAAGAATTTTTATACTGATCTTGTAAATGAAATTATTGAAGAAGATCATGCCCCTGATAAAGACAGAAGACGAGCTGCAGTTCTTGAACGCCTTCAGATAAAGGAATCTTCAAAAAGTGTAACTGCAAAAAAAGCTGCCGGGCCGGATACAAAAGAAATGCTCATGCAGTCTGTTCTTGCTGTTGGAGCTACAGCACCAACTCTTGCACAGCTTATTTCAAAACTTTCTGATAATATTGAACTTTTGTATAAAACAAAAAGTACTTTCTTCAGTAAGCTTATAAGTGCACTCAAAAAGGCATTTCATATTCCGGAAAAAGAACGTATTTGTAATCTTGTAATAAAAGATTCAAAAACCGGAGCAGAACGGACACAGAAAATCAAAATAAATGAGTTTATGTCTGACTTTTCTCGTAAAGAACATATTTATAATGGAATTGCAACAAAGGGAATAGAGTATTCAAAAATCCAGTCTTCTTCTGAAGATGCAATTTTGAGTTTTGTAAATAAACAGATTTCTGAATTGCAGTCTCTTTTTGTTGTAATCAATGCTTTTGATGCACATTTTAAGCAGGAAGTTGCCACAGAGTTTAAGACAGGAATAAAAGGTATGCAAATTGAACTTTCTGCCTTGCGCAATTCAATAATAAATGCTAATAAAAAACGCAGCGAATATGTTTCTTATAAAGAAGAAGCTGCACAAATGCAGAAATTAGGAATTGCGGATAATGTTTAAAAATCTAAAAAAAATTGTCGTCTCATTATTATGTACTTCGTTGCTATTTCCTTTGTTTTCACAGGAATTTGATCCAGACCAGGAATTAACTCCAGAAGAACTTCTTGAACTTGAAAACGCCCGTGAACGTGAAGCCGAAGATAAAGACAAGCTTTCGGCAGAACTTCAGCAGAATTTTATAATTGTAGAACCACTACGCCCTCATGAGCTTAATCCTCAGCTAACAAATTATGCAAGCGATTCTCAGTTCCTCGACGGCTTATATGAGGGCCTCTTCAGAACAAGTCCGATTAATCTCGAACCACAATATGCAATTGCAAAAGAGTTTAAAATTTCACGTGATAAAAAGCGCTGGACAATTATTCTGCGCGATGATGCATTTTTCAGCAACGGAGAAAAAATTACTGCGGAAGCAGTTCGCGACAGCTGGCTCAGAATGCTTGCAAACCCCTATGCTCCATATTCTTCTCTTTTTGATATAGTGCGGGGAGCAGAAGCTTTTCGTACCGGCAGGGGAAATTATGATGAAGTTGGAATTTATGCAACCGCAGAAAATGTACTTTCGATTTATCTGAATACACCTGCAAACTATCTGCCAAAAATTCTCTGCCATACTGCGTTTACAATTACCCATAGTAATCCTCAGGTTTACAGTGGTGCTTATGAGCTTGAAATCGCAACAGAAAGAAAATACATTCTCAAGAAAAATCCGTATTATTGGGATAAAGCTAATGTAACTCTTGAAAGAATTACTTTTGTTCAGTCAGAAAATGCTGATGATAATACTTACTACTACAATACCGGAGCCGTAGACTGGGTTACCGCAAATGTAAATCAGCAGAAGATTTTGAATCCTTCTTCAATTCAGTTTAATGCAAACTTTGGAACAGGATTTCTGTATTTCAGGGTAAGCAATAGAAAACCTGCAGACAGTAAAACTTCAAAGCTCTGGGACTATCCGGAATTCCGTAATGCAGTGCTTGAAGCATTTCCCTGGGAAACTATTCATAAAAAATATCTGATTCCGGCAACTACTTTGGTTTATCCTTTGCCGGGCTATCCACAGATTGATGGCTTTGATTATACAGATGCAATTGAAGCTTCCCTCAAAATGAAAGATGCCCGCGAAAAATACGGAATTCCTGCAGAAGAAAAGATTCCTCTTGTAATGCATGTTTTTGAAAATGAATTTTCGGAAGCAGAAGAAAATGAAATCCGGAGCGCACTTGAAGCTCTTGGCGTAGAATTAATAATGCAGAATATTCCTTCGTATAATTATTATGCGAGTGCTGAAACTGCAGATGCTGATATTCTGATCACTTCCTGGATTGGAGACTTTGCTGACCCTCTTGCTTTCCTTGAACTTTTCCGTGGAAACTCAACAATGAATTCTTCCGGCTGGAAAAACAGCGAGTTTGACATGCTTCTTGAACAAGCCGCAATAGCTGGTGAAGAAGAACGCATGAAACTTTTAGGTCAGGCAGAAACAATCCTTCTTGATTCAGGAATGGTGCTGCCACTTTATCGTTCAGTTGCTTCCAGCGTTATAAATCTTCAGGAAGTTGGCGGCTGGTTTATAAATGCCTTTGATGTACATCCATTAAAGTATCTTTATAAAAAGCAGCCAAAACTAAAATCAGATAATGTAGTTATGCGCTAGGAAAAGCCTTTATACTTTAAAGGCTCTGCAGGCATGCGGTTCCAGAGTAAAGGTTACGCTTGATTTGAAGTTCTTCTTTTTCCAGAGATCTCTGATAATCAGCTTGTCTTCTTTTTTGTCAACGTTCATTGTAACGGTCTGAGCCTCTTCACTTAAATTGAAATAGGCATAATAAGCGTGGCCGTCTTCTGTTATGTTACGCCATACAACAACATCTTCATGGCTGCTTGCGCTAAGCTGTTCTGCCTGGTTCGGGCATTTGTCCATGGCAAGAATTTCTTCGTTTGTAAGCAGACTAAGATTAAAGCTGTCGAGCTGAGGCAGATCAGTTCCAATCATAAGAGGAGCCCGGAAAATGCACCATAGGGTTATCATTGTGCGTGTTTCTTCTTTTGTAAACTTACACTTCCAGCCCCTCTTCTTTTCGGGTGTTCCGGGAGCGGCCCAGCCCCAGCCAAGACGGTTCATCGGCAGCATATCGCAGTCCGGCCAGTTTCCATCCCCATTGTGTTTCTGCCATACTTCGCAGCGTTCAAACATGGCTTTAAGAAGCTTCCAGTCGTCCCAAAAGTCGTCGGTAATGCGCCACATATTTGCAAAGCTTTCATAATGATGAGCTTTTTCAATAACAGCAGGTCCAGGGCTCAAAGAAAGCACCATAGGCCGGCCTGAGTCTTCAATAGCTTTAGCCATCAGTTCAATTTCTTTTTCTGCAGAGTAGGGATTATGAGGATACATGTTTGTATTACAGATATCATCAACTTTTACAAAGTCTACACCCCAGTAAGCATAAAGCTCAAAAACAGAATCGTAGTAATCCTGGGCGTAAGGGCGGGCAGCATCTACTCCATACATATCCGGATTCCAGCGGCTGACTGAATATGGATTTGCAATGAGATCGGCAGTAATTTTACTGCCGTCATGTGTTTTAATTGGAAGATGATCATGAGCGGCAAAACGTGGAATACCACGCATAATGTGAATACCAAATTTTAGTCCAAGAGAATGAATATAATCTGCAAGCGGCTTAAAGCCTTTTCCTCCCTGGCTGCTTGGAAAACGGTTGGGAGCCGGAATCTGGCGGGAAAACTCATCAATACAAAAACGACTGAATGGAATGTACTGAATTCCTTCGGCATTACGGTTACCTGCATCCGGGTCAGACCACTGAATATCAATTACAACATATTCCCAGCCAAACTGTTTAAGATTTTTTGCCATGTATTCGGCATTTGCACGAACCTGCTCTTCGTTTACCATTGTGTTGTAATAGTCGTAACTGTTCCAGCCCATTGGTGGCACTGGTGCAGCATTGTTTTTATTGTAGTTTTCCATATTTACCTCTGCGGTGGTTGAGCTTGTCGAAACCACCTTCTCAATGAATGGTATCACCATTTTCCATTTATACAGGCTGCCGTTTTATGCCTTACTCGGAATTGCACAAAACAGCCGCAATCTCTGCAGGTCATTCCGCCTATAAGGTGTGAACAGGCCTCGCAGATTTTTAGTCTTTTTTCAACAAGGTCATCTCCTGCGTAATCAGTCACCGTTTCTTCAGCAGCCATTTCAGCCACCAGTTCCGGCGTCATATCCATTGCAGAAAGACGTGTTTTGTTTTCACATACAGGACAAGGGGTCATAGTTTTAGTGCCATATAGATTGCCACGCCCTTCGGGCTCGCAATGACGCAACTTTTGTCATTGCGAGGAGCAAAGCGACGAAGCAATCCACTTAAATAATTACGCTGTAATCTCTACAGTTACAACACTCATTGCAGGAACTGTAACAAACAATTCGTTTGCACCAGAAAGTTTTACATCAAGAGTTTTTTCTTTCAGTTCGTTAGGCTTTGCAAATGAGTTACAAAGGTGCATTTCCTTTGAAGTAAGGATTGTTGCTGCAGCATCTTTGATTTTACCTTTAAGGCCTGCAAGAGTAACATTGATTTCTTTTTTACCCTTGAGTTCTGCGTTTGTGAGAGTAACTGTGTAAATATTCTTTTTGTGAGAAGCAGAAGCTGTTACAGCATCTACACGAGAATCTTCCGGTCCAATCTGATTTGTAGCTACACGGGTAGCGAGACTTGTTGCATCCATGTGAGGCTTGTACATATGGAATACATACCAGGTTGGAGTCTTTATCATCTTCGCACCTTCTGTCAAAACTGGTGACTGAAGAACGTTTACTGCCTGAGCAATATTTGCAATTCGAACACGGTCACAGTGATTGTTAAAGGTGTTGAGGGTAATTCCGGCAACAAGAGCGTCGCGGATTGTAGACTGCTGATAAAGGAAGCCTGGGTTTGTTCCTTTTTCTACAGCAAACCAGGTTCCCCATTCATCAACAACGAGGGCAACTCGCTTTTCAGGGTCGTACTTAGTCATAATTTCATCGTGACGGCGTACAAGTGTTTCCATAAAGCTTGCATTGCGCATTGTGAGGTACCAGTCTTTTTCTGTAAAGTCGCAGGCTGGCTTACGGCCGTTCCAGTCTGGCTCAATTGTATAATGATGAAGAGAAAGACCGTCCATAAGGTTTCCAGCTTCGCGCATAAGAACTTCTGTCCAGTTGTAGTCGCTTGAGTTTGGACCGCAGGCAATCTTGAAAATCTTATCTTTACCGTACTGGCGGACATAAGTCTGATAGCGGCGGTAAAGGTCTGCGTAATATTCAGGTTTCATGTTTCCGCCGCAGCCCCAGTTTTCATTGCCAACACAGAAAAGCGGAAGCTTCCATGGCTTTTTGTGACCGTTAGCCTCGCGCATCTTGCTCATAGGAGATTCGCCGCCAAAGGTGATGTATTCAACCCATTCAGACATTTCCTGAACAGTACCGCTTCCAACGTTTCCGTTTACATAAGGCTTACAGCCAAGAAGTTCACAAAGACCAAAAAATTCGTGTGTACCAAAGCTGTTGTCTTCTACTACTCCGCCCCAGTGAGTATTAATCATGCGTTTACGGGTTTCATAAGGTCCAACGCCGTCACGCCAGTGATATTCGTCGGCAAAGCATCCGCCTGGCCAGCGAAGGTTAGGAATTTCGAGCTCCTTAAAGGCTTCTACAACATCCTTGCGGTAACCGTTGATGTTAGGAATATCTGAATCTTTTCCAACCCAGAATCCGCCATAGATACAGCGGCCAAGATGCTCGCTGAAGTGACCATAAATGTCGCGGCTGATTTTTTTGCCGTCGAGGTCTGCACTAACAATAATTGAATCCATATAAAATCCTTATGACGTTATTTTTAGTTAAACGTTTTACTAAATTGTACTATGCTATTATAAAAATAGCAATTTAATTCTCTTGTAAAAGCTGAGATTTTTATTGAATGATTCTCTAAGATTGTTGTAATGACATTACTTTTTGAAAATTACAAGATCTTTAATTTTCAGTGTATAAGTAGAATCCAGAGTCTGGCGAACCTTGTCTTCACTCATGATAGGCACTTCAAAATGATATACTGATTCAGAATAACCTTCTGCCTCAATCTCAATGCTGAAATTGAAATAAGCACGTTCACCAGTTTCATTTGCAGGAATAGATTTTACCCAGAAAGAATAAACACCTTTTGTGCTCGGAACCATGTTGTAGGGATTAGACCAGGTTTTATCAACCATTTCTGCAAGTTTTCCGTCCATCTTTAAGGTAATTTTTGCTTTAGGAACAGGTTCAAATGTATTACCGTCGAGAACAATACCCATAAAGGTAAAAAAGTTAAATGCTGGTTTTGAATGTATGTCATCACCGTGGATTATGCAGTCTTTTCTGTTTTCAGTATGGAAGGGACGTTTTGTAGAACTTACGGTACGCATTCCTTCAAGAGCGAGGGAATCAACATCTGCCTGAAGTTGTGAACTTGCAAGATATTCAGCGTTATGAGTAACACCACGGCCAGAAACAACATATTTTGGAGGAATTCTGTTGAGTACATAACTTACAGTATCAAGCCGGCAGTTTTCACAATCGCAGGTTAACCAGGCAACATCTTCGCCCTTTACTCTGTCATAAAGTGTATTTACAGCCTTAATTACTATATCTTCCATAAGGTTATGTACGTTCATAAGCATTCTCCTGTTATTATATTATAAGTCTGTTTTAGTAATAAAACAATAAAAAATTGCATTAAGGAACAAGCCCCTCATTCAAACCGCAGCCAATTATTCTCTGATATATAATTATAATAATTGAAAATTTGCAAAGCCTACAGTATATTATATAGTATGAATTATAAATCAATTTATACTAGCCCTCGTTTTGATGATGAGGATGAAGAAAAAAAACAGAAAGCACCTGATCCTTTTACAGACAGATTCCTTAAAACAAGACAGATTGTTCTGACAGGTGAAGTAAACAAAGAGCTTGCTGATTCAATTGCAAAGCAGCTTCTGATCCTTGATTCAGAAGACAATAAATCTCCGATTTATATGTACATTGACTCTCCTGGTGGCGACGTAGACGCAGGTTTCGCTATTTATGATGTTATCCGCTTTGTAAAGGCTCCTGTTTATCTTATTGGTATGGGGCTTATTGCTTCTGCTGCAACCCTTATTCTTATTGCAGTGCCAAAAGAGCGAAGAATCGGACTTCCAAACAGCCGTTATCTTATTCATCAGCCACTTGGTCAGATGCGCGGAGTTGCAACTGATATTGAAATCTATGCAAAAGACATGGAAAAAATCCGTGCTAAATTGAACAAGCTTATTGCTGAGGCTACTGGAACTCCACTTGAACAGGTTACAAAAGACACAGATCGTGATTACTGGCTTGATGCAGATGAAGCTGTAAAATATGGTCTTATCAGTAAAATTGTTACTGCGCGAGAGGAGCTTCCTAAGAAGTAATTAATTTATGAACTTTGAGCTGACCGATTTGCTTACAGACGACATAATCTCTGCAATGGAAAATCAGGATGTGGAATATGCCGTCGACGCTGCAGAAGGTCAGCTTGTTATTTCTGATTCCGATGGTCATATGCCGGATGACGAAAGATATTATATTCTGCCTGAATGGGGACCTTCTGATGGATTTGAACTGCGTGAGAATTTTGTAAACAATCTTCATTCTCCGCTTGCCCGGGAAGAATTACAGAGTGCATTACATTCAGGAAGGGGGGTATTTAAGAATTTTAGAAATGTATTAAAAAACTACCCTGAAATTGATAAACGATGGCATATTTTTAAGCACAGATTTATGTCGGCACGTATCAATGAATGGTATAATTCACTGCGAGAAATATGGGGACTTGAAAAATTAGACCAGCTGCCAGAATCCGATGAATCTTTAGTGCACGATGATTTTTCATTTAAGGAATATGATTCGGTTGCTGATAAGCAGACAATCCTTTTAAATATTACTGCAGGCGACTGCGAAGACGACACCTTGCCGAATGAGTTGAACGGAGCATTTTACAGAATATGGCGCACACAGTTTGAGGAGTGTGATGTCAGTGACCAGAACGGTTATATCTGCTCAAGTATTTCAGATGAGTTTGCAGGCTGCATAATTGCCTCTTCGCTTTTGAAAGATCAGGAAACAATTGTTGTTATTACAAGTTTTTTTGTTCCTGAACAGTTTCGTGGGCTTGGAATAGGTACAGAACTTATTGATATGTGTATAACCAGATTACGAAATTGTGGAAAAAAATGGGTTTTAATTCCCAACATGTTTGCACCGGATATTTTACAGCCGTTATTAACACGTACAGGCTTTAGAAAAATCAACTCCGGTTATCTTTTATCATTAATAGGAGAATAAAAAAATGGCTTTTAATCGTGAATTTGAGCTTAACGAAGCACAGCTTGAGGATTTTCTCAAGAATGCTACAGAAAAAGTAAAAACATCTGAAAATGTTGATTTGCTTTCAGATTTGAACAAACTTTTTAAGAAGAACGTACCGCTTACAGTTCGTAAGTATGTAATTGCATATTTGCTTAAAGAAGCATTGAAGCACTATCATTCATTTGGAAACCGCCGCGACCGTTTTGAAAGAAACGAGCGCTTTGACCGCAACGATAGAAATCAGAGAAACAATCGCCAGGAAAGAAACTTCCGTCAGGAATACCATCAGGAACGTACCGAAGCCCCTGCAGAAACAACAGAAACAGCTGCTGCAGAAGAAGAACGTCCACGTCATCCACGTGTAGAAATTCCAGAAGATCAGGCTACATCAATTTTTATCAGTATTGGAAAAAACCGCCGTGTTTACCCACGCGATCTTGTTGGTATTCTTATTGCAATCGCAGGCATTGACCGCGAGCGCATCGGCGATATTAAAGTTCTTGCAAATTACTCTTTTGTTCAGCTTTATACAGAAGATGCACAGACAGCTATTGATAAACTTAATGGTTATGACTACCGCGGACGCAAGCTCGCAGTAAGCTATAGCCGCCAGAAATCAGATGCAGACGATGCAGAAGATTCTGCAGAAGCTGCTATACAGAGCGAAGAGGCAGAAATGGCTGCAGAAGATGCTGCTGCTTACGCTGCCGCAGAAAAAGCCGCTGCAGATAAAGAACCGTTTGGAGTAAATTAATATAGTGTCATTGCGAGGAGCGCAGCGACGTGGCAATCCATTGTATAGATTGCTTCGCTGCGCTCGCAATGACGATAATTCGTTGTAAATGAAAATTCATGTAATCCATACCGGAGAATTCAAAGTTAATACTCTGATTGTTCCAATCGAAAATAACCAGTGTTTTGTTGTTGACCCAGCCGCCTGCGCCCTTTCCGGCGATGAAAATCTTATTACAGATTATCTTAAATCCCATAAATTAGAATGTGCTGGAATTGTACTTACCCATTCACATTTTGATCATATTACAGGTATTGCGCCGCTAAAGGCTGCTTTTCCTCAGGCAAAAATCTGCATACATGGTTTTGAAGCAGGAGAACTTGCGGGAAGCGGTGTACCGGGGCCTATGAATGAATCTGTGCTGCGTTTTTTCGGGGCGCCGGAATTACTTGAGGTAGTGGGGGGACAGCCAGCAGCAGATACTTTACTTCGCGAAGGCATGACAATTTTTGGCTGGAAGGTTTTACATACACCTGGCCATACACCAGGTTCAATCTGTCTGTATAAAGAAGATGCAGCTGAAGGCGGGCGCGGAGTTTTGATTTCCGGAGATACAATGTTTGATTACGGTGGATATGGCCGAACCGATATGTACGGCGGAGATGAAGTCGAAATAAAGAAAAGCCTGGCGCGGCTGCAGCGCGAAATACCAGAGGGAACACTGGTTTACCCCGGCCACGATAATTTCGGATTTATGATGTAATGGATTGCCACGTCGCCCTGTCGGGCTCCTCGCAATGACAAGGTAATGAATCCCAGTTTTGTCATTGCGAGCCCGAAGGGCGTGGCAATCCATTAATACGGATTCCAGATCTTATATTCCGTACACCCGTCGCTTCCCATTTCCATTTTTATAAAAGCGATATCAACAAAGTTTTTTTCTACAGTTGCAATGGCAAAACCAGCCGGCTGGCCTCCCCGTGGCCTTGCACAGCTTCCCGGATTTACAATCTTAAAATTCTTAAAATTATCTTCGCGGGCAACATGGGTGTGTCCGTAAAAAGCAGTGTTGCATTCGCTTACCTGCATTTCAAGACCTAATGTTTCTATGCCCCAGTCAACATTCTGGTTGTGGCCATGAGTTACGAGAATTCCGCGTCCGTTTACTTTAAGTTCAATCAGACTTGAAAAATAAAGACTTCCCTTATCAAGGGGGTAAGAGGATGGATCACAGTTTCCGTGTACGGCGGCAATCACCGGCGGCACACACTCCGCCAGCTTCTTATCAGCCTTCTGCGCATACAAAAGCTGAGCTACATCTCCCACGCCGTCGCCGCAAAAAATCAGCGCGTCACATTCGCGACCAAAGCCGCGCACAATGCTTTCAAAAACGCCGTACCTTCCGTGCGAGTCCGAAATCACAAGAAGCCGGGCATGGTCTTTTTTTTCAAGAGCCGCAATTGCTTCCCGCGAACCGATTATATTCTGATTATGCTGTGAAATCTCTATCATTAGTTGTAATCCTATACAAGTCGGCAAGCACAGCTTGCCTCTGAGTCGTTTTTTAACGGATTTTCGATTTTAGCCTAGTTTAACACAAAATGATTTATCGACTGCAGTCCGCTTTCCGGGTCCATGTAGTGATGAAACTGAAAGCCTTCGAGCATTTGAGCCATATGCTGCTGCAATTCTTTTGTACGCGAAGGTGCTCCATCCAGCAGCTGAATATATTTGATTGTTTCAACAATAATTTCTGCTGCATTCGGGTGAATCTGTCCGTCTGATTCTTCAGGTGCAATTTCACCTGTGAGTCCTGCAGTCTGCCCTTTGTCTACAACAATGTCGCAGGTAGATTCAATTCCAAGAACGTCATCCTGAGGAAAAAGTGCAACAACAGGGTAAGGAACTTCCTGTTCCCATTTGTCCTGATTTCGAGCCAGGGCAGTATGAGTATTTTCTGGTGCACCCAGCAGAACAATTCCTGCAAGATCAAGTTCGTCGTCCTGGAGAATTGCTGCAAAATCAGAAGCGTAACCGCGGATTCCGTGTTTAAAATCTTCAGGGTAGGTGAGCGGGTATATGAGACCGCCATCTTCATCAAGTCCAAAGTTTTCTTTAAGAATAGCAAGAAGATTTTCTTTTATTTCCGGATTGTTAAAATCATATCCAAAAAGAACGCATATACGTTTATTTGTTACATGCCATTTTTGCGGAGTCTGCTGAAGTTTTGCTTCTTCAGCCATATTTAAAGTAAGATCCACACTGTTTGTGTCAGCAGTTTTCTGCTGCTTTTTGCAGCCTGTAAAAGTCAGAGTGGCAGCAAGTGCCATTAAGATAATATATGATTTATTTTTCATTTCCACACCCATTTTTTTTGTCATTGTGTAAGCTCTTTTAAGAAGTAGAGCTGCATGACAATCATATAATAATTTTACACAATTTCAATTACCTTGAAAAGAAGGGCTTTTTTCAGTATTATAGGAATATGAATGTCATACAGCCCGTTTTAGAACTGATTGGTAGTCTGGGCCTTCTCCTTTACGGAATGAAGCTCATGTCTGACGGTATTCAGAAGAGCTCCGGCGAAAAGCTTCAGCGAGCTCTTTCGGTTCTTACAGGAAACCGATTTGCTTCCCTTTTGACAGGTCTTGTTGTTACGATGATTATTCAGTCATCGGGTGCAACTACCGTAATGGTTGTTACCTTCGTTAATTCCGGACTTATGACTCTTGCCCAGTCTGTCGGCGTTATATTCGGTGCAAACATCGGTACCACAATCACAGCCTGGATCGTTTCTATTTTTGGATTCAACTTTAAAATTTCAGCCTTTGCCATTCCGGTTTTTGGAATCGGTTATTTCAGCGCTTTAATCAGAAAAGGAAAATACAGAAACTGGGCCGAAGCTCTTATGGGTTTTGGTATGCTCTTCCTTGGTTTGAGCGGGCTTTCTGCTGTATTTACACCTGAGCAGCTTGGCTGGCTCTTTAAGATTCAGGGAAGTGGTCCGCTTGCAATTCTTGCCGGTTTTGTAATTGGTATTCTGATTACAGCCCTTTTGCATTCCAGTTCAGCTTTTTCTGCAATCGTAATTACAATGGCCTTTAACGGACTTATCAACTGGGAAATGGCTGCGGCAATGACTCTCGGTTCTAACGTAGGTTCTACTATAGATGCAGTGCTTGCTTCCATTGGAACAAATGCAGATGCCCGCCGTTCAGCCCTTATCCACGTTATGTTCAACGTGTTCGGTACAGTGCTGGCCCTTATCTTCTTCCATCCATTCCTGGATCTGGTAATGATGCTTACTCCGGGCGGACATCATTCAAATATCGCAATCCGTATTTCAATGCTGCATACAGTTTTCAAAACCCTTTCTACTTTGATTTTGCTTCCTCTGCAGAATCCGCTTGTTCTTCTTACTAAGAAAATTATCAAAGATGATCCTGAAAAAACTTCAAACGTATACAAGCTGGAATTTACCGGCCTTCTTGCAAAAGATTCTGTTGCAACTCACATCATTCAGGCAGAAAAAGCTATTGCAGATATGACCGATGTTGTAACTGATATGTTTGATAAAATCCAGATTGGCGTTACAAAGCGCAACAGTGCTTTTATTGAGAAGTACGGCGAGGCCAGTGAGCTTGCAGAAGATTACGCAGATCAGATGCATGAGCAGATTACTCACTATCTGATTAAGTGTGAATCTCTTCAGGTTACAGAAAAGCAGTTGAATCATATTTCCAACATGATTCAGATTGTTGATGAACTTGAGAACATGAGCGACAGCTGTTACGGCACAATCATGTTGATTAAGCGTTCTATCGAAAAGAAAATGAAGTTCCAGTCCGAAGATATGGAACGTCTTTTGCCATATATTGAACTGGCCCGTCAGTTCCTTCAGTTTATCCGCATAAACATCAACAAACAGCTTACACCAGAAAAACTTGAACTTGCCCGCGAACTTGAAGATGGAATCGACGCCTTCCGTAAAGACCTCAAAAAGGTTGCCCGCAAACGACTCGAAGGCGGTGCCGACGTTAAATCCGAGCTTTTGTACATCGATATCGTAAGAACAATCGAACATATCGGTGACAATTGTTTCAACATTTCAGAAATCCTTGTAAATGGATAATGAACTGAAAATACAGTGATTGGATTGTGATTACGGTGATTGGATTGTGATTACGGTGATTGGATTGTGATTACGGTGATTGGACTGTGATTACGGTGATTGAGCCTGTCGAAATCACCGCAGAACTCAGACGGTAGTTTCGACAAGCTCAACCACCGTCTGTCATTGCGAGGCGAAGCCGAAGCAACCTATTCTACTTTGTTTACCTTCATCCCCTTCTTCCACGGCGATTCAGCCGAAGTAAGAATACCAGAAAGTTGAACGATGCTGCCGGCAGTCAGTTTACCTTTAAGACTTTCATCTTCAAAATCAAGAAAAAAAGAAACTCTGCTCTTTGAATCCGGATTTTCTAAAAGAATAAAAGAGATCCCGCTCTTAACGACTTTACCCTTTACAACAATTTCCTGTCCAATATTTTCTTCTGTAAGATACGAGTGATTTACAGAAGGTTTATAATTGAATGAGGCAGTTGAAGAAGTTTGTGTGTCGTCTACTGCTTTTTCTGCCGCCTTATTTGTAGCGCAGGCAGAAAAGAAGAGAAAAGAAGAAATCATTAAAATACAAATTGTAATTTTTTTCATTTTAGTTACCTGTGCCAAACCAGTAGGTTAGTAAGTCTCCCCATTCAGAATCTGCACCAAAGGCTAAGTCTGTTTTGTAGAAGCTAGGGCAGCTTCCCTGTGCGAGATTTGTACCATTTGTTGCAATATTCGCACCGCATATTGTGAGACCAAGAGAATGACTGAACTGTGTAGTGCTTCCATCAATTCGAGAATAGAAATCACCATTTGAAGCAACTTTACTGTCTCTCCAGCTGTACTTAATTGCAGCATTAAGCTTTGTAATTAAATTAGTTGCAGCGGTATTCAAATCGGACCAGGCATTTGCATTTGTTGAACTTTCAATTGTAGAAGCAGAAAAATACTGCATCTTTCTTGCTATATATCCTATATCATAAAGCCAGGTATAACTTCCCTGATAATAAATATAATCATTAAGGCTATAAGAATCTGTAGTGTTTGTAAGAATGTTTACAATATTTGCATGATGCTGTCCCAGATAAGTAACATAATTACGTGTAGTTGATGTTTCTGTAGGGCTAAAATATCCATTGGCATCAACATAAACAGTCTTGGCTTTTCCTGTGTCTGAAAGAAGGACATTGCATAAAGAATCAATTGCAGTTTTTACATCAGCAATCTTAGTTAGATCAGTAATTGTGAAGGTTGTAAAGCCTAAATCACTAAGCCATTCCATATTTTGTTTAACATTTGCATCTGTTATACTACTGTAAGAATTATAGCCCATTGACTGTGCATAATTATTCCACAATGTAGTATTATTTCCATACTGTGTTTTATAGTCTGCTACAATCTGCTTAGCAACATCATCAATTGTTGTATTTTTAGAAAAGGATTTTATGAATTTATAATAATCTAATCCCATTCCCGGAATATTATTTGGTGAGGCTGCAAGGTAGTTAGCATAATCCTTAAACTGATATGCATCTTCAAGTGAAGAACCAAGACATACATCCATCAAAATCATTGCTGCTTTATTTGACGGGCCATAACCGGCAGCCTGTAAAGCATCTGAAACATCCTTTGTTTTAAGGTAATTCGAAGACGAAGTTTCGTCCCAGCAGAGTGCACGGCGTCCGCTTGTGTCACCAACTTTAATTGTTCTGCCGTCTGCAGTTTTTACGTATCTTACGCTTCTAGGTCCACCACCGTGATCGCTGAACTGAAGGATTACACCCTTAGTCGCAGTATAATGAGCATTAACCCAGTTCAAAAAGTTTATGAGAGTCTGTTTGTTTCCCATGTTTAATTCACCATGTGCATCGGTTGGAAGACTTGTTGAGATTGTCTGGTTTGTGCCAACAAGCCATGGTGCAGTGTATGAAAGGTTTTTGGTGTTTTCTGAAAGAACGCAGCCATCACTTGTAGTATAAGTGGTAGAAGATCCGGAATCACGGCCAAGTTCATAGATGTATGTTCCACTCTTTCCAATTTGAGGAGTTTTCGTAACCTCTTCTCCCGCTTCATTTGTTTCTGTCCAGCTTACAACTCCATCCCATAGAGCTACAGCATTAACAGAATCACTGTAACTTTCTGGTTGGTCGTTTGATCTACGTATATACCAGAGTCCATATTCAACCTCATTCATGTCCATAAAAATAGGGTCATTAAGATTGTTGTCACCGTCCATATACATAACTACAAGCCAGTCACTTGTTTTTTGTGTAATGGCAGGAGTAGCAGTTGTCTGGGCTGATAAGTTTGAACCGTTTGTAATTACTTTGAAGGTATATTGTGTACCATTTTCAAGACCAAAGAATTCTGCGTATGTATTGGTATTTATTGAATTTGCAGTTACATCTGTTGAGGCAACTTCATTACCATTTTTGAAGGCTTTTACAGTGTATGAATAACCTTCGGTTGCTGTTGTAAAAGAAACCTTTGTATAAGAGTCTGCAACAGTCGTACTAAGATTTGTAACAGCAGCAGGTTCATAAATATATGTACTCTTTGTACCAGTTTCATGACCATTTGTTACTTTTAAGTAATGAGTTCCTTCTGACAAAGGATTCTGAAATGTATATGTTAAATATCTGTAGAGACTTTCGTCTCTGTAGGTTGGGATGCTATTTACTGCAAATGCCTGATAATCTGATCCGTCTGTAGAATGCTGGAAGCTGATTCCAGCATAAGAACCATCTTCAAGAGGGTATACGGAAGTATCAGATAATTTAATTTCTACTTGTGTAGCAGATACAGTTCGTATAATTGAACTGGAAGAATAGTAAAACTTAGGACAGTATATAGCATATAAGGTTTTATTTTCAGTAATTGGAGTATTAAAATCAAATTCTACGGCAGTTGCCTGTGAGGCTTTTGATTCAGACCAATATAAGAAATAATTGTAATATTTGCCTGGATCGGTCGGTTTTTGCAGGTATGATATTGTTTCTCCGGATGTAATTTGAACAGTATCAATAATGTAACCATTATCATTAAAAGTTACAGTTACTTTGTTTTCATTAGAATCTGCCGGGGTATCAGTTGTTGGAGGCAAAACAGGTAGCATTACAGGATCTGCAGAAGGGGTACAACTTGTAATCGAAAAGACAGATAAAAGAATGCCGAATAAAAAGGCAAATTGATTTTTTTTCATAGAGAAGCGTTCCTCTTTTTAAAATTAAGATTGTTGTAAAAAGCGCAAAACTCCTCATAAATTATCCCCCCCCCCCATGTCAGTTTGTCAAGTTAATAATTTGTAATATATAAAAAAAGAGCCCGGAAAATTCCGAGCTCCTTTTAAGTGGATTGCTTCGTCGCTGTCGCTCCTCGCAATGACACCTGTCAGTGCAATACAGACTGTTACGTCATTGCGGGACGGTCGGCCATGTCATTGCGAGCGTAGCGAAGCAATCCATTATCCTAATGTAATTTCTACATTAACTTCTTTCTTTCCTTCAACATAAGGAACAACACAGCCTTCTACTGCAGCACCGTCAACTATCATACTCTTTACACCCTTGCAAACGTGGCTTGGGTTTTTGATTGTGATGTTGTATTTTGCACCGCGGAAGAGTCGGGTAGCTGTGAATCCGTCCCATGTTGATGGAATTGAAGGGTCAACCTTAAGTCCGTCGAAGTCCGGCTGAATACCGAGGATGTACTGGCTGATTGCAACCCTGTTCCATGCAGCGGTACCTGTAAGCCAAGAGTTCTTTCCCTGACCAAAGTTTTTGCCTGTCTGTCCGATGTCCGAACCAGCATCTTTACCACCAATCATCTGGCCATATACTTATGGCTCAGTCTTGTGGATGTCAGAAGTTTCTTCTGTGTATGCAGGCGCAATTTCTGAATAATATTTAAATGCCTGGTTACCTTCACCGGCATAAGCTGCTGCACAAAT
The DNA here is from genome assembly GCA_934699065.1 of uncultured Treponema sp. Classification (GTDB taxonomy): domain Bacteria; phylum Spirochaetota; class Spirochaetia; order Treponematales; family Treponemataceae; genus Treponema_D. Next base: position 29,578 of record CAKUWD010000005.1, read on the forward strand.
AATCCATGCATTGTTATGAGTGAAGATACCTGCGTTCTCTTTGTATCCGCCCGGATATGTTGAGATTTCACCGTATTCAACATAGTATTTGCTGAAAGCAGGATTGTTGAGAACAAGTCCGTGCTTTGTATTAAGTCTCTCATCGATTGCGGCAAGGGTTTTCTTTGTTGCGTCCTTATCAATATCAGACATGATTGCAAAGCCCTGAGGTTCAATAAAGATCTGTCCTTCTTCACATTCGTGAGAACCCATCTTCTTGCCATAGGCATCGTAAGCACGCATAAACCAGTTTCCGTCCCATGCAGAATCCATCATAGCCTTCTTCATCTTGTCGATTTCTGCCTGAGCCTTTGCGGCCTCGTCCTTCATTCCAAGGTGATTCAAAATGCCAACGAAGTTTGGACCTGTGTATGTAAAGAGAGCTGCAACGAATACAGATTCTGCAACCTTTGAGTAGCCGCCTTCTGCCTTGAACTTAGGGTTTGTATAAGTCTGGAAGCTTTCGCCAGGAGTGTCAGAGAAGCATGAAAGGTTGATACAGTCGTTCCAGTCTGCGCGCATTGCGAGTGGAAGTCCGTGTGGACCGAGATTATTTACAATGTGGTAGAAACTTACTGTAAGGTGGTCGAGCATTGATTTTGCTTTTGACTCATCGTTGTCGTAAGGAACTTTAGCGTCGAGGATTGACCAGTCGCCAGTTTCCTTGATGTAAGCTGATACAGAAAGAATCATCCAGAGTGGGTCATCAGAGAAGTCTCCACCAATGTCTGCATTACCCTTCTTTGTAAGTGGCTGATACTGATGGTAGCATCCACCGTCAGGAAGCTGAGTAGAAGCAATGTCGATAAGGCGTTCACGGGCGCGGTCCGGAATCTGATGTACGAAACCAAGAATATCCTGGTTAGAATCACGGAAGCCCATACCTCGGCCAATTCCGCTCTCGAAGTAGCTGGCAGAACGTGAAAGGTTAAAGGTAACCATACACTGATACTGGTTCCAGATGTTTACCATGCGGTTTACTTTGTCTTCAGGAGTATTTACGTTGAGGATGCCAAGCAGCTTATCCCAATAAGCACGGAGCTCAGCCATACCTGCAGCGAACTTTTCAGGTGTGTTGTATTTTTCCATCATGGCAAGAGCTTTTTCTTTATTGATTGTCTTGCCGTCTGCCTCGAACTTTTTGTCCACAGGCATTTCTACATAACCAAGGATGAATACGAGAGTTTTGCTTTCGCCAGCTTTGAGTGTAATTTCCTTGTAGTGTGATGCGATTGGAGACCAGCCGTCAGCGAGAGAGTTTCCGCACTTGCCGTCGAGAACCTGCTGAGGATTGTTGAAGCCATTGTAAAGACCAATGAAGGTGTCTCGGTCTGTGTCGTAGCCGTCGATTGTGTCGTTTACTGTATAGAATGCAAAGTGATTGCGGCGATCACGGTATTCTGTTTTATGGTAGATTGTAGAGCCTTTGATTTCTACACGGCCAGTAGAGAAGTTTCTCTGGAAGTTTGTGCAGTCATCCTGAGCATCCCAGAGACACCATTCTGCAAAAGACCAGAATTTGAAAGTCTTGTCTGAACCGCTTTCATTAGTCAAAACTACCTGCTGAACTTCCCCGTCATAATCCTGTGGAACAAAGAAAGTAACTTCAGCTTTAAGGCCGTTCTTTTTACCGGTGATTACAGTGTAGCCCATACCGTGGCGGCATTCATAAAAATCGAGCTCAGTTTTTACAGGAGACCAGCCAGGGTTCCAGATAGTACCGTTGTCGTTGATGTAGAAATAACGTCCGCCCATATCAATAGGTACGTTGTTGTAGCGGTAACGTGTAATACGGCGGAGACGTGCATCTTTATAGAAGCTGTATCCACCAGCTGTGTTAGAAATTAACGAGAAAAATCCCTGAGTTCCAAGATAGTTAATCCAGGGATAAGGTGTACGCGGAGTATCAATTACATACTCGCGTTTTGCATCATCAAAGTGTCCGAACTTCATGTGCGTCTCCTGTTAAAGGGTGATAATATGCGTAACGCTAAATTTTATGAAAATTAGCGAAAACGTTGTAGTAAAATAAAGTATAACGTAAGTATCTGATTTATGCAAATGAATTCCGTCGAAAAGTCATTCCGAACTTGTTTCGGAATCTTTTACTTGAGATGCTGAAACAGGTTCAGCATGACACTGTTTATAATTTGACGACGGTGCCGCCTTTTATGAGCCGGCCAGTTATCATTTCTTTTTTAGGCTCAAAGTGTTCCGGATTTTCAATTTTATTGATTAGAGCTTCTGCCATGACGCGGCCAATAGTTTCGCCGTTCTGTTCATAGGTTGTGAGGGGTGGAATCATCATAGAGGTGAGGGCAATGCCGTCATATCCAACAATGCTGATGTCTTTGCCTGGTGTGAGCCCGCGGCTGGTAAGTTCTCTGATTCCTCCAAGCGCCGCATAATCATCCGGGTAAAAAATACAGGTCGGCGGCTCTGGCAGCGAAAGAAAAACTTCAGTTGCGGCAGAACTTGTGACAGGATCATGGTAGAGACCTTCTGCAAAGTATTCAGCGGGTACATCAATTCCGTGAGCTTTACAAACCTTATTAAAGGCTTGTATACGTTCATCAGTAACCCATGTTTTTTCACCATGAATCATTGCGATTTTTTTATGGCCCATAGAAATTACATATTCCAGAAGTTCATTAATTCCTGCAGTATAATCACTCATAACAGCTGCATGATCAAGATCATAAAAATAATCCAGCGAAACTGTTGGAATTTCACTTTTTACAAGTCCGGTAATTCCCGATGAAGTAAAATCACATGAAAGTATAGCAAGACCATCATAATTACGGGCAAGAGCATGTGAGTAATAATCATAATTTTTTGTTGAATCGCCGCCCACGAAAGTCATTTCATAACCTTTCTGGAAAGCTACCTTTTGAATACCACTTATAATAGTAGCAAAATACTGATGTTGAAAACCTGCACCAGTTTTGTCTTCAAAAATAACGCCGATGTCATAAGTACGATTTGTACGCAGACTTCGTGCCGCAATGTTCGGGTGATACCCCATTTCCTGTGCTTTTTTCTTAATAAACTCCGTAGTTTCAATACTGATTTCCGGACTTCCCTTTAAGGCCTTACTTACAGTTGAAAAAGAGACCTTACATTCCCGAGCAATATCTTTAAGTGTTACCATATTCCATATATTTTACACCCAATCGACAGTTTTTCGCAAACGTTTTCGTTAAAAATGTCATTTAAAATAAAAAGAACGGTGGTTTCGATATGGCCTTCGGCCTACTCAACCACCGTCCTTGTAATTATCGGTGGTTGAGTGATGCGAAAGCATCGTATCGAAACCACCGATAAATATGTTGCTCTACAGAAGTGGCTTCATTGCAGTCATATACTCTCTGAGTTTGCGTCCTACAATCTCGATTGGGTGGTTGCGGATTTCTGCGTTTACTGCTACGAGTTCTGCATTGTTTACTTCGTTGTCCTTTACCTCAAGGCCCTTACCAATAACGTCTGTGTGGAGCTTTGGCATAAGGTCTTTTGCCATCATTGGAGCGGCAACGCGGCTAAAGAGGTAACATCCGTACTCAGCAGTATCAGAAATTACGCGGTTCATTTCATAAAGACGCTTGCGGTCAATGAGGTTTGCAATAAGAGGAACTTCGTGGAGTGATTCATAGTAAGCAGATTCAGGCTTAATTCCTGCATCAACCATAGTTTCGAATGCGAGTTCACAGCCGGCCTTTACCATAGCAACAAGAAGAATACCCTTGTCAAAGTATTCCTGCTCGCTGATTTCTTCGCTTGATTCAGCATTCTTTTCGAATGGAAGCTTACCTGTATCTTCACGCCATGCAAGAAGATCCTTGTCACCGGCAGCCCAGTCCTGCATCATAGTAGAAGAGAACTTACCGCTGATAATATCGTCCATGTGCTTCTGATAAAGTGGAGCAAGAAGCTTTTTGATTTCTTTAGAAATTGCGTTTGCCTTAATTTTTGCTGGGTTAGAAAGGCGGTCCATCATGTTTGTAATTCCACCCCATTTGAGGGCTTCACTTACAACGTTCCAGCCGTGCATAAGGAATTTAGTTGCATATTCAGGTGAAATGCCTTCTTCAATCATCTTGTCGTAGCAAACGATTGTACCGGCCTGGAGCATACCGCAGAGAATTGTCTGCTCGCCCATAAGGTCAGATTTTACTTCTGCAACAAATGAAGATTCAAGAACACCGGCCTTGCTTCCGCCCATACCTACAGCGAGAGCCTTAGCATAAGCCCAGCCCTTTCCTTCAGGGTCGTTTACAGGGTGAACGGCGATAAGATCCGGTACACCGAATCCACGCTGGAATTCGTGCCATACTTCTGTACCTGGTCCCTTAGGAGCGCACATTACAACAGTGATATCAGGGCGAATCTGCATTCCCTCTTCAATCATATTGAATCCGTGGCTGTACCAGAGCGCAGAACCCTTCTTCATTTTTCCCATTATGTCGTTGATTACTTTTGAGTGCTGCTTATCCGGGGTAAGGTTTCCTACGAGGTCTGCAGTTGGAATCATTTCATCGTAGTTACCCACTTTAAATCCGTTTTCTGTAGCGTTCTTCCAAGACTGACGTTTTTCTGCAATAGCAGCATCGCGAAGTGCGTAGCTGACGTCCAATCCTGAATCGCGAAGGCACAAGCCCTGGTTCAATCCCTGAGCACCACAGCCGACGATTACAATTTTCTTTCCTTTAAGTGCGTTTACTCCGTCAGCAAATTCTTCCTTTGCCATAGAGCGGCAGTGACCGAGCTGAAGACGTGCCTCTCTCCATGGAATTGAGTTAAAATAGTTGTTTCCCATAATAAACAAACCTCTTTTATCTATAATTAATTTCTATAGTATAGTTAAATAAGCCGATTGCGTAAAGTACGACAAAGCAATCTAAAGCATCTATTGAGAAAATCTTCAATTAACAATATATTTATAGAATATGAAGTCAAAAACTGTATCGATTTTATTTGTGCTTGCTGCATTGCTTCTCGCAGCCGCCTTTTTCCTTACACGCAGATTTGTTTCAAATAATGATAAGTCGCTTTCACGTGCAAAAATCGTTACACCAAGAGCTGCTTCTTCCGGCAGTTCAGAAAACGATTCCAAAACTTCTTCTTTTGAATCTGAAAAATATGAAACCTTTGTACCTCTTTATTCAGGCGAAACTTTAATCAGTACTTTAACAATAGATATTAATAATGATGGTTATGATGATGAAGTTATCATCGTAAGAAAAGCCGGCTCTCAGAATCTCTGGATGGTTGCGGCCCTTATTGATCCTGATTCTGGCCTTTATGAAAGGCTGGCACCTATCGAAACTGAATTTACAAGAACAAGAACTTTTTCTTACATAGGAATGGATGTTATTGGTGAACATAAAAATGCCTTGATTTACCAGGGGCTTGCCGATGACGGAAATTATGTAATGAAAATATATCTCTGTGTATCAAGCCAAGGACAGAATAAAATGGTAAATATCGGAGATTTTTCCTGCGATGGAACTGTATTTATTCAACAGACTGAGCGTTCAGAATCTTATGCGCTTGCTCTTTCTAAGGGAGAAAGCTTTTCTGTCTGGGTATATAAATCAGATAAAACAGAGACTGCCGATGGTGGAGCTTCAGCCGATACTAAAAAGACTTCGGTTGGTCAGAATCAGATTCAGCAGGAATATAAATGGAATGCAGATTCTCAAAAGTATGAGCTTGCCCGCGAAATAAATGTTACAGCTGGTCGTCTTGCTGCTGCGGAGCTTTCCAGAATTCAGGATGGGACAGTTGGTTCTTTTGCGAACTTTCTTGACGGTTTGTGGTACAAAACCTTGAATAATGATGGAAGCATCCGTTATATGTATTTTAATTCTGCAGAAAACGAAATTATCCAGCTTTATAATGATGTTCAGGAAGTTTATGAATGGGAAGACAGCAAACTTCGTCATAATGGAATCTATATTACAGCCATAAATGCTGATATCATGAACCTTCACCGACGTTTTGATATCACTCTTGTAAATCTTGATGAAATCAAAATTACTTTGCGTGATGATATCAATCTTGTAATTAACGAAAATACCCGCTGGGATGGAAATTACAAGAAAATGAGCCTGCAGACTTCTCTTGAAGAAATGTATGACAACAATGTGGAAAGTGAGTTTGCTGTAGAATTAAAGAAGGGCGACAAATGGTCTACTCCAGATGCTCTTGTTTCCATTATTTTTACAGACTATAACTACACAGCATTAACAGAAACTCTGGAAGAGCAGGGGATTTATACATTAAGTAAGGTAGGTTCTTACAATATAATAAGCTTCCGTTCAGATTTTGCGAATTCTCTTTTTTCAGAGGCTTATTCTATATCTTTTGGAACAAAAACTATAACAGAAACTGTAAAACGTAAGACTGTAGAAAAGGTTGTTACGGATTACGATACAATAATGCTTACCCCTGTAAAGTTTACTTCTACAGATTGCTTTGCGGCAGAGGGTAAATCATATACTTTCTTGAGGGAATCAAAATGAAAAAAATAACAGCATGTATTGCAGCGCTTTTGCTCGCTGTATTCTCTTTGTCTGCTCAGGCTAGTGCAGACCCGACAGACGCTTTTTATGAACTTGTAGAACGCTGGGAAATGATGGGTATAATCAATACCCAGCCACCATTAAGACCATATCCATTGAAGTTAATAGAAGAAATCCTCACAAATGTAATTCAAAGTGAAAATGAAAATGAGGCAGCTCTTGCAAAAGACTGTTATGCCCGCATTTATAAAAGACCATACCGAGTAAGAGTTGACGGTGTAGGAAATGTTCGTTTTGCTAAGGATAATACGGATAAGATTAATTATCAGATAATTCCGGGGTTACATATTTTTGGTGATTTTGCTTTTCCTAAATTCCTTACTGCCGGTTATAAACTTGGTGTTGTAGCTACAAATGATACTTCTTTAGATTCTGTACCCGGTGGTGTCGTTCAGCCTTATTTTTTCAAGGATGCAATCAGTGTAAAAGGTTTTGAAGCTTTCTGGGATGTAGATGCATCATTTGCCTTTAATTATGAAAACTTTTATGTTCAGGCAGGTGTAAATCACAGTTCTTTTGGTCCATTCTATAATGATAGTGCAATAATTTCTCCAAATGCAAAACATACTGCAAACTTTTCACTTTTATTTAATGGAAAGAAAGTTTCGTATACACAGGCTATGTTTGGATTAAGTGCTGCATCACCGGTTCCTTATGTGAGCCCTCTTGATCAGTTGATGTTAGCAAGTAGCGGAGCACAGCCTCAAACAACTTTATTTTCAAAAAAGTTCCTTTCGATCCATTCTTTGAACGCTCAGATTTTTAAGTGGCTTTCAGCTTCATTTTATGAGACGGTAATTTATGGAGATCGTTTTGAACCTGCTTATATGATTCCGGTTCCTTATATGATTACCCAGGGACTTTTGGGCTTTGATGATAATATTTTTATGGGAGTCAATTTTTCTGTTCGTCCTGTAAAAAATCTTGAATGGTCAAATGATTTTTATATTGATGATATTGAACTTTCTCAGCTTTTGAAGCTTAATTTTGATACAAAACTGCGCGGAACATTCCAGTCTTCTATTAAGTATGTTTTTTCAGATATTTCATGGCTTGATATGCTGAGAATTAATTACACAATGGTAACGCCATATATGTATGCTCACTGTCAGAAAATTACGAATCCGGTTACTGGTGCTGTAACAGTAGCTCCTTTAACTGCAATAAATTATCAGGAATACACAACAGCAGGAGAGCCTCTTGGACTTGGCCTTTCTCCAAATACAGAGCAGGTTTCATTATCACTTTCTGTTACACCTGTAAAATGGGTAAAAGTTACAGGACGAGGTTCTTATTCAAGACATGGTAATGTAAATGAATCATTGTCTCCAATAGAAATGATAGAGTATTTAAATGCGCCGGCAGGCTATTTTACAACAGATGGTACAATACATAATCATCAGAATTATTTTAGATTGGGTAATCCATTATATGATTCTTATGTTCCATCTGCATGGGAAACTTTTGGATTTGTATCGCAGGATACTCTTATGCATACATTTAAAGCTGGTGCAGATATTGATTTTGTTACACCTGATACAAAATTCGGTCGTCTTTCGCTTTCTGTAGGTTATACATTTGAGTATATAATTAATTATGGTGTTGATAAGCCGATTTTTAATGGTAACGGAGGAAAATATAATTTTTCTACAGAGTTAAGTGAAGAGCAGTTGCTCAAAGAAGTTGAAAAGGCAATGCTTGACGTTCAGCAGGCTCTTGCTGACTGGAGAGCAAATCTTACAAACCGAACTAATCATTACATAACTGTTACCCTTAAATACGAGTGGTGACATA
>CAKUWD010000006.1 GCA_934699065.1 uncultured Treponema sp.
ATGGAATAATTCTTCCAGCAGGTTTTTCATTATCAGTTTTCAACACACCAATTTCATCTGCAACACTTGCTTTTGGATTAAAAGGTGGATATTCAGTTATTTACCCTTCTAAAAATAATTTTGTAGATGCACTAAAAACAGCTGTAGCACCAGTTTTAGCAGGAACCGAAAAAGAAATTATTTTAGTTTATGCAGACGAACTTGTTCCAGAGGTTTATGGTGATAAAAGACCTGCCGAAAACATTCCTCTAGCATTTGCAGGAATTATTAGTGCAGAAAAAAAAGATAACTGTTTATGTTTTGATGATTTCTCCAATGTTTCTAAATCACCAGTAGAATTTTTGCAGTACGTTTTGAAATAAAGCTCAAAAATACTGCAAAGGGAGAACCAAATGCCAGAAATGACAAAAGAAGAAATTGATCAAAAGTACAACCACAGAGACCTTCCAAAGGTAAGAAATTATCCACTATATGCTTACCAATGTTTTATGAAGATTTTTGCAATTGTTTTTTTTGGTATTGGAGCTATGTTTCTGGCAATTGTGGTATTTCCATTTATCAGGCTTTTTTCAAAACGAAAGGGTGATGATTTTGGAATTGATGCAAGACTTTATGTTTCACATACTTTTAGAAACTTTTTAGGCTGGCTTTCGATTTCACAAGTTTGTAAACGCAAAGTAGATGATTTAGAAGCCTACAAAAACATTCATAGCAAAATCATTATTGCAAACCATCCTTCTTTACTAGATTTTGTTTATATTATGTCACTTGTACCAAATTCAACCTGTATTGTTCGAGGAAACCTTACTAAAACACCTTTAGCAGGTGTAATTAAGCAGGCCTACATCACAAATACAACAACATTTGAAGACATGTGTGCAGAATGTAAAAAACTTACTGATAAAGGATGTAACGTAATTATTTTCCCAGAAGGAACCCGTTCTCCACGTGTAGGACGCAATAATTATAAAAAAGGTGCTGCAAGAATCGCTCTTTACTGTAACTGTGATGTTCTTCCTCTTTTCATTGGTGGAAGCGATAAATATGGCCTTGGTAAATTTGATCCTCTCTGGTCTTATAATCATGTAGAACCATATTTGTATGACATTAAAATGCTTCCGGTAATTTCTATCGAACAGTTTAAAGGACTTTCAGAACCAATCGCCGCAAAACATCTTACAGAAGAGATGGAAAAAGTTATTCGCGCTGCCGGCGATGAATATGCAAAAACCTATACCGGACTTACATTAAATAATTATTAATTTTGTGTCATGCTGGCCTTGAAACAAGTTCAGGTTTCAGTATCTAACTTTATAGACCCTGAAATTTTATCCTGATTTTGTTTCAAGATCAGGATGTCAAAAAATTTTAAAATAAGCAGGAACACTTTTTCTCTCCTCGCGTGTTAAACTTTAAGACAGGAACAATTTGTACAATGAAAACTTTGTCGATGGATGATTTTGAAAATCTATACCGCCAGTATGGCCCAATGGTACTCAGACGCTGCCGCTTTATTCTTAAGAATGAAGAAAAAGCTCTCGATGCCATGCAGGATACTTTTGTACGCCTTATTGAACGAAAGGAAAAAATCACAAATGTGTGTTCAAGCCTTTTGTACACTATGGCAACAAATGTCTGTCTTAACAAAATTAGATCAGACAAACTCCGTGCCGGACCAGAATTTGATGTAATTGCAGAAATAGTTGAAGATACTGCGAGTGCAGAAGGAACAGAACAAATTGAAACTTCTATTCTTCTGGACTGCATATTTTCAGAACGCGACACCAAGGACAGACAGATTGCAATTTTACACTATGTAGACGGCTACACCCTTGAAGAAACATCCGCAAAAATGAAAATGTCTGTTTCCGGAATTAGAAAGCGTCTGGAAAAACTCAAAGAATACGCAGGAGGAAGGTATGGCAATTCCAACTAGAATCTTGGAGCAAATTCATAACTCCGAGCTTGATGCTAAAGACTTCTACTCACTTTATGGCAAGGAAAACATTGAAACCGCTTTGGACGGCCTTAAAAAATCTGATGAAGAGATTTTTAATACCTATTCTGTACAGGAAATGAAAGCCGCTGTTGCAGGCAAAATCACTGCAAACAAACTTGATTTTACAGGTAAAGCTGCTAACAATAATACATTTAAGTTTACAGGCTTTAAGCTTGTAAGTTACGCAGCTGCCGCAGTGCTACTTGCAGCACTTATTATTCCAACTGGAATTAAGAATTCAAAAATTGGAGCAAACAAGGCACCAACAGAACGCGTAAAAGGAAACGCTTCTGAACAAACTGTTTCAACACCACATATCAGCCTTTATCGCCAGAAAGGCCGCGAAATTCAGGCTTTGAATAACGGCGATTTTGCTCACTCAGGTGACGTAATTCAGATTACATACAATGCAGGTTCTAATGAATATGGTGTAATTTTCAGTGTAGACGGAAACGGTAACATAACACGCCATTTCCCGGAGAACACCTGGCAGGCAGCACATCTGGAACAGCGTAACGATGAAACTCCTCTTGATTTCTCTTACGAACTTGATAACGCTCCAGACTTTGAATGTTTTATCATGGTAACTTCTAAGAAACAGTTCTCTCTAGATGATATTGAAAATAAAATTACCAAAAAAACTGATATAGATTATCTTACTTCCCTATCTTATCTGCCAAAAAAGACAGAAGGAATCACTTTCACTTTGGAAAAGTAATCTAAAAGCTGCATAGCAGATTTTTTACGAAGGATGGATTTTATGAAAAAACTTATATTTTTATCAACAATACTTTTTTGTATCACTCCGATTTTTGCTGCAACATCCACTGAAGAAGAAACAACTGGAGTAGAAAGATACGCAATTTACATTGGTTCAAATAAAGGTGGAAAAAATCGCGAACAGCTTTTATATGCCGGAAGCGATGCTATGAATTTTCAAAAAACAATGTCTGAAATTGGCGGTGTTTCAGAAGGCAACAGCTTTATTCTGATTGATCCAAACAAAGAAAAAATCGATGAAACACTTAGTCAAATTTCTAAGAAAATCAACAGCGGAGAAAGTCACGCTAAGCGTTCAGAATTCATTTTCTATTATTCAGGACACTCAGATGAAAATGCTCTTCTCCTTGGTGATGTTCCTTATGACTATTCATCTCTTAAAACTGCAATCACAGAAGTTCCAAGCGACATTCACGTTGTAATTCTGGACTCATGCTATTCCGGTAATTTTATCCGTACAAAAGGTGGTCAAAAACGCAAGCCATTTTTGATGGATGATTCTTCTGTTGTTACAGGACACGCATATCTTTCTTCAAGTTCTACAAACGAGTATTCACAGGAATCAGATGAAATTGAAGCATCTTACTTTACAAATGCAATGATTACAGGATTGCGCGGTGCTGCAGATACTTCTGGCGACAACAAGGTAACTTTGAATGAACTTTACTCTTATGCCTTCAATGATACACTTTCAAAAACAGAATCAAGCAAGGCAGGTCCTCAGCATCCTAACTACAACATTACACTCGTAGGTTCAGGTGACCTTGTACTTTCCGATATTTCTACAGCTGAAGCTATGCTTTCACTTTCAAAAGAAGCTAAGGGTAAGTTCATTATCCGCAATGAAGAAGGTAAACTGATTTCAGAAATTAACAAATCAGCTGGTCAGCCAATTTTTATGGCTCTTCCTGCAGGACAGTATTCAGCAGTTATCATTGATGAATATTCAACAAAGCAGGGATATTTCAATCTTTCAAAAGAACAGATTTATGTCCTTGATCAGAATTCTCTTTCATCAATTAAGCGCAAGAATAACCGTGTACGTGGTGGAAGTTCAGATGATGACGATGAATTCCTTTCACTGGATGGCCTTGAAGAAACAAGGGATGAAAATGCAGAGCCTCGCAGAGGTTCAAGAAGACGTTATATACAGGAGAATGAAGATTCTTCAGAAGAAAGTTCTGCTCTTGAACTTGTTGTAGAAGTAACAAAAGAATCTGAAGAAGATGATGAAGACAAAGATGAAACTCCAACTATAGATTTTGATGAAATGGACTCTTTCCACCTTGCTCTTGTACCGGGCTTAACCTTCATCAAGATAGATGGTTCACACAATACAGTATTTTCTGCAGTGGGTCTCTTTGGTTCATCAGAAAAGAATGTTTTTGGTTTCCAGATTTCTAACTTCATGAACGTTGCATCAGGTAGTGTTTATGGTGCCCAGGCTGCAGGCTTTATGAACATTTCTTCAAAAGAAGTTAAAGGTATACAGGCATCCGGATTCATGAACATAGGAAAAAATATTCAGGGTGCACAGGCATCTGGTTTCATGAACGTTGCTACTGATGTAGATGGTGTTCAGGCTACCGGATTCCTTAATGTAGCAAAAAAAGTAAACGGTGTGCAGGCTGGTATTATTAACATAGCAGATGAAAACAATGGTCTTGCACTTGGTCTTATCAACATCATCAAAAATGGTGTTCACGATTTAAGTATTACCTGGAATTCAAATGATATGGTAGATTGTTCGTTCAAAAGTGGTACAAACCTACTCTACTTTACGATTGGTGCAGAAGCTCCACGTCACACAGTTTTTGACAGACAAAATGCCACATTATTAGAAAAAGAAACAGGTTTGATTTATGGAGGAGTTGGTTCAAGAATTATCGTTCCTGTTTGCAGTTTTGATTTTGACTTCCTCTGGAAAGTTCTTTTCAATTCTACAAATTACACAAGAACAGAAAGAATTGCCAGAGACAGCATAATAGTTGAACAGATTCCTTCGCTCAACTTCACTCTGACCTTGTTCCCAGAAAGCCACATTAATTTAATTGGTGGTGTAAACTTTGATATAAATGTTAATGGTTTCAACGACAGAGCTTTCAATATCTTAAACACAAAGCTCAACTGGAACCTCAATAATGATGTTTCACTAAAACCAGCCTTCTTCTTCGGTTTGAAGATCAGATAAGCCTACTATCGAAGAACCGTTAAAAACCGAATCGCAAGATTCGGTTTAGGTTCATCGATAGAACGGCTCAGAGCGAGATTTATCGAGCGACTACAATCGAAGAACCCCGAACTTGGTTCGGGGTCTTTTTTTAGAATGCAAAAACGTCCAGCATTTTTCTGTTTGTTTCCAGTTTTCTAGAAGTATTTGTATTTAAATCTATAACGTAACTTTCTACATTAAGACCATTTACAAAATTGAAATACAGATTATCTGCTCCTACACTATAGGATACTACTTCCATGGTGTTTTTATTAGTAAATGCATCGAAGTAATTCGAGAGCGTATTATTCTGGAAGTCAACAGAATAGATATGATGATATCCTAGTTCTACATTGTTAGAATTTGTAAGGGAATACTTCATAAAGATTTTTGTACCATGCTGTTTTGTTTCTTTAATTATTCCTGTTACTGGTAAGGTTCTTTTCACAGCATCATAAATGTAATTTCCATTCTCATCTGTTATATGCACAAGAGCTATAGAATTTCCATTTGTTTTCCATGAATAAAGACCATTTGCGTTTACAGATAAATTTTTAAAAGTTACAGTTTGATAATCGCTAATAGAATTCCAATTGTTATTTCCCGAAGCATACTTTATAAATTCAAAATGCAAATCTCGCTTTGAATTATAATAATTCAAAAATTCGGTTTGTCTTGATGTTTCTGATTTAAGCCAGTTAAGTGCCTCGATATTCTCATAAGTCGTACTATAATCAAGTTCCGAAAAGATAGATACATATGCTCCATTTGTATTTGTATACGATGTTCTTCGAATATTAATCTTAATTTCGTATTCAAACAAAGAAGAAAGTTTTGATAATAAATCATTCGCAGAAATCTCATCCGAAAAGAACTTATTAAATAAAGAGGGAATAACCACAGCAACATTTTTTGCAATCATAGTTCCATCAGAAAAATTTCCTGCGCGTGTATAAACATACAACCCTTCCACATTTCCAGAAGTTCCATAATAATAGAATTTAGCGTTTCTATCATCATAAACCCACGGAGAAGAATTTGGATCAAAATAGGCGGGACCATAATAAATATTCACAAAATTTCCTGCATCTGCTACCGGAATTGCTCTTAAAAAATAAGTACTTGTAGAATTATTATATCTACATCCTTGAGCAAATATTAAAGAACCATCTTCACTTATTTGCATTCTATCATACCTTGTTCCTTCTACAGCAGCTACAAGTTTGTTAAGCTGTTTTTCTGTAGGTTTATACTGATATATCTGTTGACCTGCATTTGTTATATAATTACCATTTGAATCATATTCAATAGAAGCGAAGAAAAATAAATTTCCATTTTTATCAAATGTAATCGAAGATGTCTCTAATCGAAGATAATTCGTATAAGCACTAGAATTAGTTCCTACTTTTAAAATGTCATCATAGGTACCATCTGAATGTACACAGATTAATTGACCTATGTATTGAACATTATATCCAGAACTCAATGAAAACCTACTTTCAAAAACAACAAAAACCTCTCCAGAAGTTGTTGGTGACGGGTAAATACCTACAATTTTCGAAAGATTACCAGTTCCTGTCAATTTTATAGCGGTTTCAAAAGTTCCATCTGTAAGAATTTTTACATATTCATCTGTATCACTGGCAGCACGAGAATTTGCATCTCCCATATGCGCAATAGCCTTTGCATTTGAAAAATCAAAGGTAACAGGTGCTGTTAATGAAGTTGGTGAAACAGGTGGAATAATTGGTAAAACCGGAGAAGTTGAATCATTCGAACACGACATAAACAAAACAATAGAAATACTTAAAGATAAAATAATACTAAGAATCTTTTTCATAAAAACCTCTCTTTTTATGTGTCTAATATTACAATACTTTAGTATTTAGTTAATGTCAAATAAATCAATACAATAGTATTAATTTATTTGACTGGATGGATTTATTTTGTTAAATGAACGGATAAAACAATTAAGAACAGAGAGAGGGCTAAGTCAGGTTGATTTAGCAAAAATACTGAATGTTTCAAAACAAAGTATCTCGAATTGGGAAAATGACAATATCCAGCCTTCCATAGAAATGCTCATAAAATTATCAAGAGTCTTTTCGGTAAGTACAGATTTTTTACTTGGAGAAGATTCCCGTAAATATCTTGAAATTACAGGACTATCAGAAAAATATATTCCCCATATTCAGCAAATAATTGATGATATGAAATAAAAACCTAAGAATGACATTGTCATTATGCCATTGTAAAATTGCCCTTTCTAATTTCTTCTAAGGCAGCATTTATTTTATTTCTGTTTGATGAACCATTCTGTTCCAGCCAAAGAAGATTTTCCTTATCAAAAAGATTATAAATTGTTTGAAAGGCTCCTCTCAAATTTCTAGGATAGAATTCTTTTGCCTGTTCAGAGGTCACTTCAGGTATATCAGATAAATCTATTGGTTTGTTCTTTAATTCAGCTATTCTTTCTGGACTCATAATATAATTCCCTTTCAGATTCAGTAGCAAAACGAGCTGAAATTAATCTAGTTCGTTCTCTTTCAGTATATGCAGTCATCACAATAACTGCTCCACCTGACTCACCAAGTCCGATGAATCTGTCTTCCTCCAGCGATGAATGTTCTGCATCGTATCGCTCAATAAAAAAAGGATCATCGAACACATCTAAAATTTCAGAAAAAGAAAATCCGTGTTTTTTTATATTTATTTCATCTTTTTCTGAATCCCATTCAAAATTGCCGCTTATAACAGTCATCAATTATATTATAACATATTAATCTTTAATTGAATAATTTTTTAAAAATAAAGCGGTGATTTTACATCACCGCTCCTATGATTTATACCGCACAAAATGTGTCGACACTAAATTAATTTTACACGCAGTCCGGCAGGGCTGTCGTGCTCATAGCGTTTTATTCGGTACGCAAAAAGAGTAGCCGTATAAAACTATTTACTCAACAAATTGTTGAGGTGCTTAACAAACTCTGCAGGTTCTTTTACTTCCATGCCAGCAATCATGAGGGCCTGGGTAAAGAGAACTTCTGAGATGTCGGCAATTACTGCTTCGTCGCTTGTGTCCTTGAGGCGAGCAACGATTGGATGGTCGCCGTTTACCTCGAGAATAGGCTTGAGGTCTGGACCGGCCTGACCCATTGCCTTCATCATCTGAATCATCTGATAGCTTGGATCATTCTCGTCTACTACAATACAAGATGGGTTTTCGCCTGAAAGGGTCTTAGAAAGTTTTACTTCCTTAACCTTGTCGCCAAGTGCCTTCTTGATTTTTTCAGTAACAGGCTTGAATTCTTCTTCCTTCTTTTTAGCTTCTTCTTTATCGCCGCCAAGGTCTTCATCTGAGCCGGAACGGTTTACAGCTTTGAGCTCGAACTCATTCTTGTATTTTCCGAAGCCCGGAATTACGATGTCGTCGATATCATCATCCATGATAAGAACTTCAAAGCCCTTGTCTGTGTAAGCCTTTACGAGTGGGTTTGCACGGAGGTTCTTTTCGTCGCTTCCGCTGATGTAGAAGATTGCCTTCTGGTCTGTCTTCATACGCTGAACGTAGTCTGCAAAGCTTGTGTAATTTCCGTCGCCTGTACCAGATGCGTCTGTAGACTTAAAGCGAACGATTTCTGCAATTTCGTCGCGGTTTGCGTAGTCGCTGTAAAGACCTTCCTTCATTGGGCGGTTGAAGTTGCGTACGAACTTTTCCCACTTTTCAATTGCTTTTTTGTCTTCATCCTTGCGGTCTGCTTCGGCAATTTTCTTTGCCTTGTCTGCAGCCTCGCCCATTTTCTTAAACTCGGAAAGCAGCTTCTTTACAGAAGAAGACTTAATATTGTCGAGGATGCGGTTCTGCTGAAGGATTTCGCGGCTTACGTTCAATGGCAAGTCTTCAGAATCAATAATACCACGAACAAAACGAAGGTAGCTTGGCAAAAGCTCACGGTCATCATCTGTGATAAATACGCGTTTTACATAAAGCTTAAGTCCGCTCTTGTAATCTGCCTGGTACATATCAAAAGGAGCTGTCTGTGGAACAAAGAAGAGAGTTGTATATTCCTGAGTTCCTTCTGCGTGTGTATGAACGTAGTGGAGAGGATCCTGTCCGTCGTGGCCGAAGGTCTTATAGAACTCGTTGTAATCTTCTTCCTTGAGCTCACTCTTTGCACGCTTCCAGAGGGCGCTCGCACTGTTTACCTGGTCAATCTTGCTTTCGCTGCCAGTTTCTTTTCCCTTGTCATCATATTTTTTCTGTTCGTAATGAAGATAAATTGGGAAAGCAATGTGGTCGCTATATTTCTTAATAAGTTCTTCAATCTTCCAGCGGCTTGCGAACTCCTTGCTGTCGTCATTCAAGTGCATTTCGATTGCAGAACCTGTGAGTTCAGGCTTATCAAAACCATATTTCTTTGCAGCAGCAGAATCTGCAGCTACTTCTTCAATTTCATAAGAGTTTGTACCATCAGAAGACCAGTGCCAGATTTTTCCGTCGCCTGCAGCCTTACGGGTATAAACATCAATCTTTTTAGCAGCCATGAAGGCAGAGTAGAAACCTACACCAAACTGACCGATAAGAGCTGAGTCCTTAGAAGCCTCAGCTGTAAGCTGCTCCATAAAGGCCTTAGTTCCTGAGCGGGCAATTGTACCGAGGTTGTTAGTCAAATCCTCGTCTGTCATACCGATACCAGAATCCTGAACGGTAAGTACAGATTCCTTTTCATCAAAAGTGATGTCAATTCTTGGTTCGAACTTGATGTTCTTGAATGCCTCATCAGAAACTGTGAGATACTTTAATTTATCCAGCGCATCAGAACCGTTTGAAACGATTTCGCGAAGGAAAATGTCTTTATTAGAATAAAGTGAATGAATGATAAGTTTGAGAAGCTGATTTACTTCTGTCTGGAATTCGTATTTTGCCATTATTTAACTCCAATTACCTTTAGTGTTAACTTTTAAAATAATAACAAAAAGAAGTTTTCGGCAAGTTTTTTCATCATCAAATTAAAAAAACATCCCTTATTATAGAAACTATATGTCAACTTTTTACTCTTCTTGACCAAGCTTGAATAAATCTTTAATATTTACAGTATGACTAAACAGGCTGATATTCTTACTGAATTTTTAGACTCTAAGACGATTGATTCACTTTCAACTTTTCTTAACAAAGAAAAGTCTTATGAATCATCTGCTGATACAATTGCCGCTGCGTTTGGTTCTGGAAAGGGTTTTTCTAAAATGAAGAATGATGCTGTTGAGAAGCTTGTTTCCAGCTTTAAAAACAACCTTACGCTCTTAATTCAAAAAACCTGGGTTGAAAAATCTGACATAGCATTAAAAGACCAACTGCTTTACCAGCTTGATATTTTCTTAAGCAATAAATCTTGGAAAGATAATTACGTTCTCTTTTTACAGTTGATTAATCAGGCAGTATTCCTGATGTTCGGTCAGAAGCCGGACACCCCTGATTTTGCAGAATATACTCTCCGCATTGATCCTGAATTTGGAATTTTCTGGTGGTACATTTCAAACCTTCCTCCCAAAACTGAATGGTCAGAAGAAAAATGCCGGTTAGCTATGCTGCTCGGAATGTATTTCCTTGCAAACTACTAAAATTGATTTAAGCAGACCGGAGCTTTTAGAGTTCCGGTCTTTTTTTTTTACAAAACGGCGGTGGTTGAGCCTGTCGAAACTACCGCTTTATAGGAGTCTTTATGGACATTAAAAAAATTACCGATTCCCTTCGCTCTGCCAGCCAGAAGCTTGCCCTTCAGAATGCCAGCGAAAAAAACGCTGCCCTGGCTGCCGTTGCCGAAGCCCTGGACAAAAACCGTGCTTCCATTATTGCGGCTAACAAGGCTGATATTGATGCTGCATGCGCAAACGGAATGAGCGAGTCTATTATTGACCGCCTTTTGCTTAATGACAAAAGAATCGACGGAATTATTGAAAGTCTCCGTCTTGTAATTGGCCAGACAGACCCCGTTGGCGAAGAAGTTGCCGGCTGGAAAACTCCTAATGGAATGACAATCCACCAAGTTCGCGTGCCTCTTGGAGTTGTTGCGATTATTTATGAAAACCGCCCTAACGTAACTGTAGACGCCTTTAGTCTTGCTTACAAAAGTGGAAATGCAATTTTACTGCGCGGTTCTTCATCTTCTTATAAATCTAATGTGGAAATTGTCCGTGTAATCCGCGAGGCGCTTGCCGGTGTGACTGGCGGAGTTCCAGAAGCAATTGAACTTGTTGAAGTTCGCGACCATGACCACAGCGACGTAGACCAGATTTTGAACGCTGTTGGTATGATTGATGTCTGCCTGCCACGCGGCGGTAAAAAGCTTATTCAGAATGTTGTGCAGAATGCCAGAGTTCCTGTAATTGAAACCGGAAGCGGCGTTTGCCATCTTTATGTAGACAGCGAAGCAAATCTTGATATGGCCTGCACAATTGCAGAAAATGCAAAAATCCAGCGCCCATCAGTTTGTAATGCAATTGAGTGTATTGTTGTTCACAACAAAGTCGCAGCCGACTTCCTTCCAAAACTCGAAGCAAAGTTTGCTGGCCGCGTAAAGCTGCATGCAGATGAGCGTGCATACGAGATTCTGAAAAATGCGGTGGTTGAGTGTCCGCAAGGCGGACGTATCGAAACCACCCTTCTCCCGGCCACCGACGCCGACTTTGGCAACGAATACCTGGACTACGAATGCTGCATCAAAATTGTAGATTCAATTGAGGAAGCCATAAGCTACATCAATTCTCACAATACAAAACACAGCGAAAGCATAATTTCAGAAAGCCGCGCAAACACACGCCTCTTCCAGGCAATGATTGACGCCAGCTGCGTTTACGTAAATGCCAGCACCCGCTTTACAGACGGCGGCGAATTCGGCTTTGGCGCAGAACTTGGAATCTCAACCCAGAAACTGCACGCCCGCGGTCCAATGGGAATCAAAGTATTAACTACTACAAAGTATCTGATAGACGGGGAAGGACAGATAAGATAAAAAGCTTTTAGCTAAAAGCTAATAGCTTTTTAAGGAGTTATGGAATGGGAAAAATTAATGACAGCTTAAAAAAAGCACGCAAAATAGTAATCAAAATCGGCAGCAACACTCTGGCAAAAGCCGATGGAACTCAGAACACCCAGTTCATGGAAGAATTCGCCCAGCAGTGCGCTGAGCTTATTAAACAGGGAAAGCAGATTATTCTGGTTTCTTCCGGAGCTCAGGTTGCCGGCGTTTCTACAACAAAGGAATGGGCCCGCAAAAAGGATGTTCACTACCGTCAGGCTCTTTGTGCAATCGGACAGGTTGAGCTTATGCACCAGTGGCGCAAGGCCTTCCAGAAGCAGGATCTCCACATCGGCCAGCTCCTTCTCACAAAAGATGATTTTAAAAACGAGCACCGCAGTCTTAATATCCGCAATACACTTTTTACACTTGTAGACGAAGGTGTTGTACCCATCATCAACGAAAACGACAGTGTAAGCTTCGACGAAATCAAAATCGGCGATAACGATAACCTTTCTGCCCTCACAGCAATTCTCTGGTCTGCAGATCTTTTGATTCTTTTCAGCGACATCGATGGAGTTTACTCAGATAATCCAAAAACAAATCCGGATGCCAAACTGATTGAAACTGTTGAATCAATTCCAGAGCTCCGCAAAACAATTAAGATTGGAGAAACAAATGCATTTGGAACCGGCGGTATGGAAACAAAAATCCAGGCCGCTGAAAAGGTAACTGAATATGGAATTGAAATGCTGCTCGCAAACGGTGGTCATGAAAAGGCACTCACAGGACTTTTAGACGAAAAGGCAAAGGGAACTTTGTTCTCTGCAGAATAATAAATAAACGCAATGTCATCCCCTGGCTTGACCAGGGGATCTTTCTTTTATAACTACTTTATCTTCTTCAACTTATCCAAAAATCCGTTTAATACTTTTTCATTAATTTCTGGATTCACCTGATTAATCTTTCTTGCAATCTTTTCAGCATAAGTAACTGTAATCAAACCTGCTTCAACAAGTTTTAAAAGCATTTGTAATCCCAAGAGCCTTGGCTTGTTCATCAGAAATAATTCCTACTTCCTGAAGAATAATATCTGGGACACAAACTTCCTCATAGTATTCTGATATTTTCTTTATGATAGAAATATCAGATTTTGAGTAATCTATAAGTATGTTTGCATCACAAATTGCAATTACAGCCATTCTGCAACTCTCTCCCTCATCTCTGTTGCGGAAAGATTCAAGATTTCAGCTGCACAACTTATTGTAATTTTTTCCTGTTCATAGGCCAGACGAACCAATCTTTCAAATCTTTCTTCGGTAAAACTGAATGAAGAAAGTTCTGCCGGCTCATCAGTTGCAGGAACCATTTCAGATATAGATTTAGGTTCATAATTGTTTTTCAAATCATGACCATATTTCTGGCAATATAGTTTTGCAAACTCTATATATAAATAACCAGGCTTAAAACGATCTCCTATAAGAGAATTCAAACGATACAAAACTGTTTTATAGCTTACACCAAAATATTGCTTTATCTGCAATACAGCATCAACCCAGGAGATTCCACTATGAGCTTCCCATTGTTTTATAAATGCTTTTTCTGGCATTAAAAACTCTGCAGCAAATGTATCAGCTTCTTTTTCTTCAGATTCGTTTTCCTCTGCAAACTCGCCATCAAAAGAAGTTTTATGAAGTATAAGATGTCCTAACTCATGAGCTATAGTAAATATCTTGCGTTCAACACTTATGTTCTCACTGTTATTTACTATTATTGCAGGACCACCATCTGCTTCATTTACAGAAAGACCAAAGGTTTTCTGGAAGTTAAAGTCATGAAGATAAAGTTTTATTCCCGCGTTTTCTATAAGAGAAACTATATCATACACAGGAGCATCTTCTTTGATTTTAAAAAGATTTCTGACTTCTTTTGCAGCCTCTTTAGGATCTTTAGAAACAACTTTCTTGAGTTTGTAATTTGATTTCTTCCCAGTTAATTCTTCAAGAGAAACATAATTCTTAAGCCAGATAGCAGAATCTATTTCCAGCTGATCTCTTTCTGCAACTTCTCTTGCTGTCAGCTTTGTATTAGTTCTGAATCTTAATGTCTTTAACTTTGGAGTTTCAGCCAGTAATTCAGGAAAAGAAACTCCAAGTGCTGTTGAGATTTTTATTAATGTCGAAGAATTTGGAGACGCCTTTTTGTTAAGAATATTAGAAAGAGTCGCCGTTCCCAATCCGCTTTTTTCTGCCAGTTGAGGAATAGAAAGCTTCTGAAGTTTCATATACCTTCTGACATTTCTACCCAAATCTGCTAAAGCCATAATAACCTCCACATTATACTAGTATAATATAATATGTAATTATTGTCAAAATTCAAAATCAAATAGTTTTATATTAGATGATTATAAATGAACTATCCGGAAGCCATTTTTGTCAGCACCATTGCGAGACAGCAAATTCTACGAGGATAGATGAATCTAAATCTTCGTGAACCGCTTCGTTTCCTATTTTGCGAAGACGCGTAAATGATTTTGCTAAGAGGTTATTTATGATTCCATTGTCTTGAAGATAATTAATTCTTGTTAATTGAGATATATCAGAAATGTTTCCTGTTGGAACAGGAAAAGAATCGTATTCATAAATAAGTGCAGTGATTGTTTCGCCAATTTTTCGAATTTTATAAAGAGCACTGTTAGGATCTGTGTAACAATAACTTTCTGCAAGTTTACCTAACTTAGTGAGAACAGGAAATTCTTTTTCGAAGCAATCAAACGATGATGACATATTTTAATTATAACACACATTATATGAGTTGTAAGTAGTTAGTTTCTTATAAGTCTTAAACAAATCTGCCAACTATTGTATAATCAATTTATAAATAAAACTTTGAGGTGCATTATGAAAATCGGATGTATTGGAACTGGTGCGATGGGCGGGGCGATTATGCGCGCTGTTTGTAAAAAATATGATGTGAACCAGATTAAGGTTACTGACAAAAATGTTGAAATGGGCAAGGCTTTTGCTGCTGAAACCGGCGCAACTTTTGTTGAAGCTAACACTGATGTGCTCGACTGCGATTACATTTTCCTTGCTGTAAAACCTCAGTTCCTTGGTGATGTTTTTGCAGAAATCGCTGGAAAGATTTCTAACAAGACTGTTGTAATTTCTATGGCAGCCGGAGTAAAAATTGAAAAACTCGAAAGCTGGGCACCTAAAGCCCGCTTTATCAGAATGATGCCTAATGTTTGTGCACAGATTGGCGAAGCAATGACTGCCGTTACTTATAAAGAAAACATTTCTGAGACAGAAGCAAAAACTGCAATTGAAATCCTGAACAGTGCAGGCCGCGTAGAAGTTGTTCCTGAAAAACTTATGGACTGCGTTACTGCTGTAAGTGGTTCAGGTCCTGCTTTTGTATTCATGTTTATAGAAGCACTTGCTGATGCTGCAGTTCGCTGCGGAATGCCTCGCGCTCAGGCTTACACTTACGCAGCTCAGACTGTTTACGGTTCTGCCGGAATGGTTCTGGAAAGTGGAAAGCATCCTGCTGTTCTTAAAGATATGGTATGCTCACCTGCTGGAACTACAATTGAAGGTGTAGCTGCTCTCGAAAAGAACAATTTCCGTAATGCAGTAATTGAAGCAGTTACAGCAGCTTGTGAACGTTCTACAGCTTTAGGTAAATAATCAGATATGGAAAAAAACGCAGACGAACAGTATAACAAAATGGTAAATACACCGGTCTGGAAGCTTATTACAAAGCTTGCCATTCCGACAATTATTTCCATGCTGGTAACATCTCTGTACAACATGGCAGACACTTTTTTTGTATCACAGCTTGGTACAGAAGCAAGTGCTGCCGTTGGAATTGTTTTCCCGATTATGTCGATTATACAGGCCTGCGGTTTTACTCTCGGAATGGGTTCGGGAAGTCTTGTTTCTATAAGACTTGGACAAAAACGTAACGAAGAAGCGTCTGTTATCAGTTCTACGGCCTTTTTTGCAGCTTTAAGTGTTGGACTTCTTATTACCTGCTTTGGAAATATTTTTGCCCGGGCTGTCCTTGGTTTTGTCGGAGCCGATGAAACTGTTCTTCCTTTTGCCCGTGATTATGCCTTTTTTATTTTCTGGGGTGCTCCTTTCATGTGCGCATCCTTTGTTCTGAACAATGATTTACGTGCAGAAGGAAAAGCCTTTTTCAGTATGATTGCCCTTACAACCGGCGGCATTCTGAATATGATTCTGGATCCTTTCTTTATTTTCAATGAACTTCCTGTTTTTGGAACCGGACTTGTTCTAAAAGGATTCGGTTTTGGAATTCGAGGAGCTGCACTTTGTACGCTCATTACTCAGTTCACAAGTTTCTGGCTGCTCTTTTCTTTTTATCTGAGACGAAAATCTATTTGTCATATAAGTATTAAAAATATTTCGAAAGATTTAAGAGTTCTTGGAAAAGTAACTGCAACAGGTCTTCCTTCTCTGGCCCGCCAGGGACTTGCAAGTATAGCTTCAATTCTTTTAAACAGAAATGCAGCTCTGTTTGGAATTTCTGCAATTGCAGCAATGTCTATTGTCGGTAAAATCATAATGTTTATTGCAAGTATGATGATCGGAATTGGACAGGGCTTTAGTCCTGTAAGCGGATATAATTATGGTGCAAAACGTTATGACCGTGTAAAAAAAGCATATATTTTCCTTGTAGCAAGCGGGGCATGTGTTATGTCTGTATTTGCTGCTGCCGCTGTAATTTTTGCGCCACAGATTATTGCAGCCTTTCGTAATGACCCTGGTGTTATTGAAGTTGGAACTGTTGCTTTACGCTGGCAGGCAGCCTTCCTTCCTCTTCATGCGTTGATTGTTGGAACAAATATGCTGATGCAGTCTACACGTCATATAAAAGCAGCAACCTTCCTTTCAATGAACAGGCAGGGTATTTATTTTATTCCTGCCATTTTGATTTTACCACAAATCTTTGGACTTTTTGGTGTTGAAATAAGCCAGGCTGTAGCTGATTTATTCAGTACCTTTACTGCCATTCCTTATATGATCTGGTTCTTCAGAAAGTTACCTCAAACAGAAACTACCACTTGTTAGTTAACAAAACATTTTGGTTCTCCAGTAAACAGAATCCTGAGATTTAATTTTATATATGCACAAATTTCGCGAAGATAACAGTGCGGAATATAAATAGCAGGACAATGTGCCGGAATTCCTTTTACATCTGTAAAGCCTATTCTTCGCGCGAGTCTTTCTGCTCTGCGTAAATGAAAGTGATTTGTCACAACTACAGTAGGAGTATCTAAAATCTCCTGTATGCTGATTCCTTTATATTCAGCAATCATTTTACAGCTGAACTGAAAATTCTGAATTGTATCCTTTGCCTGATCTTCAACAAGAATTCTTCCTGGCTCAATACCTCTGATTACAAGCTGATTCTTAAGTTCTGGAGCTTCTGCAAAAGGAAGCCATTTAAGAGTTCCTCCAGTTACAACACAAATTGAATCCGGATTTGCTTTTAAGTACTCAGCAGTTTTTTCTACACGATTTATAACTGATTTTGGAAGCTTTCCTTCTTTATCTATTCCTCCACCAAGTAATATAACATGGTCAGCCTTATCATTTATCGAAACAACAGATGGATTAAGAATAAATGTCAAATTAATTATCGAAATCAAAACAACTGCAGAGAATAAACTAACGAAAGTTAGTTTTACCCACCTTTTCCAGGTGCTCCAGAAAGAGTGCCCTTTTTTAATTCTGTATATTCCAAGAAAAATCAGATAACCACCAAAGGCAATCCATATATGAGTAAAGGAAACTACAATATCCAGAGAAGTTCCCGGATTCAAAAGTATAAGAGTTGCATCATAGGCTATGCAGAGTATTCCAAAAATAATCAAAACAATATTCATATTCTATTCCTTTTCTATAACCCTAAAATTCCAGTTATGTTTAGGATACCGGCCTTTCATTTCCTTACAGATTTCAACCCAGGCTCCCGTCCAGAAATGTTCCAGATCTTCTGTTACCTGAAGAGGACGGCTTGCAGGCGAAAGCAGTCGTAAAAGAACTTTTTTTCCACAAATTTTCGGAGTTTGAAAACAGCCAAAAATACGCTGAATTATTATTTCTATAACTGGCTTTATTTCTGCCTGTTTTTCGTATTTTACTTTACAGCGTCGGCCGTTTTCAAGAGTAAGCATTTCTGGAGCAAGACGATCTATTTCAGCTCCTTCAAGATACCAATACAAAGCATCATAAACTGTAGAAGCTGTAAGTGTGTTTTTCCCACCAAGAAAAGGAGTAAGCCATTCATTTGCATATAATTTTAATCTGGAATACAAATTATTATGAATATCTTCTTCTTTTTCTGAATCTTGTAAATTTTGCTGCTCTATGAACTCTGCACGCAGTAAAAGACTTTCACATTTTGCATCAAATGGAAGACAGTCTATTCCTTTTTCTTTGATTTCTGTAAGCCAGGCCTGTGCATAATCACCATCAGAAAGGGCAATTTTCTTTGAAGAAAGAACGATTTCTCCAAAGCATTTTACTTCAAATTTCTGCAAAGTCCCTTGAGTAAATGAACAAATTTGTCGAATTTCGCTGTGTTTTTCCAAAAATTCATTGATTTTAGGCTCTTCAAGCTCGACTAAATCAAAAATTACAGCCTCTTTGTCACCTGCAGTTACATCAGGTGCACAAAGCCAGAGCGGAGCATTTCTATTATACAAACGGGCTTGTCTACCTCCTGCAAACTTATATTCTGCAGGTTCTACACCTGCCTCGCTTGTACGTTTAGCAAGCCTGTCAGGATAGCCGCTTAATATCAAAAAATCATATTCGCTATCTTCCTGAAAATCTTTACAGTTACATCCCTTCAAACGACGTTCCAGATCAATAATAAACCTTTTTTGTAATTCAACAGATGAACGGGAATATGAACTGAATTTTATCAAAAGCTCCTGCCCTTCTCTGCTTAATTTTCCTGCACTTTTGTCAAAGGCCATTAGTGCAATTCCTGCCAGCCGTGGATGAATACCAAGAGTAAGCGCAGCTTTTCCTTTTTCTGTAATTCTTCCATCTTTTTTTATCATGCCTAACTGCTGTAAAAGCCTGACACTTTCTGTCCAGGCAGCAACAGAAGGACTATCCAGCCAGTCAATTCCTTCAACAGAATAAATACCTCGTTCACTGCATTCAAGAACAAGCGGAACAAGGTCAGCCCGTAAAATTTCCGGAGGAAAATCTTTTACACGAACGTCGTGCTTTTCCCAAAGCCTTATACAGGTACCTTCGCAAAGACGGCCCGCACGACCTTTTCTTTGTTCAGCAGAAAACTCACTTTCTTTTTCTGTAGTCAGTTTTTCCATTCCGGTATTTATATCCATTCTGTTTACACGTGAAAGGCCGCTATCTATTACTACATTTACTCCCGGAACTGTAAGTGATGTTTCCGCAATTGCCGAAGAAAGAATTACACGCCTTTTGCCGGCAGACCTTGCCGGTGAAATAATACGCTTTTGTTCTTCAAGAGAAATACTTGAATGAAGAATGCATAACTCATTTTCACTATCATCAGAGAATTCATTTGTTTCAAGAAGAGCTTCCTGCGCTTTACGTATATCAGAAATTCCAGGCAGAAAAACCAGAATATTACCAGAATCACCAGCATATCTTATTCCCTGCCGCACAGCACTTACTATAGATTTTTCCGGCTCATAAACCACATTCACCGCAAACTGCCGTCCAGGAATGGAAATTACAGGAACCTCTTCCGGTGGTTTCGGCAAGCTCAACCACCTTTGCAGCTTCTTTGTATCTATAGTGGCTGACATAATTACAACAAAAAGATCATCGCGTAGCTGCATGGCTTCTTTTAAAAAGGCCAGTGCAAGATCTGTGTTTACCGAACGTTCATGAAACTCATCAAGCACAACAACATTGTAATCCTCAAGAGCAGGATCACTCTGCAGCTGTCTCACAAGAATTGCTTCCGTAACAACTTCAAGCCGCGTCTCACACGTTATCTTACTTTCCAGATGAATCTTATAACCAACCTCTTCCGCTTTTTCATTCAATTCACTTACACGATTAGCCACTCCTAATACAGCAATTCGTCGCGGCTCAGTCATTATTATTTTTCCAGAGAAATTTTCGAGTAAAGCAAGGGGCAGTACGGTAGATTTTCCTGCAGCTGTTTCTGCAGTTAAAACCAAAAAATGTGACGGGGATTTTTTAAGCGTATCACAAATCTGTTCCAGATATGGAGTAATCGGAAACTTTTGTATTTCTTCTGTCATATTATTTTTTCAAAACAATTATTGTAAGATCATCATTCTGTTCACGACTGCCACAGAAAGAATAAATACTGTTTGCAATAAAACTAACCTGTTCAGCAGACGAGCGGCCAATTACAACTTTTGCTGCTTCCAGAAGCCTCTTTTTGCCAAAATATTCATTGTTTTCATTTTTGATATCAACAACACCGTCAGAGAAAAGAATCAGTTCATCTCCATCTTCAAAATCATAAAACATGGATTCATAATAAACAGGAAAGCCTGCAATACCTATAACACCTACAGACTTTTCACTAAGTTTTATAAAATTACATTCACCTGTTTTTTTTCTGTAAAGAATTGGAGCCGGATGTCCTGCATCTACAAGTTCAAATTTATCTTCAAAAAGACGAACAAGAGCACCCGTAAGATAATTCTGTATTTCACCTTTTTCTTCGATTACACGGTCATTGATTCTATTTACAATTTCCCAAAGCTCTACATCTTTTTGATTATAAAATTCCTGATGAATAATATTTTTCACAAGCATTGTTACAAGACCAGATGAAATTCCATGTCCCGAAACATCAAAAACTCCAAGTCCATCAAGTCTGTCGCCAGTTTTATAAAAATCATAAAGGTCGCCGGAAACTCCAACCATAGGACGGCTGAAATAAGCAACTTCATATTTTTTTATATTATCAACATCTTGTCTGAAAAAACTCTGCTGAATTACCGAAGCCATTTTGATTTCATTTTCCAGCGAATCACTATGGTTTTTCAGATACATCTCGATTCGATAAACAACACGTGTATAAATTAAAATCACAAAAATAATCATGAAGACTGTGATTGTAATATTCATACAACGGATTGCAAACATAACTGTTTGCGGCACATCAGAATGCGGCTCGATATTTCTGCATGAAAAATAAATATACAAAAGGGAACTTAATGCAGTTACAGGAAGCGCATAACGTTTTTTATTTTCAAAAACCAGAAAGGGTAAAAGACCCATAAGCAAAATAAAGGAATGGAAACTGGTATATGAACCCAGAAAATAATCAGCCAATATCTGATGCAAAATAACTTCCACCAGCGCAATCATGTAAGGCAAAACATAAGACTTTAATTTTGGAATACAAATAAGAATAGACAGAAAAACTGTTATACTAAAAAAATTGTAGTAGAACATCTGCTGTATATCAATAATGTGGAAAAAAATACAAATAGCAATATGATATAAAAGCGAACATGCTGTAACAAAAAATGAAACAACTCTTGCCCGCTGATAAGAAGAGGTAAGACTATTCAATCCTTTTTTCACTTTCTGTTTCAAATTCATCACTAAATTATATCTTGTTTTTACAGTTTTGACACGCTTATTTTTTGAATAGTGATAATTTCCAAAGAAATAAAAAATCATTTAATTAATAGAAAAAGTAGCCTATAATATAAGAAGAAGAGTTAAAATATTTAATTAAGGAGAGATTTTTGAAAAAACATTTCAAAATATTTTTGACATTCCTTCTATTTACAATTTCAACATCTCTTTTCGCAGAAAATGATATTAATTTGATTCGCCTTGATGGTAAATGGGAATTATTCTTAAAAAAAACTCCAGAGCAAACCTTTACTCTTGTTGATAGAAAACAGGCTGCTGATTTTATGTGCGAAGTTCCTGGTGACTGGAATAAAGAAGTTATTGCTTCCGGCGAAACTGCTCCAGAAACTTATGGCTGCTACAGATACGTTTACAGTAACCTGCAGCCTGAAAAAGAATATGCTCTTTTCATGAATGAATCTCCAGGAACTTCCAGTGCGATTTATATTAACAGAAAAAAAACAGCTCAAAGCGGAAACCCTTTCCCACTTGCAAGTCCTGATTTTTCTGAAAAACTTAATTCCTATGTAAAATCTAATTCTGTAAGCAAACCGATTTTCTGTACCTTTTATCCGGATAAAAATGGAAATGCAGAAATCATAATTTTCGTATCAAATTATTTTTATAGAAAAGGCGGTCTTTGGGACACTGTATTCTTTGGCACAAGTAAAAGAATTTCTCAGTTCAATACATTATCTCTTGTTTTGTATTCCATCATTATCGGAAGCCTTTTATTCATCAGCCTTTTGAACATTGTGCAATTTCTTTTCAATCATAAAAGAATTGAATATCTTTATCTTGGTCTTGCATCTTTAGTTTTTGCCCTGCGAGTTGGTACTGCCGGTTATTCTTCTTTTTCAATTCTTTTTCCAAAGATGCCATCAGAAATCAATATTAAACTTGAATACCTTGCTTTATGGGTTGCTCCAATTTCTATTCTGCAGATGCTGTTTTCCATTTATCCTTCAAAGACCCGTTTTATTGTTTTTAACTTCATAAAAGAAAAAGCTCTGCGCCATTCTATCATTACAATTGTTACGATACTTGGGATTCTTTCGCTTGTACTT
Source organism: uncultured Treponema sp. (assembly GCA_934699065.1). Lineage (GTDB taxonomy): Bacteria > Spirochaetota > Spirochaetia > Treponematales > Treponemataceae > Treponema_D. The sequence continues at coordinate 22,743 of CAKUWD010000006.1, forward strand.
CCTGCTTATTATTCAAATCGTCTCGTTCCTGTAATGCAGATAGGAATGGGAATCATTGCGCTTTATGTTGTTATATTCAGTATATCTAATTTAATCAAACAAAAAAAATATTCACTCTATAATTTTTTAAGCTATTTTACATTGTGTATAGGAGCCTTTGTTGATACAGCTTATACAAAAATAAAAACCTTAATGCCTATTTCACTCTTTCCTTTCTTCATTGTAATTTTTGTTGTAATTCAGATTATTATGCTTGCGGCAATTCAGAATGATATTTATAAAACAACGACAAAAGCTTCTAATGATTTGAAACGCCTTAACGAAGCTTATCTGCGTTTTGTTCCAAAAGAATTCCTGCAGCTGCTTAATAAAGATTCTATTACAAAAACAAAACTCGGTGATTACTCCAATATTGAAATGAGTATTATTTTCTCAAAAGTAGACATTGAATGTAAAAAATCTGAACCATCTCTTGAAGATCATTTTGTAATATTCAATGAATATCTTAAATTAGTTTCACCTATCATAAAAAAATATGATGGCTTTGTAAGTAAATTCTTAAGCGGTGGTTTTATGGCTCTCTTCCCGAATTCCGAACTTGATGCAGTAAGAACCGCCCTGGAAATAAATGACTGTGTAAAACGCTTTAATCAATCAGATATATGTAAAAATTATGAAATTAATCCTTACATTGCAGTTCACTACGGAAAAATGATTATTGGAACAATCGGTGAAGAAGGTCGTCTGGATGATACTGTAATTTCTGATACAGTTAATACAGCAGCACGAATAGAAAGTGTTTGTGAAAGATTAAAGAAAAATATTATCATCTCACAATCTTTAGAAAAATTAATGTCGCAGAATAATACACTTCAATACGAAATCAAAGAGCTTGAAGCAATGTATGTAAAAGGAAAAGAAAAGCCGCTTCAGCTTTATGAATTATCAAGAAAAAATAAAAAAACAACAGGAGAGGAATCATGAAAAAAATAATTGTTTTTCTGTCTTTGCTTTTTATTTTATTTCAATTGAATGCCCAAGGCTCTGTTTACAAAATTGAAAAACCAGAAAATCTGATGAATTCAAAAATCAGTATAAAAACAAATTGGGATTTTTACTGGGGAAAATTTGTCCCGCCTTATGATAAAAATTCAAAACCTGATATCGTAGTTTCTGCACCTTCAGACTGGAATAAATACCCTCTTTCAGATGACATTCAAAAAATTACAAAAACCGGAAAAGGCTCTGGCACCTACCGTCTCACATTAACAAACCTTATTCCAGACACAAAATATGTTTTTCCAGTTTATAAATTAGCATATACAGCTTTTACAATTTATGCAGATAACGAACTCATTTATCAGGCAGGTAATCCTGCTACAGAATGGGAAAACACAATTGCCGAACAGAATTTTGAAACAGCTGCCTTCATTCCTAAAAGTGATGGGACTGTAACTCTTACAATTTTTGTTTCAAATGATTTTTACCGCAAAGGTGGTTTACGTGGCAAAATAACTCTCTGTGAAGAACAATATTATAAAGATACACATTACAGAAGTCTGTGCAGCTACAGTATTTTTTCTGGAATTCTTTTAATGATTGTTCTCTACTCTATTTTGATATTTATCATCAAGAAAGAAAAATCGAATTTATATCTGGCATTACTGGTTCTTACAATTTATACACGAATTGTTTCCTCTATTTTTCCTTTGCTAAAAACACTCTTCCCTGCACTTCCTTTTTCCATGATGCTGAGAATTGAATTTATTTCTGTTTTCTGTATTCCTGGTTTCATTACTCTTTATATTGATTCTTTAAACAAAAATATTTTTAAATATATACCGGCAAAAATTCTTGCTGTACCATCTTATATTTTTCTGATTCTTGATTTTGTTCTACCAATTCATCTCGCAAATCGACTGGTTCCATTTGAACAAATTTATATGTACAGCATTATCACTATTGATTCTTTATTGTTTATTTTGAGTACTATTAAAAAACCGGATTTTCTTAGTTCTCTTGCTATCCTTTCTCTTGTATTTCTAGCAATTGGAGCAACAGGTGATATTCTCCTTATACATCACATTTCTTTCCTTCATGGCCTACAGCTGCTGGCTCCTTCTTTCGTACAATTTGCTATCTGGCAGATTATTCTTCTTGCCTATATACAGAATAAAAATCACCAGAATATTCTTGATATAAACCAAAATCTTGTAGAAATGAATAAAGCATATTACCGCTTTGTACCTAAAGAATTTCTTGAACTTTTAAGTAAAAAGGATATTACAGAAGTTCAACTCGGCGAATACAAGGTTTCAAAAGCTGCGGTACTTTCTGCTGATATACGAAACTTTACTGCGATTTCTGAAAAGCTTGTTCCTATTCAGGTTTTTGATTTACTGAATTCTTATCTTCGTCGTGTAGCTCCACTTATCAGAAAATACAATGGAATTATTGAAAAATATCTTGGAGATGGAATCATTGCAATTTTCCCGGACAGCGCAGAAGCAGCTCTTAACTGTGCCATCGAAATCCAGGAAGAAATGATAAAGCTCCGTGAAGAATTTTCTGAACGAGGAATGCCTCAGATAAGAATCGGAATTGGTATTCACTACGGAAATATTGTAATCGGAACCGGCGGAAATAATGAACGAATGACAGAAATTTCTCTTTCAAAAGATATTGATATTGCAATAAAAACAGAAAGCGAAACCAAGATTTTCAGACATCCGATTCTGGCTACTGTTCAAGCTATCAGTAATGCCGCTAATGAAGCCAGAAAAGAAGGCAGAAAATTTTCTTTCTGTGGAAAAACTGTTACAGAGAATTCTAATTTTCATGATAAATCATTAAAGCTTTTCTCAATTTATAATGAACAGATTGGTGATGTTCTTTAATCTTTGTTTTTCTCTTTAACTGTTATATCTATTTTTATCATTCTTGTACGTTTTGTTTTTTTTTGACATAATATAAAAAATCAGGAAGTGAGGGTATTTCTATGGGTTCAATTATAAAAAAACGTTCAGACTATATTTCTTGGGACGAATATTTTATGGGAGTTGCAAAACTTGCAAGTTTCCGTTCAAAAGATCCTAATTCACAAGTTGGTGCCTGCATTGTTGATCAGGATAATAAAATCCTTTCTATGGGTTATAACGGTTTTCCACGCGGCTGTTCTGATGATGAATTTCCCTGGGCTCGCGAAGGTGATACTCTCGAAACAAAATACGCCTATGTTACTCACAGCGAATTAAATGCAATTTTGAATTATCGCGGTGGTTCACTGGAAGGCTGTAAAATTTATGTTACCCTATTCCCTTGTAATGAATGTGCAAAAGCAATAATCCAGAGTGGAATTAAAACTGTTGTTTTTGCAGAAAATAAATATGACGGAACTCCATCTGTTGAAGCTTCCAAAAAATTAATGAATGCTGCTGGTGTACGTTATTATCAATATCAACCAACCGGCAAAAAGCTGGAAATAAATGTTTAATAAGACTAACAAAATTAAATTTATCCTCTTCTTTTCTCTTCTTAGTTTTTTATTTATTGGATGTAAAACAACAGAAACTATTACACGTAATTATGTCCAGCATGATATTGAATATGATTATGATGTAGAACCTCAAATTCCTTTTGCGATTTCAAATGATGTTCATTTTGAAGAAACTGATGATCCTGATTACAAATATATTTTCATAAGACTTTATAATCCTATTTATAGTAATCCCTTATATATTGCAAATTTCTTGCAGGGCGGTTTATCTCTTACAAAAACAGAAGATGTTCCAGACTTAAGTCATTCTGCAATTAATTTTTCCCTGGATGATTGTTTTTATGGACTAACTTTTGGAGGAAAATATCAGCTTGCAGAAGAAAACTGTCGTTCTCCTCTAGATAATAAATACATGAAACATTGTGACCCTGCTAAGTCAGAACAAATTACTTATGCACTCAAAGTTTCTGAAAAAGAATTTGAAGATACAAAAGTATTTATAGAAAAATATGCCGCCAGTACAAAACTCAAATATGCTTCTTTGAAAAATGTCAAAATTGGTATATGGTTCATTGGAAAAAGATATTTTACCAATAAAAAATACCGGGCTTTTGGAACTGCAAAATATCCAAAAAGTGCTAAAAATAAAATTGTAGATATAAACTCTGATGATCTTGAATATCATTTTGTTTGTTCAACTTTCCTGGCTTACGTTCTTTATAATACTGTAGATTCTGTAAGACAATTTTTTGATGAGCATAACATTAAATACGAATATATGAATGTTACAGATCTCACCTTCTTACCAGGTTTAGTTCCACTATTTTACTCAAACTGGGAAAATTATGAAGAAGCCGCAAAAGTTTTTGTCGAACAGTATCCTGAATTTAAGAAATATTTGTCCGAATAATCAATTTGACTAATTATTTTCAAAACAGTATTCTTTTCACATTATGATTATTGATTTCCACTGTCACATATATCCTGCAAAAATTGCCGAAAAAGCTTCTAAGAGTGTCGGCGATTTTTATAACTATCCAATGAAATATCACGGAAGCCCTGAAGAACTTCTTGAAAGCGGTTCAAAAATCGGAGTTTCTAAATATGTAATTTTACCTGTTGCAACAAAAGCAATGCAGGTTGAGCCTTCTAATAATTTTACTATTGAACAATGCGAAGAACATCCTGAATTTATTGGCTTTGGAACCATGCATCCTGATTATGATAATTATGAAGCAGAACTCCATCGAATAAAAGCAGCTGGCCTTCGTGGTATAAAACTTCACTCTGATTTTCAGAAATTCCAGATTGATGCAGCCCGCATGGATAATGTTTATGACATCATGACAGATCTGGAAATGCCACTGATTATGCATGCCGGAGATTACCGTTATGATTTTTCTGGCCCACAGAGAATTTTAAATCTTCATAAAAAGCATCCAAAGCTTACTTTGATTGCAGCTCATTTTGGCGGTTATACTGAATGGGATAATTCAATGAAGTATCTTGTTGGAGAAGATGTTTATTTTGATACTTCAAGTACTTTGGAATGGCTTTCGTTAGATAAAGCTAACAAAATGATTCGTGCACACGGGGTAGAAAAATTTTTATTTGCCTCTGATTTTCCAATGTGGGATCACGAAGAAGAATTAGAAAAATTTAATCGCCTTGATTTATCCGACGAAGAACGTGAAATGATTCTGCACAAAAATGCAGAAAAACTGTTGGATCTATAAAAAGTCGGCAAGCACAGCTTGCCTCTGAGCCTATAATCGATAATCCTAAAACGACCCTTTCGGCTCGTTTTTTAACGGATTTTCGATTATAGGCTTGTACGGTAAATGACCCCGCCTCCAACAATAACTCCATCCTTATAAAGCACTGCCGACTGTCCAGGTGCAACTGCCCTTTGCGGCTGCTCAAAAGTTATCTTCCAGGGTTGACCCCGATACTTAGCAGCCTCTTTTTCATCACAAACATAACGTTCAATATGAGCCGCTGCAGGCTTACTTGCCAGTCTGATTTTTACCATTGCATCAAAACCTTCTGATGGCTCAACTCCAGCAGGCCATACAAAATCATCAGCAATAAGAGCATTTGAATTAAGGGCTTCATTTGGCGCAAGAACTACTACATTATTCTTTGCATCAATTGAATGAACATAAACCGGATAATTAACTGCTACGCCAAGACCACGACGCTGCCCAACCGTGTAATGTTCAATTCCCCGATGCCGTCCAAGCACATGTCCATCTAAATCAATAATATCTCCTGGCACGCTCGGTTTATCCGCAAAGAGGATATCAAAATATTCTTCACCAATAAAATCCTGGCTTTCTTCACGATTAGCAGCTTCAAGTCCAGCCTTACGGGCAAGTTCAAAAACCTTGCTCTTTTTCATTACAGCAAGCGGGAAGCGAACTTTCTCCAGAGTCTCTGAAGGCACACGATATAAAAAGTATGTCTGATCTTTTGAAACATCTTCGGCACCCGCAATCATACAAGGACGCTTATCTGAACCAAAAAGTCCTTCCGACGGTCGAACAATCTTTGCATAATGACCGGTACAAAAATAATCAAAATTAATTCCAAGATTTTCTATGCCTTTTAAGAGAGCACCAAACTTAATCATCATATTACAGCGGATACAAGGATTTGGAGTACGACCGCTTCGATATTCACTCTTAAAATATTCAAGGATTTCTTTTTTGTAAGTTTCTTTTACATCAATAACATGATACTCAATTCCGTGAGATTCGCAGAATCGTTTACATTCCTCGATATTTTCTTCTTCTCCAGGACCAAAGCAGGCTTCACGGGTTTTTGTTCCAGTATGAATTTCTGGAAGACTTCCATCCCAAAGAGACATAGTTGCGCCAATAACCTTACAGCCGCGTTCAAGCAATAAAAGGGCAGTAAGAGTAGAATCTACACCACCCGACATTCCAACTACAACTGTATCTCCAGCCTTTGGCATTTCCTGCATTTCGTAATTCATCAAAAACCTCATAATTCTGAATTAAGAATTGTCATCCCGAATTGGTTTCGGCTTACATTTCCCTACTATATCACAAGGTAAAATAATATAAAAGTAAATTTAAAAATATCTTTTTTTAAAAAAGTAGGTTAAAATATATGTATAAAATCGTTTTTATAAAGAGGGAATTATTATGGCAATGAGACTTGTTACACGATCTGATTTTGACGGACTTGCATGCGGGGCACTTCTTCTTGAAGCCGGCGTTATTGATCACTGGAAATTTGCTCATCCAAAAGATTTACAGGACGGGCTTATCCCGATAGACAGCAATGACTGCCTAGCAAACGTTCCATTTGTAGAAGGTTGTGGACTTTGGTTTGATCATCATTCAAGTGAATTTGAAAGAAATCAACTTGAAGGAAAATATAAAGGCGAAAGCCGCATAACTCCATCTTGCGCACGTATTATTTACGAATATTACGGCGGAAAAGAAAAGTTCCCAAACTTCGATGATATTATGATTGCTGTTGATAAAGTGGATTCTGGCAATCTTACAATTGATGAAATCCAGAATCCAAAAGGCTGGATTCTTGTTGGCTTTTTAATGGACCCAAGAACAGGTCTTGGCCGCTGGCGTGAGTTTACTGTACCTAACTATGCGCTCATGGAAAAACTCATGGTTGCCTGCCGCGATAAATCAACAGAAGAAATTCTTGCAATGCCTGATGTACAGGAAAGAATTGAAGTTTATAATGAACAGACAGAAAAATTCAAAGAAATGGTAAAGGTACACACAATTACAGAAGGAAATCTTATTATTTCTGATTTACGAGGTGTTGATCCTATTTATACCGGAAACCGCTTTATGATTTACTCTATGTATCCTGAGCAGAATATTTCGGCATGGATTGTAAGCGGTCGTGGTGGACAGGGATGTTCTGCTGCCGTTGGTTACAGTATCTTAAACAAGACAAGTAAAGTAAATGTCGGAAGTTTGATGCTGAAATATGGTGGCGGTGGTCACGAAAAAGTTGGTACCTGCCAGTTCACAAACGAGAATATGGAAAACGACTTACCTAAGATGCTTGCAGAATTGAAGTCTATGGCAAACGCTTAGTTATTTGGCAAAGAAATAATATTATGCTAAAATGCAAACGGTGGTTGAGTACCTGCAAAGCAGGTGTATCGAAACCACCGTTTTTTTAATTTAAATGGTAGAACATGAAAAATAAAGTTTTTCTCGAAGGCATGCGAGACGGCCTTCCTATTGGTCTCGGATATTTTGCAGTTTCTTTTTCTCTTGGAATTGTTGCACGTAATGCAAATCTTACTCCACTACAGGGGTTTATAGCCAGCTTTTTTTGTGTTGCTTCTGCAGGTGAATATGCTCTATTTACATCAATGCAGGCAGCAGCTACTTTCCTAGAAATCGCATTGATAACTCTTGTTGTAAATGCGCGTTATCTTCTTATGAGTACTGCTCTTACACAACGCTTTGATCCAAAGACTCCTTTAATTCATCGCTTCTTTATTGGTTTTGGTGTAACTGATGAAATCTTTGGCATTACAATAGCAAGACCAGGATATATAAATCCTGTTTATAATTATGGAGCTTTATTAGTTGCGATTCCACTTTGGAGTATTGGTACTTCACTTGGAATTATAGCTGGTAACTTTTTACCAACTCGTGTAGTCAGCGCACTTTCTGTTGCTCTTTATGGAATGTTTCTGGCTATAATCGTTCCTCCTGCAAAAAAGAATATTGTAATTATGATTTCTGTACTTGTAAGTTTTGCAGCAAGTTTTGCTTTTACCAAACTACCGTTAGTTAGTCAACTTTCTGGTGGTACACGTACCATAATTCTTACAGTTGTAATTTCAAGTATTGTTGCTTTAATTAAACCGATTCCAGATGATAACAATGATTCAGTGATTGAATCTAATTCAAACGATAATCCGGTGACTGAGTAGTCTGAATAACATTTCGAAATCACCTTTGTGGAGATTAAAATTATGAATTCATATATTTATTTATCTATTTTTACAGCTTTTTTTGTTTCTTATTTAATTCGAGTTCTTCCTCTTACATTAATTCGCAAGCCAATCAAAAATCGCTTTATAAAATCATTTTTGTACTATGTACCTTACATAACTCTGGCAGTAATGACATTCCCTTCAATCATAGAAGCTACACAGTCTCCTATTGCAGGCATAATCGCACTTGCTGTTGGAATTATTTTATCTTATATAGGACTTGGTCTTTTCCCTGTTGCCTGTGCCTGCTGTGCTGTTGTATTTATTGCAGAATTATTTTTGTAAGTTGATTTAATTACTCAGCTATTTGAACATTCTGTAATTTATAGTACTCACCCTTTTTTGCCATAAGCTCTTCATGAGTACCAAGCTCGACTATTCCATGGTCATTTACAACAGCAATTTTATCTGCATTTTTAATTGTTGAAAGACGATGTGCAATTACAAGAGTTGTACGACCCTTAGAAAGTGCATCAAAAGAATGCTGAATCTTTATTTCCGTTGCTGTATCCAGGGCAGAAGTTGCTTCATCTAGAATAAGAATAGGTGGATTTTTGAGGAAGCATCGTGCAATAGAAACTCTCTGCTTCTGGCCACCGCTTAACTTAATTCCCCGCTCGCCCACCACAGAATCATAGCCGTTAGGCATGAGCATAATGTCATCGTGGATTTCGGCCCTTTTTGCTGCAAGAATAATTTCTTCATCTGTGGCATCAGGTTTACCATAAGCAATATTTTCACGAATTGTTCCGGCAAACAAAAATACATCCTGCTGAACAATTCCAATCTGACTGCGAAGCGAATGCTTTTTTATCTTTTGAATATCAATTCCATCAAGACTGATTGAACCACCGGTAATTTCATAAAAGCGTGGAATCAAATTACAAATAGTAGATTTTCCACCACCGCTTGCACCAACTAGAGCAAACTTTTCCCCCGAATGAATATCCAGATTAATATTTTTCAAAACAGGAAAATCCGGAGTATAAGAAAAGTCAACATTCTTAAAACTGATATTGCCTCTTGCTGAAAGAATCTCTACAGCATCAGGAGCATCTGCAGGCTCCGGCTCAGTTCTCATAATTTCTATAAATCTGTTAAAACCGGCCATTCCTGTAGCAAACTGTTCAACAAAATTGTTTAGTTTTTTAATTGGTCCAACAAAGCTTGCAACAAATAAGTTAGCCGCAACTAAGTCTGGCAGAGTCATTTTCCCCTTCATAATAAAATAACCGCCCACAGCCAGGGTAAGCAAAGAAAGTAAATTATTGCAGAATTCAATATTTGAAAAGAAGCTTGCCATATAACGGAAACGCCCCTGTTTTGCAGCACTGTACTGTTTGTTATAAAAGTCAAAGCGGGCACGCTCATAATCTTCATTTGCAAACCCTTTTGTAACCCGAATACCAGAGATGCTGGATTCCAGACCAGCGTTTACTTCTGCAGTTGTCTCTTTTACCTTAGCAGAAGCTTTAGAAAGATTACGACGAGAAGTAAATACGATAAAAAAGATAGCAGGCAGCATTATGAAAACAATAATTGCAAGCTCCCATCTGATTGTCAGAAGAAGAATAAAAGAACCTATCAGATTCAGCATGGCAATAGAAAAATCTTCCGGCCCATGATGAGCAAGCTCTGTAATTTCAAAAAGATCGGTAGTTGCCCGCGACATGATTTTTCCTGTACGGTTTGTGTCATAAAAGCTGAAAGGTAATTCTTCAAGATGGTCAAAAACATCACGTCTCATATCCTGCTCAACGCGGTTTCCAAAAACGTGTCCCCAATAAGCGACAAACCAGTTACACATCTTATGAATACAAAAACCTACAAGCAGAATACCAACCAGCGTCAAAAAAGTTTTCAACTGATGATTTGGAATAAGCGTATTGAGCGCATAACGTGAAAACATTGGAAAGGCAACATCAATTGAAGCCATAAAAAAAGCACAAAGCATATCTGCAATAAAAAGCCCGATGTGCGGTTTGTAATAAGAGAAAAATATTTTTAGCGGTTTTTGTGTAAAGTCCATTAATTTAATAATATCAGAAGGATATAATAGATTACAACACATCTCTGTCATTGCGAGGAGCGAAGCGACGAAGCAATCCATTTTATACATTACTTCACTTCATTCTCAATGACACCCTTGACCTGCAAATATTTCTCTTTTTATAATGACTTATGTTTGATTATCTTTTCTTTGATCTCGACGGAACACTCACAGACCCAGCCAAGGGAATTACAAATTCTTTTATTCACGCACTAAAATATTTTGGAATTGAAATCCCATCCTACGAAACTCTTTGTACATTTATCGGACCGCCACTGCCAGAAACTTTCAAAACTCAATTCGGCTTTGATGAGCAGAAAGCCGCAGAAGGTGTAAAAAAATATCGTGAATATTTTGCAACAAAGGGCCTGCTAGAAAATTCAGTTTATCCTGGAATCCCGGAACTCCTGGCTGGTCTTAAAGCTGCAGGAAAAAAGTTAGTCGTGGCTACCTCAAAACCGGAAGAATATTCAATTCGCATTATAGAACACTTTGACCTGGCTCAATATTTCGAGAATGTTTGCGGCAGCCTGATGGATGAAAGTCGCAGTAAAAAAGACGAAGTTATTGCATACGCAATCGAACGTAATCACATATCGGATAAATCAAAAATCCTGATGATTGGGGACCGCAAGCACGACATTCTGGGCGCAAAAAAAATCGGCCTCAAGTCATGCGGAGTTCTCTTTGGCTATGGAAGCCGCGAAGAACTTGAAGAAGCCGGAGCCGACTTTATATCAGAAAATGTTTCACGATTAGACAAAATCTGCCTGCAGTAAAACCCGTAAACTACTGAAAGATAATTCCGCTTACATCTACTCCAAGACCTGTGAGCACAGAAGCGATTGTTTCAGTTGTTGCCCAAATGTCTGGTTCGTAGCCTTTTCCATCACCAAGATAATTTGATGGTAATATTGATTTATAATCTGCTTTACCAAAATATATATCAACATTAAGTTTCTCATTTTCATACAATTCACATTCACCATAATTTTGCATTCCTCCTGAATG